>DATNKM010000061.1:0-34316 GCA_035603395.1 Candidatus Acidiferrales bacterium
TGAAGCACGGCGTTCGTCGAGCCGCCCGACGCGGCGACTGACGCAATCGCGTTGTGCAGCGACGCGTGGGTGATGATCTGGCTGGGGCGCAGGTCTTTGCGGAGCAATTCCATCACTTTCTTGCCGCAATCGACCGCGACTTGCTGTTTCCGCGGATCGACGGCGGGCACTTCGTTCGCGCCCATCGGTGAAATTCCCAGGAATGAAATCGCGGTCGCCATGGTGTTCGCGGTGAATTGGCCGCCGCACGCGCCTGCTCCGGGACAAGCATGGTCTTCCAGGTCGGTAACCTGCTCCGCTGTCATTTTGCCCGACGCGAAAGCGCCCGGCGCTTCGAAAACGTCCTGAATCGTGACGTCGTGCCCTTGAAATCGCCCAGCCAGGATCGAGCCGCCGTAGAGCACCAGCCCCGGAAGGTTCAGCCGTGCGAGCGCCATCACCGTGGCGGGAATCGTTTTGTCGCACCCGCAGATCGCGACCACTGCGTCGAACGCGTGCGCTCGCACAAAAAGCTCGATCGAATCGGCAATCACCTCGCGCGAAACGAGCGATCCCTTCATGCCTTCCGTGCCCATTGTGATTCCGTCCGACACCACGATCGTATTGCACTCGATCGGCGTTCCACCGGCAGCGCGAATTCCTTCTTTTATCTTTTCCGCCAGCGACCGCAGGTGAAAATTGCAGGGCGTCACCTCGCTCCATGTGTTCGCCACCGCGACCAGCGGCCGGGCCAGATCTGCATCGGTGAGGCCCGTGGCCTTCAACATCGCGCGCGCAGGCGCCCGCGCCACGCCCTTTTTTATTGCATCGCTCTGCATGTCCCAAACCTTTCGTGGCCCCAAAATAAAAAGCCCCGCGACCTGTCTTCAGGTGCGGGGCGCATTCGCCTGAACTTTTCTCAGACGGGCGGCCCCCACTGAATAATTACATATACGGGAATGATCGATTGCCGCGTCATAGAGTAACGTCCCGATTCCGATTCAACAAACGGTTTCCTCGTTTCGCGATGGCGCTACCGGTGAATCGCACGCCGCGCAGTTCACGTCGCGAAACACCAGTAAACGCGATCGAGCAGGATAAGTCAAATTTCCAATTATTGCGGATGGCATAAATCGCGCTTATGGGCCGCCCTCCGAACCCGGCGCTTGACGCCTCCGCGGGCCTTTTGTATAGTGGCGATTCGTTTGAGCCGTACGTTCGATTCACCAAGAATTAGCCAAGAGCGCGCCATGCGTCTGAACTCTAGCTATTTCGCCTTTACGTACCGCTTCCTCTACGCGGGGGAGCGGGCCGGCGAGACGCGCGCGAACACAGGCACGATTTAATCAGCGCCTAGTTTCGAAGCAACCGGCCGCGAACCTCTAGCGAGGGCGCGGCTTTTTTGTTGTCCGTACGGTTTGATTCAGGTCAGCGGCCCGGCCATGCGCCGGCGATGGGAGGCGACGCAACACTCATGAGCAAAATCATCGACTGGCGAAGCAAAATCGACGCGATCGACACGGCCCTGCTCCACCTGCTCAATCTCCGCACCGAGCTCGCGCTCGAGGTCGGCCGCCTGAAAGCCGACGAAGGCGTCAGTCTCCGCGTCCCGGCGCGCGAGCAGGAAATCATGTCGCGCATGAAAGCGCTGAATCCCGGCCCGCTCGCCATCGACTCCATCGTGAAAATTTATCAGGTGATTCTCGACGAATCGATTCGCACGCAGCAGCAATACGGCTTCGGCGCGCACGAGGGACGCCATCCCGCCTCCGCAACCGTGCCGAAAAAGGCGGCCCGAGCAAGAAAGTGAAAGTTGCGAAAAACGCGCGCGTGGCATTTCAAGGCGAGCGCGGCGCCTTCAGTGAAGAAGCCGCCGTGAAACTCCTCGGTGAGGAGATCCAGCTCGTCCCGCGTCCGACTTTTGAGGCCGCTTTCAGCGCAATCAGCGATGGCGTCGCCGATTATTTGCTCGCGCCGATTGAAAACAGTCTCGCCGGCTCGGTCCACAGGTCTTTCGATCTCCTGGTCGAAAGCAACTTGAACATTCTTGCGGAGGTGGTGATCCCGATCGTGCACAATCTGATCGCGGTTCCCGGGGCGTCCTTCGAAGAATTAGTCGTTGTCGAATCGCATCCCGTCGCACTCGCGCAATGCGAACAGTTCTTCATCGCCAATCCGCGCCTCAAACGCGTGGTCACCGATGACACCGCCGGCAGCGTCCGCTCCGTGATTCACGCCAAGGACAAATCGCGCGCCGCCATCGCCGGCCGCCGCGCCGCGTCGCTTTACGGCGGTCGGATCCTGCGCGAGCATCTGGAAGACAACCGTGAAAACTACACGCGCTTCCTCCTACTTGCGACCACGGCCGATGCGTCCGAAAACGCGGACAAACTCTCGCTCGTCTTTCAGCTCGATCATCGCCCCGGCGCACTGGTTCACTCGCTCGAGCCCTTTGCGCGTCGCAATATCAACTTGATGAAGATCGAAAGCCGCCCCGTGCACGGCAGCCCGTGGCAGTACCGTTTTTATCTCGATTTGCAGGCGTCGCGCCGCGATCCCGAGATCGCCGCAGCGCTCGCTGAGCTCGAATCCTTGGTCGTGAATCTGCGGATACTCGGCTCCTATGTCTCCGCGGCGAGATCGGAGCAAAAATCCCAGCCACAGTGAGGAAAGCAAAATGATTTTCAATATGACCGGTGAAGCAACAGACGCGCAAGTCCAGCACATCGTCGACCGCATCAAGGAATGCGGCTACGAGGCGCACCTGATCCGCGGCAAGGAGCGCACCGTGATCGGCGTCGTCGGCAACAGCCGCACCAGCCGCGAGGAGCTTTTTGCGCTCAGCTCCGCGCCGGGTGTCGAGGAAATCGTCCGCATCTCGCATCCGTACAAGCTCGCCGCGCGCAGCGTGCGGCCGGAGGGAACGGTGCTCGATCTCGGCAAAGGCGTCACGATAGGAGGTCCGGAAATCATCGTCGCGGCCGGCCCATGCGCCGTCGAGGGCCCCGAGCAGATCGAAAGCGTCGCCGCCAGCGTGGCCAAAGCCGGCGCGAAACTGTTGCGCGGCGGTGCGTTCAAGCCTCGCTCGTCACCCTACAGCTTCCAGGGTCTCGGCGTCGAAGGTTTAAAGATGATGCGCGCCGCAGCAGACCGCAACGGACTGCTCGTCGTCAGCGAAGTGATGGACCCGTCGCAGATCGAAATCATGCTGCCCTGGGTGGATCTGCTGCAGGTCGGCGCGCGCAACATGCAAAATTATCACCTGCTGCGCGGGCTGGGCGAAGTGCAGAAACCCGTACTGCTCAAGCGCGGCATGTCCGGCACCATTGAAGAGCTTCTACTCAGCGCGGAGTACATCATGTCCGGCGGAAATTACAAAGTGATCCTGTGCGAGCGGGGCATCCGCACCTTCGAAACGGCGCTGCGCAACACCATGGACATCGCCGCCATCCCGGTGCTGAAAAGCCTGTCGCATCTACCGGTGATGGCAGATCCGTCGCACGGCACCGGCAAGCGCGACAAAGTCGCGGCCCTGGCCCGCGCCGCAGTAGCAGCCGGCGCCGACGGCCTGATCATCGAAGTCCACCCCGACCCCGAGCGAGCCATGTCGGACGGCGTGCAATCGCTCTATCCTGATCAATTCGCGCAGATGATGAAAGAAGTCCGCGCCATAGGAGCAGCCGTAGATCGTCGCGTCGCGTAGCTCCGGCAAGCCGCCGGCGTTTTTCTTGCCATACGTGGCGCGACGTCCACGACGCGGCTCGAGTGATGTAGCGCGGCAGCTTGCTGCCGTTGCGCAGCCCCGGAACTCGCTCCGGCGCTATCGAGGATTTGGCCATCAGCTCCAGCCGCGCACCAGACGTCACATTCCCGCGGCCTTAAATCCGTACTTTTCAAACACTGCCGTCCCGCGCGGACCGGCCAAAAAATCCAGAAACGCCTGAGCCGCCGCCGGATTCTTCGTATCCTTGATCACCGCCGCCGGATAAATTACCAACGAATGCGACTTCGAGGGCGCCGTAGCGACCAGCGCGACCTTCTCGGAAGAAATCGCATCGGTAGCATACACAATCCCGGCGTCGACATTCCCGGTCTCAACATAAGTCAAAACCTGCCGCACGTCTTTCCCCAGCACTGCCTTCGCATTCACCGCGTCATAAATCCCCAACGAAGTCAGAGTTTCCTTCGCATACTGTCCGGCAGGCACGCTCAACGGCTCGCCCAGCGCCACGCGTTTCACATCCGCCCGCGTCAAATCCTTGAATGACGTAAGCCCAAGCTTCGAATCCTTCGGCACGATCAACACTACTTCGTTCAGCAGCACGTCTTTGCGCGTGCCCGCCAGCAGCAGCCCCTTCATTTCCAGCACATCCATCTGTTTGGACGCTGCCGAGAAGAAAATATCCACCGGCGCCCCCTGCTCGATCTGCAATTGCAGCGTGCCCGACGCGCCGTAGTTCACCGCAACGGTCACATTCGGATGATCCTTCGTGTAAATCAGCTTCGCGTCGTCCAGCGCATCCTTGAGGCTGATCGCTGCCGAAACGGTCAGGTTCGCTTTCTCAGACTGGGGCGGCCCGCTGCAAAACAGCACACCTCCGCCCGCAAGAAAAACCATTGCTGCAGCAAGAAGGAAAAGAATGCGGGGAAGCGAGCGCAACATGGGAAACCTCCGTGAGCCTGTGGCGAGTCGACGCCGAGCGATTCGCTCCGCTATACGGATTAACACGCTCCGGGGCGTGACGTCAATTTTGTTGTAGGCGTTTTCCGAAGGGAACTGCCGGCCGGATCTTCGCAATCCCGATCTAGATTCGGACAATCATTACTTCAGTGGATTTGATCAGCGCGGCAGCCTTGTCTCCCACTTTCAGGCGCATCTCGCGCACTGCGTCGGCCGTGATGATGGACGTAATCTTTTGTCCGCCGATCGACAGTGCAATCTGCGCAATCAGTCCGTCCACTTTGATCTCCGTCACTCGCCCCGCCAGCTGATTGCGCCCGCTGATCTGCCGGAAATTCGGCCGCCGCTGCTCGACCGGCAACCGCTCCGAATGCAGGTGCAGGAATTCGTCCAACTCGGATTCGGGAATCCGGTGGTGCCCGCCGGCGGTCGTCACCGTGTGCAGCTTTTTCTTGTAAATCCACTGCTTCAGAGTGGGATAGCTGATCCCCAAGATCTTCGCCGCATCGCGAGGGCTCAGCAGCCGTGACGTTCGCGTGTTGTTGGCCATTGAGCAAGTTGTAGCTTACTCCGCCGGTCGCGTCAATCGGCAGGATCGTGCCCCACTCCCACCGCATCGAATCGGAAGGTCAGGTAAACAGCTGTCAGCACCACATTGATTGACAGTGTCAGCCACCGAGACTAGACTAATTTGGTACACTATGGAAACGATGCTCCCGAACGCCTGTCGCTGTTGTGCCTGTTGTCCATGCCCTGGTATGTGTGCGTCTTCGGGGGCCCGGGGATTCATAGACTAGGTTCGAACCAAAACCAGGCTTGAATTCAACCCGCCCTTGGAATAACCCGGGAGGCGGGATTTTTTATGGCTGTGCGAGAGTTCAGGCTTGATCTTTTCGAGAGGGGCACAAGGGAAACCGACGACGTGGCGGCGCTGAGCCAACTCGACCATCTGAAAATGCTCGAAGCCGAGAGCATCTTCATCCTGCGCGAAGCCGCGGCCGAATTCGCGCATCCGGTGATGTTGTATTCCATCGGTAAGGATTCGTCCGTGATGCTGCGCCTGGCGCAGAAAGCCTTCTACCCCGGCAAAATTCCGTTTCCGCTACTGCACATCGACACCAGCTACAAATTTCCCGAGATGATCGAATTTCGCGACTGGTACGCGAAGCACCTCGGCGTCGAGTTGATCGTCCACAAGAATCAAAAAGCCCTGGAGGACGGCGCAAATCCCTACTCGCTCGGCACGCAGAAATGCTGCGGCTTCCTGAAGACGCGCTCGCTGCTCGACGGCCTGGCCGAAGGTGGATTCGACGCCGCATTTGGCGGCGCGCGCCGTGATGAGGAAAAATCCCGCGCGAAGGAACGCGTCTATTCCTTCCGCGACGCACTTGGCCAGTGGGATCCGAAAAATCAGCGGCCGGAGCTTTGGAGCCTCTACAACAGCCGCCATCACAAGGGCGAGAGCATCCGCGTCTTCCCGCTTTCGAATTGGACCGAGCTCGACGTCTGGCTCTACATTCACGCCGAGAAGATTCCGATCGTCCCGCTCTATTTCGCGAAGGAACGCGAAGCCCTTGTGCGCGGCGAACAGATCCTGCTGCTGCAGGCCGGCGTCCGGCTCTTGCCCGGTGAAAAAACGCAGATGGTGAAATGCCGCATGCGTTCGCTTGGGTGTGCTCCGTGCACCGGCGGCATCCGCTCGGACGCCGATACAGTTCCGAAAATCATCGACGAGATGATTTCGTTCCGCCGCTCCGAGCGCGAAAACCGCACCATCGATCACGACGAAGAAGGCTCGATGGAAATCAAGAAGCGCGAAGGATATTTCTGATGTCGACCGCTGCACCCGAGCCGACGGACGCGCCGTCGGTAGCGTTGGCACCTTCCGCCTCAAGCGTGGGTGCCGTCGGATCGCTCACCAATCAACTGGGACTGCTGCGTTTTTCCACCGCCGGCAGCGTCGACGACGGAAAGTCCACGCTTATCGGCCGCCTGCTCTACGACAGCAAATCCGTCTTCGAGGACCAGCTCGCGTCCGTGCAGAAAAGCAAAGTCAATCGCTCCACCGGCCCGATTGATTTCTCGCTGCTTACCGACGGCTTGCGCGCCGAACGTGAGCAGGGAATCACCATCGATGTCGCCTATCGCTATTTTTCGACGCCCAAGCGCAAATTCATCATTGCCGACACGCCCGGCCACGAGCAGTACACGCGCAACATGGCGACAGGCGCCTCCACCGCCGAAGCCGCCGTGGTGTTGATGGACGCGACGAAAGGCGTCCTGCGCCAGTCGCGCCGCCACGCTTTCATTGCGCATCTGCTCGGTGTGCAGCACATCGTCGCGGCCGTGAATAAAATAGATCTGGTCGGATTTTCGCAGGAGGTTTTCGACCGCATCTCTGCGGAGTTTCGGCAGTTCGCCGATCACCTCGGCATCAAGAATGTGTACGCCGTTCCCGTCAGCGCGCTCGAGGGCGACAACGTCGTGCGCTCCAGCAAACGCATGCCGTGGTTCGAGGGACCGCCGCTGCTCGAATATCTCGAGACGATTCCCGCAGGCATTGGTTCGGCTTCGGGTCCGCTTCGCCTGCCGATTCAGTACGTGATTCGCCCGGACGCGAGCTTCCGCGGTTTTGCCGGCCAGGTAGTTTCCGGCACGCTGAAGGCGGGCGCGACCGTTGTGGCCATGCCCAGCGGGGTAAAGACCAGAGTCCAGTCACTCGTCGCTTTCGAGGATGAGCCCGAATCCGCCGCTCCCGGCGATTCCATCACCATTACGCTCGAAGATGAAATCGATCTCAGCCGCGGTGACATGTTGGTCGGCGAAGCGAACCCTCCGCATTCCGGCACGGAATTCCAGGCCACGCTCGTCTGGATGCATTCCGAGCCGCTCGATCCGCACAAAATTTACGTGCTCAAGCACACCACGCGCACCGTTCGCGCGCGTGTCAGTCAGATCCGCTACCGCGTGGACATCAACACGCTCGAGCACGAGCGCGCGACGAAACTTGAACTGAACGAGATTGCCGCGGTCGACATGAAAACGACGCTGCCGTTGCTCTTCGATCCGTACGAAGTGAATCGCATCACCGGCAGCTTCATCGTCATCGACCCGCTCACCAATGCCACCGTAGCGGCGGGCATCATCGAGCGCGCCGTCGAGCCTAAGAGCGGCCCGCGCTCGGCCGCTGCGCATCGCAAACATAGCACTAAGGAAGAACGCATTCTGCGCTTCGGCCATCCCGCCGCTGCCGTCTGGGTGAAGGGGCGCCCGCACGTCGCGGAGCTTGTCGAGCGCCGCCTGTTTGACGAAGGCTGGCAAGTGCAGCTCGCCGGTCCAAACGATTTCCTTTCGCACGAGCTCGTCACCGTCGCGAAAGCGTTCCGGCTTTCCGGCTACATCACGGTTTTCTGTCCGCTCGATGATGGCACGGACCAGAAACAGGTCGTCCGCGCGATTTTCGGCCCCGACGCGTTTTTCGCCGTCCGCATCACGGATGACACGGACGAAGAAGCCGTGAACCGCATCATGAAAGTTCTCCGCAAATGGCGCGATAATTATTCGCTGGATTCGGAGAAGGGACGATCATGACCACGTCGGCGCTCGCCGAACAATTCGAGACCCTTTCGGCCGCCGATGCAATCGACCGCCTGCTCGCGGGGAATCCGGCCGCGGTGAAAAATGGCGCCGTGTGCATCACCTGCAGCTTCCAGGCCGAGGACATGATCGTCCTCGATCTGCTGCGCAAGCGCCTGCCGGAAATTCCCGTCCTGTTTCTCGATACCGGCTACCATTTCGCTGAGACGTACGCTTACCGCGACCGCATGGCCCGCGAATGGAATCTCAACGTGCAGAATCTGGCGGCGAAGCGGTCCGTTACCGAACAGGAGGCCGCGTTTGGAATTCTCAACCGCACCGATCCCGGCCGCTGCTGCCACCTGCGCAAGGTCGAGCCGCTTTTTGCGGCGCTTGAAAAATTCGATCTCTGGTTCACCGGCCTGCGCCGCGAACAGTCGCCAACGCGCAAGAATCTGAAAGTCGTCGAGAACCACGAGCTGCCCAGCGGAAAAGTCCTGCTGAAAGTCAGCCCGCTCGCCGGGTGGACCTGGGGCCAGGTTTGGGAATACACGTCGCGCGAAAAAATCGAGTATCTGCGGCTCTACGATGCGGGCTACAAAAGCATCGGCTGCGAGCCGTGCACCGCAATTCCCGCCGCGGGAGCCGATCCGCGCTCCGGGCGATGGGGCGGCGCCAAGCTCGAATGCGGCATTCACACGGAATCCAAGCGATCCGATCAGTAATCGCCCGATGAACGCCCCCCTGCATATATTGATCGGATTTGTGATCGCGCTCGCCGTCGGTATCACCGGGATCGGCGGCGGCAGCTTCACTGTTCCAGCCCTCGTATTGATCGTCGGCATGCCCGCTGCGTCGTCCGTCGGAACCGCATTCGTCTTCGCGGGCGTCCTGCGTTTGATTGCTGCGCCGTTTTATCTCGCAGGGCGGCACATTCACTGGAGCTATCTCTGGCTCTTGCTGCAGGGCGCGGTTCCAGGTTTGCTGATCGGCACTTTGTTTCTGCGCTTGCTCAGCAAGTCCGGCGGCAATCCCGTGATCGTCGTTGTGCTCGGTGTCATTCTCACTGCGTCGTCCTGCATCACGTTCTTCTCGCGCCTGCAAAATCGCAGCTTCGCAAAGAAAAACTCCCGCTGGCTTCCGTGGCTCGCGCTGCCGATCGGCGTCGAAGCCGGATTTTCGTCCGCGGGCGCCGGAGCGCTCGGCACCGTGCTACTGCTCAACTATTCGGAGATGTCGCCGCCGGAGGTCGTCGGCACCGACATTTTGTTCGGTCTGGTGCTGGCAGTGATCGGCAGCCTGTTCCAGTGGAAATTCGGCGCGATCGATAGCCACGTGCTGCTGCAGATTCTCGCGGGCGGCGTTCCGGGCGTGTTGATCGGCTGTCTGCTGGCGAAGCGTGTGCCGGCGCGAAAACTAAAATTCGTTATCGCGGGAATCGCGATCTTCGCGGGATTGCAGCTCGTCTGGAGCGGCTCGCGTTCGATGGCGATCAAACGTCCGACGGACATCACCGTTCGCGCCGCGCCAAAACCCGCAAACTGATCTGCGAATTGTAGAGCGGACTAAAGATCGAAGCCCAGCTGAAGTTTTGCGGCTTCGGACATGCGCGACGGGCCCCACTGCGGTTCGAACACGATTTCGACGTCGACTTCTTTCACGTCCGGCAGCTTTCCGAGCTTGCTCTCGACGTCCATTTTTAGAACGTTGCCCATTCCGCAGCCGGGAGCGGTCATCGACATTTTGATTTCGATGCGGTTGCCTCCCTGCTCGAGCGGCTTAATGTCACAGGCGTAAATCAGGCCGAGATCGGCGATGTTGACGGGAATTTCCGGATCGTAGATCGTTTTCAGCTGATCCCAGACCAATTTTTCACTGAACCGCGCGGGCTCACCGGCGGCGTCGGCTGCTGACGTGGGAGGCTCGAGGCCGAGCGCGTCGGCGTCCTTCACGTCGATGCGAAACATTCCATGCGCGCTGGTCACCGTCCAACTGCTGCCGAGAAACTGCATCACGCTGACGCCGGTGCCAGTAGGCAGAATGGATGGATTGCCGCTCGGAATGGCGATCGCAGCTGTTTCGCGCTTGAGTTGGATGTATTCGTTCATGCTGAAATTCCAGCTACTCGGTCGAAACCGGGTCCTGCTTGCCTTCGAGCGCGGCATGCAGCGTGTGCCAGGCGAGCGTGGCGCATTTCACGCGAACAGGAAACTCCGAGACGCCGGAAAAAACGGTGAGCTTGCCGAGATCAGATTCCTCGGCGGGCTTCTCGGCGTGTCCCGTGACCATTTCGTGAAAGCGCTCGAAGATTTGTTCGGCTTCCGCCATGGTCTTGCCTTTCACGCTCTGGGTCATCATGGAGGCCGAGGCCTTCGAGATCGCGCAGCCGGCGCCCTGGAAGCTGACGTCCTTGATGGCGTCGCCGTCGAGCGTGACGTAGATGGTGAACCGGTCGCCGCACAGGGGATTGAAGCCCTCGGCTTTGTGATCCGCCGCTGGCTGCACACGAAAATTTCGCGGCGCCTTGCTGTGCTCCAGAATTACGTCCTGATAAAGATCGCGCAGGTCGGACATCAGGCGAAAACCTCCTTCACCTTTTGGATGCCGCCAACCAGCGCGTCGATTTCCTGGCGGGTGTTGTAGACGGCGAATGAGGCGCGCGCCGTGGCGGGGATGCCGAAGCGCTCCATGACGGGCTGCGAACAGTGATGCCCGGTGCGAATGGCGATACCTTGCTGGTCGAGAATCGTGCCGATGTCGTGCGGATGGACGCCTTCGATGACGAAGGACACGACCGCGGCTTTCTCTTTCGCGGTGCCGATGATGCGAACGCCGGGAATCGCGGAAAGCGCGGCGGTTGCGTAGCCGAGCAAGTCGTGTTCGTGCGCGCCGATATTTTCGATGCCGAGGTTCTCGACATATGTGAGCGCCGCGCCAAGCCCGATCACTCCGGCGATATCGGGCGTGCCGGCTTCAAATTTGTAGGGCAGCTTGTTGTAGGTCGTGCGCTCGAAGGTGACGGAGCTGATCATGTCGCCGCCGCCCTGGTAGGGAGGCATGGATTCAAGCAGGGCCGCCTTTCCGTACAGGACACCGATGCCGGTGGGCGCGTAGACTTTGTGGCCGGAGAACGTGTAGAAATCGCAATCGAGCGCTTGGACATCGACTTTGATGTGCGGCACGGCCTGCGCGCCGTCGACCAGGACTGGAACGTTGTGGGCGTGCGCGAGCTCGACCATGCGCTTGAGGGGATTGATAGTGCCCAGCGCGTTCGAGACGTGGGTCACGGCGACAAGCTTCGTTTTCGCGCTGAGGAGGTTGGCGTATTCGTCGAGCAGTAGCTCGCCATTGTCGTTGATCGGCGCAACACGGAGCTTCGCTCCCTTTTCTTCGCAGAGAATCTGCCAGGGAACGATGTTCGAATGGTGCTCCATGGCCGTGATCAGAATTTCGTCTCCGGCGCCGATGCGGGTGCGGCCGAACGTGTGCGCCACGAGATTGATGCCTTCCGTTGTGCCGCGGACGAAGATGATTTCGCGCGAGTGCGCAGCGTTGATGAACTGCTGCGCGATTTTCCGGGCGCCTTCGTAGCCCTCCGTCGCGGTCTCGGAAAGGTAGTGAACGCCGCGATGCACGTTGGCGTTGGTGCCCTGGTAATAGCGCATGATCGCGTCGATGACCGCGCGTGGCTTCTGCGACGTCGCGGCGTTATCGAGATAGACCAGCGGCTTGCCGTGGACCATGGTTTCGAGAATCGGGAAATCGGCGCGCACGCGGGCCACGTCGATCGAATCGGCAACCGAATGCGGCGGCGAATCGATTCTGCGGGCAGCGGTGGTCATGCGACCCTCCCGAGTGAACTTTCCGCCAGTCGCAGCGCCTGATTGTGAATCAGTTTTTCGACGTGGGCGCGGACCGGGCCTTCCTTCATGCGGTCCGTGCATTCGCTGGCGAACGCGACGAGCAATAGTCGGCGCGCGGAGGTTTCGTCGATACCGCGCGAGCGCAGATAAAACAGCGCGTTTTCCTCCATCTGACCGATGGTTGCGCCGTGCGTGCACTTCACGTCGTCGGCGTAGATTTCCAGCTGCGGCTTGGTGTCGATTTGGGCGGTGTCTGAAAGCAGCAGGTTGCGGTTGGTCTGCTTCGCGTCGGTTTTCTGCGCGTCCTTGTGCACGATGATGCGGCCGTGGAAAACGCCGTGAGCGCGGCCGTCAAGAATGCCGTTGTAAAACTGGCGGCTGCCGCAGTGCGGGCTGGCATGCTCAACGAGCATGTGATTGTCGAGGTGCTGGCGGCCGTCGCCGATGAAAAGACCGTTGATCAGGCACTCGCCGCCTTCGCCGGCGAGGACCGGATGCACATTATTACGCACGAGCGCGCCGCCGAGCAGGATGGAGTGCGAAGCGACGTCCGCGGCGCGGCCCTGCTGGATCCGCAGCGTTGAGACGTTGTAGGCGCTGGTGTGTTCGCGCTCGATCATGTAGTGCGAGACGACGGCGTGATCGCCGGCGACCAGCTCCGTTACGGTGTTGCAAAGCGCTTCGCTCGCGCCGAGTGAAATGTAGTCTTCAACCACGGTCGCCTGACCGTTTTCTTCGACCACAATCAAGTTGCGCGGATGGCTGACGACCGGGGAATCGTGTTCAGTCGAGACGTAGAGGACCGCGACCGGATCCTCGAGAACCACGCCCTTCGGAACGTGAACGTAGGCGCCGTCTTCCAGGAATGCGGTATTGAGCGCGCTGAAGGAATCGCGCTCGAGACTCAGGTATTGGCCGAGATGTTTTTCGACGACGGCCGGATTTTTCGCGATTTCGGAAGCGAGGCTCGCGACCGTCACGCCCTTTGGCAGCTCTCCGATCGAGGAAAGTGCCGGAGCGAAGCGCCCGTCAACGAAAACCAGGCGCGAGGCTACGCCGGCCATTAGGAACGGAGCGAGCGCTTCCTGTGAAGGCAACTTGTGGCCGTTGCGCGCCAGATGAAACGCCGTCTTGGTGATTGCGCTGGGGTTCGTGAAACGCCAGTCTTCGTCGCGCATCGTGGGGAAGCCGGCTTCCCTGAAACGCGCAAATCCGTCGTGGCGGAGTTTTTTCAGCCAGGCGAGATCCTGGCTCGGTGCGGAATTTTCAAAACCGCCGAAGCTTTCGGCGTAACGGGCGATGGCTTGTGATGCGCTGGCCAATGGATCGGTCCCTCCTACAACAGGCCGGGCTAAAGACCCGGCGCTACGTTCAGATCCCAAAACCTCAAAAGCCTTATGCGCCCGCGGCGGTTTCGTACGTGGCGTAGCCCTTGTCTTCCAGTTCGAGAGCCAGTTCGGGGCCGCCGCTGCGGGCGATGCGGCCGTTTACGAGTACGTGAACTTTATCCGGCACGATGTAGTCGAGCAGGCGCTGGTAGTGCGTTACGACCAGCATGGCGCGGTCGGGGCTGCGCATCGAGTTGACGCCTTTCGCCACAATCTTGAGCGCGTCGATATCGAGGCCGGAGTCGGTTTCGTCCAGGATCGCGAGCTTCGGCTCGAGCACAGCCATCTGCAGGATCTCGTTGCGCTTTTTCTCGCCGCCTGAGAACGCTTCGTTCACGGAGCGGTTCAGAAGCTTGTCGTCCATGTCGAGCAGTTTTAATTTCTGGCGCAACATGGGAAGAAAATCCATGGCGTCCATTTCGTCGAGGCCGCGATACTTGCGGACTGCGTTGAGAGCGGAGCGGAGAAAATAGGCGTTGCTGATGCCAGGAATTTCGACCGGATACTGAAACGCGAGGAACAGGCCTTCGCACGCGGCTTCCTCCGGCTTCATGGCCAGCAGGTCCTTGCCATTGAAGTAAACCTCGCCGCCGGTGACGTTGTACGTCTCACGGCGGGCCAGTACCTGCGCGAGAGTGCTCTTGCCCGAGCCGTTGGGGCCCATGATCGAATGCACTTCGCCGGTATTCAGCTGGAGGTTGATGCCGCGGAGGATCTCGCGATCTTCGACCCGGACTTTCAAGTTCTTAATGTCCAAAAGACTCATTCAGTTCGTCCCTTTTTGTGGTTGCCCCCGTTTTATTGTCGATTCGGAGTGGCACCGATCCTTTGTTTTCAGCGCGGGTTACCTTCGTTGCTACTCGGTTTCATTGCCCAGTCGAAATGCATAAGAAATGATCCCAAAACGATAGCGTGTGATCGAGCCAGGTGGGTGGCATCGCGCCAAGGAACCCCCGCGCCGGGCACAGCAAGCGGTGAGGGGCCCTGGCGCATCACTAGCCTACGCTCCCTTCCAGGCTCACGCTCAGGAGCTTTTGGGCTTCGACTGCGAACTCCATTGGTAATTCCTTGAAAACTCGCTTGCAGAAGCCGTTCACGATCATGCTGACAGCGTCTTCTGCTTTCAGGCCGCGCTGGCGGAGGTAGAACATCTGGTCTTCGCCGATCTTTGACGTGCTGGCCTCGTGCTCCATGCGGGCAGTCGAGTTTTTTACCTCGATGTATGGGAACGTGTGGGCGCCGCATTTGTCGCCGATGAGCAGGGAATCGCACTGGGTGTAATTTCGGGCGCCGACGGCGTCCTTCATGATTTTCACCTGGCCGCGGTAAGTGTTCTGGCCGTGACCGGCGGAAATTCCCTTCGACACGATCGTGCTACGCGTATTTTTGCCGATATGGATCATCTTTGTGCCAGTGTCGGCCTGCTGATAGTTATTCGTCAGCGCGACGGAATAGAACTCCCCGACAGAATTTTCTCCCAGGAGGATGCAGCTGGGATATTTCCAGGTGATGGCCGAGCCGGTTTCGACCTGCGTCCAGGAGATTTTGGAATTCTTGCCACGGCAGGCTCCACGCTTGGTCACGAAATTGTAGATTCCGCCCTTGCCGTTCTTGTCGCCGGGATACCAGTTCTGGACAGTTGAGTACTTGATTTGCGCATCGTCGAGCGCGATCAGCTCGACAACCGCAGCGTGCAGTTGATTTTCGTCGCGAATCGGAGCGGTGCAGCCTTCGAGATAGCTGACCGAGGCGCCTTCGTCCGCAACGATCAGAGTGCGTTCGAATTGGCCGGTTTCGGCGGCATTAATGCGGAAGTAGGTGGAAAGCTCCATCGGACATTTCACGCCCCTGGGCACGTAGACGAACGAGCCGTCGGTAAAGACGGCGGCGTTAAGCGCGGCGAAAAAGTTGTCCGTGTGCGGAACGACGGTACCGAGATACTTCTTCACCAGATCGGGATGCTTCTGCACGGCTTCGGAGAAAGAGCAGAAGATAACGCCGACATCGTTGAGCTTTTCCTTGAATGTGGTGGCGACGGAGACGCTGTCGAACACCGCGTCAACGGCCACGCCCGCGAGCATTTTCTGTTCTGCGAGAGGAATACCGAGCTTCTCATAGGTGCGCAGGATTTCGGGATCGAGCTCGTCGAGCGATTTCAGATTCGGCTTCTGTTTGGGAGCGGAGTAATACGAGATCGCCTGATAGTCGATGGGCGGATAGTGAATGTTGGCCCACTTCGGCTCGGCCTGATTTGTTTCGAGCGTCATCCAGTGGCGGAAGGCCTTCAGGCGCCATTCGAGCATGAACTCCGGTTCGTTCTTCTTGGCGGAGATAAAGCGAATGATTTCCTCGCTCAATCCTTTGGGCGCGCGGTCTTCGCCGATGTCGGTGACGAAACCCCATTTGTATTCCTGCTGCGCCAGCTCGCGAATTGCGGCGTCGGTATTCGAACTCATTGAATTCCCCCGGACGAAATCGTGGAGACCACTCGGCCCCGCGCGTCTTTGATGTTGGTGAGGTGCATGGGATGCAGCAGGTCGGAGAGCGTGATCTTTTCGAGCACGCCGCGGACGGCCTGGTTGATGACTTGCTGGTTGCTCTTGAGGGGGCAGCAAGGCTCGAGATTGCATAGGCCGGTGATTTCACTGCTGCACTCGGTGAGCGCCATCGGTCCTTCGATGGCGGCGATCATCTCGACGACGGAAATCTCGTGCGGCTCGCGAGCCAGCAAGTAGCCTCCCTTGATCCCACGATGGGACACCAGCAGACCGCTTTGCAGAAGTTCCTTCAGCAGCTTGCTGACGGTCGAGAGAGGGAGCTTCGACTCGCGGGCGAGGTCGCGGGCCGTACGCATGGGCAAGCCTTCGGCGCGGGCCATGTAGGTCATCAGGACTAGGCCGTAGTCTGTTAATTTGCCGAGCCTTACCATTTAGGGGCTCCGAATCGGAACATATAGCACTAATCTAGTACGGTTTCATATTAGCAGCGCAGCGGGGGGGACGCAAGGGGAGATGGAGTGGTGTGCGGAGGGGGATCTTCCGTCCGTCGGTTGGCCATTAAGGCGAGCGCTGAAGTCCTTACTTCTCGAGCCGATCTTTGGGGCCTGAGAGGCCTACGCGTCCGCCGGCCGGGGAATCCGGAGGAGGAGAGGGATTCTCTCCCGAAGAACGAGTCTGCGCTGCCCCGGTCACCAGCCGGCGCGATTTGCTCGTATCGAAACGCGCGATTAGACAGGGTGGAATTGGCTTGGTACTCTGCGGGGAGAAAGACGATTGCCAGCCGAACAGCGGCTCGCCCGCTGAGGGAACTCGTCCATGATCGCTGAGTTCAAAGACGGTGAGATGGCCATGCGGCCATCTGGGAGTCCGACCTGGAACGGCGGAGCGGTCGCCGCCAACGGCGCGGGGGCGGAGAAGCGCGCTCCGAACGAGGAGAGTGCGCTTGCGCCGCCGGTGCGGTCGGCAAGGAAGGCGCGATCGGCCGTGCGGTCCTACGCGATCTCAACGGTGCTGGTGGCAGCGGCCCTGGGCCTGACCGTGATGGTGCGCGGAATTCTGCCTTATCCATTCTTGTATTTGTTCTTTGCGGCGGTGATGGCGAGCGCGTGGATCGGCGGGACGCTCGTCGGATTGTATTCGGTAGTGATCTCGGCGCTGGTGGTGGCCTACTACATCGTGCCGCCATTCGACGCATTCTGGATGACGGCGACGGACGCGGAATATTTCAGTGTGTTCGTGATTTGCGTGCTGGTGGCGAGCTGGGTGAGCTCGGCGAAGAAACAGACCGAGGAAGCGCTGACGGAAGCGCGGGACCAGCTGGAATATCGCGTGAGTGTACGGACGGCGGAGCTGCGGAAGTCGAACGAAGAGCTGCGGCGCAGCATTGAGGAGCATCGGAAGGCGCAGCAAGCGCTGATGAATACGCAGGCAGAGCTGGCGCATTTGTCGCGCGTGTTCACGATGGGTGAGCTGACTACGTCGATCGCGCACGAGGTGAATCAGCCGTTGACGGCGGTCGTGACGCAGGGACATGCGTGTGTGGAGTGGCTGTCGGCGAATCCTCCGGAGTTGGCCGAGGCGCGCGAATCAGCGCAACGGATCATTCAGGACGGAACCCGGGCGGGAAGAATCTTGGGGCACATCCGTTCGCTGGTGAAGAAGGACGTGCCAGAGCGGGACTTTCTGAATATGAATGAGGTGATTCAGGAGCTGAACACGTTCTTGCGCGGCGAGGCGTTGAATCAGCGTGTGTCGCTGCAGATGGATCTGGACCCCGATCTGCCGCGCGTGCGAGGAGATCGCGTGCAGCTGCAGCAGGTGGTGCTGAACCTGATCATGAACGGCATGGAGGCGATGCGAGGCATGAACGGGAGCGCCGCGAAAGAAATCGTGATTCGGACTAGCCGCAATGATGATACGAAGGGGATCAGAATTGTGGTGGAGGATTGCGGGATTGGATTGAGCGCCGAAATCGCGGACAAGATTTTTCAGCCGTTCTTCACCACAAAGGAGCAGGGCATCGGCATGGGGCTGTCGATCAGCCGGACGATTGTTGAATCGCACGCAGGGCACATTTGGGCGATGCCGCGGGCCGAGCGCGGAGCGGTGTTTCAATTCACGATACCGATCGAATCGTAGATGCCGACGACACAGACTGAATCCGTGGTGTTTGTGGTTGACGACGACGCGTCGATTCGCGCCGCGGTGAAGAGCTTGTTGAAATCCGTCGGGCTGCGTTCGGAATCATTTGGCTCAACCGAGGAATTCGTGAGCGCGGTTCGGCCGGACACGCCGAGCTGCTTGGTGCTCGACGTGCGCCTGCCGGGAATGAGCGGACTGGATTTCCAGGCAGAGCTCGAGAAGCGCGGCGTGCGAATTCCGATCATTTTCATCACGGCTCACGGTGACATTCCCATGACTTCGCGGGCGATGAAAGCGGGCGCGGTGGAATTTCTGCCGAAACCGTTTCAGAAGCGCGAATTGCTGGACGCGATTCATCAAGCGCTCGAGCGTGACCGGATGTTTCGGGAGGAGGAAGCCGGGCTGGCGGACCTGCGTTCACGATTCGAATCCCTGACCGAACGCGAACAGGAAGTGATGGCGCTGGTGGCGAAAGGACTGATGAATAAAGAAGTGGCGGCGGAGCTGGGTGTGACGGAAATTACCGTGAAAGTGCATCGCGGCCACGTAATGCAGAAAATGAGGGCTGAATCGCTGGCGGACCTCGTGCGAATGGCGGAGAGGCTAAAGCCAAGGCGCCGTAAGTAGCTCATCCTACCAAGCTTGCCTGACTATACTAAGGCATAATTGTTTCCCGCCTTTTGTCGCTGCTAGCCTCAATCATGACGACGACGTCTTGGACTGGCCAGACAGCGAATTTGCGGAATCCACCCATTGGAATGCTTGCGGATCGTCCGGCCGCCGAGGTGCGGCAGGACGGGGATTACGCCCGCCTGCTACAAATCGCGACTCGAATTTCCTCCGCTGCGCCCCTGGACGACATGTATAACGAGATCGCAGAGTTTGCAGCGGCGGCCGCGAAATTCGAGTCCTGTGGCGTGTGCGTTGCCGAAGGCGAGAGCCTGATTTTTCGATCCGCGCAGAGCTACCATCCCGAGGCCCTGCGTCGCGTGAAAGTTCAGTCGGTGATCGACACGATGGGCTGGACGTCCTCTAACGGCGTGCTCGTGGCGGCGCTGGAGAACGCGTGGGCCGATCCTCGCGCGAAGATATTCTTTAACAATCCTCTGGAAGACCGGTTTGAATCATTTCTGTCGATAGCGATGGTGAGCGGCGGGCGGCTGGTTGGCGCGATCAATTTGATCGGCCGGTCGGGCAAGGCGCCGGATGAGCGCGCGGCGGCGTACATCGCCACGCTAGGGCAGCTGGCCGGAGCAGAAATCGAGCGGGCGAGGCTGTCGGCCGAGAACGCGCAGCTTGCGGAGCGGCTGGAGGCGAGGAAAATCGTGGAACGCGCGAAAGGGATTTTGCAGCGCACTTTGCAGATGAGCGAAGAGGATGCCTATCTGACGCTTCAGCGAGAGAGCCGGCAAAGACGGAAGTCGATGAAGGAAGTGGCTGAGGCGATTGTGTTGAGCGAAGATTTGAAGAAAAAGAAGTAAGTTTGCGCTCTTTTGGCCTACCTGATTTCTGCTAGTTCCTGATTCCATCAAATAAGCTGTGACGACCCGGTTGGCCCACGCGTGCACGGAGAAATCCATGAGCGCAGGGGCGGTGCTGCATCACTATCGGGCCGCGGCGACGGGGCGCACGACTGGCATCGCGCCCAGTTTGTAGGAAAAACGCCGGCAAGATGCCGGCGCTACGTAGTGCTAGAATTCGCCGGGATTTATGTCGGCACTCGACATTGCGACGCAAGAACAGGCTGCGCTGATCAGCGCGCGGCTCGACCGGCTTCCCACCACCCGCTACATCTGGAAATTGGTGCTGCTGCTTTCGCTGGGAGGCTGCTTTGAATTCTACGACCTCTTTCTGATGACATATATCGGGCCCGGATTGATTCGCAGCGGGCTGTTTGCGGGTGCGTCCGTTTCGTTTTTCGGGATGACGGGACTTGCGAGCTTCGTGGCGGCCACATTCGCAGGACTTTTCATCGGGACGCTGGTGTTCGGATTCACCGCGGATCGGTTTGGGCGGCGTGCGATTTTCACGTTTTCGCTGCTATGGTATACGGCGGGTTCGATCGTGATGGCCTGCCAAGTAACGACGCACGGAATCTTGCTTTGGCGCTTGGTCGCGGGGATCGGGATCGGCGTCGAGCTCGTGACGATCGACACGTATATTGCGGAACTGATGCCCAAGGAGATTCGCGGAAGGGCGTTTGCTGTGAATCAGGTGGTGCAATTCACGGCGATTCCGATTGTGGCGTTGGTGGCGTGGTTGTTGGTGCCGCACCGGCCGCTCGGCATCGACGGCTGGCGCTGGGTGGTGCTGATCGGATCGGTGAGCGCGATTTTCGTGTGGTTCATCCGGCGCGGAATTCCGGAAAGCCCGCGGTGGCTGATCGCACGCGGGCATTTGCGCGAGGCCGAGGGCGTCGTGGCGGAGATGGAAGTGCGGGTGGCGAGCGAATCGGGCGGAGAACTGCCGCCGATTTCCGGGAACGCGACGGCCGCGGCCCCTGTGGGCGGAGCCGTGAGCTTCCTGCGGATTTTTCAGCCTCCGTATCTGGGGCGCACCCTGATGCTGACGGTATTTCATCTGGCGCAGACGATCGGTTATTACGGCTTTTCATCTTGGGTGCCGACGCTGCTGATCGCGGCGGGGATTCGCACCACGGCGAGCCTGGAGTATTCGTTCGTGATCGCGATTTTTGCGCCGGTGGGACCGCTGCTGGTTCAGGGAATTGCGGACCGGTTCGAGCGGAAATGGCAGATCGTTTGGAGCGCGATTAGCATCGGGGGCTTCGGGCTGCTGTTCGCGCGGCAGCACGAGCCAGCGTGGTTGATCGTGCTGGGCGTGCTGCTGACTTGCTCGAACAACTGGATGTCGGTAGCGTTTCACGCGTATCAGGCGGAACTGTTTCCGACCCGGGTGCGCGCGCAAGCGGTGGGGTTCGTTTATTCCTGGAGTCGGTTCAGCGCGATTTTCACGAGCCTGATGATTGGATTCTTCTTGAGCAATTTTGGAGTGCGGGGGGTGTTTGCGTTTATTGCGGCGGCGATGTTGACGGTGGTGCTGGCGATCGGGATTTTCGGGCCGCGGACGCGGGGGTTGGCGCTGGAGTCGATTTCCGGGTGAAGCCGCGCATGGGAACCGTGCTTCGCGAGCTCGTTTATGCCGACCTGAAAGGTGCGAGCCACAAGGCAAGACCCGCGGGGGGATTCCGGCGCTACGGTTTGGCAACCATGGAGGCCCCTGAGGGGAGCTGGTTGGCATCCCAGCCGCCGCCGAGAGCTTCGATCAGCTGGACGCTGGATTGCATCTGCTCCATCCGCAGCGAAATCTCCGTTTGTTGATTGCCCAAGAGCGCGGTTTCAGCAGTGATCACGTTGAGGTAGGGATCGAGGCCGGTTTTGTAGCGATCGGTGGCGATGTTCAGCGTGTGTTGTGCGGCCGCCACGGCTTCATGCTGCTGCTGGTATTCCTGCTCGAGGATGCGCAGGCTGGCGAGATCATCTTCGACCTGCTGGAATGCGGTCAGGACGTCCTGGCGATAGTTGGCGATGGTTTCATCATAGTTGGCGCGGTACTGCTGCAGGGTGGCGCGGCGAAGTCCGCCGTCATAGAGAGTTTCGCTCACCGCCGGGCCAGCGGAGAAAAAGCGGCTGGGCCAGGTGAACCACTTGGCGATTTGCGAGCTTTCCAGGCCCAGGGAGGCGCTGAGCGTTAGCGACGGAAAATAGGCGGCGCGTGCGACTCCGATTTGGGCGTTGGCCTGTGCCATGTCGCGCTCTCCTGCAGCCACGTCTGGACGGCGCTCGAGCAGCGCCGAGGGGACGCCAACGGGAATCGCCGGCGGCGGTGTATCGAGCGGCTTGATTGGAATCGTAAGTTCCGACGGCGGTTTGCCGATCATGACGGCGATGGCGTGCTCGTATTGCGCGCGGGCGATGCCGAGATTGGTATCTTGCGCGCGCGCGGTGTCGAGTTGGGTTTGCGCCTGGGCGACGGATTCTTCGCTATCGATGCCTGTTTCGTAGAGCGCTTTGGTGAGATCGAGTGCGTCCTGATATGCCTTGACGGTTTGGTCGAGCAGTTGTTTTTGTGCGTCCTGCGAGCGGAGATTGTAATAGTCGACGGCGACTTCGGCTTGCGCGGTGAGCCGGACATTTTGAAGATCGGCAGCAGAGGCTTGCGCGGCGTATATGTTGGCCTTCACTTGATTGCGAATTTTGCCCCAGAGGTCGACCTGATAGGTGGCGTCAAAGGGCAGAATGTAGTCTGTGAACGTGCCCACCGAAGCGGACGTTGAACCCGTTCCTCCTGTTCCTCCCGTCCCGCCTGTGCCGCTGGTTCCGACTACGCCGTTGCCAAGCGTGGACGAAGGACGCTCCCAGGTGACGCCGGGACCGACCGTCACGGTGGGAAAGAGCTGCGCCCGGGCTTCCTTGACCATCGCGCGGGCGACCAAGAACGCGGCGGCTGCAGAGGCGACGTTCTGGTTTGAGACGTTGACCTGCTTTTCAAGATCGTTCAGCTCCTGATCGCCGAACATCTCCCACCAATCCCCTTTGAGCTGCGTGTCTTGCGGTTCAGCGAGTTTCCATCCGTCGAGCTCTTTGTATGCGGGAGGCGTATCCACGGGCGCGCGGGAGTATTTGGGGCCGACATTGCAGCCGGCGAGCAGCGGCAGAAGGGCAATGGCGCCGGATAGAGCGACGAATGCGGCTGCCATCTTGTATCGACCGCGGAGTCCGTCGGGTTGTTGTTGCGTTCGCATTTCAATCTTCGCGATTCGCGTCGCGATTCTCCTTTTCGAAATCAATCCCCGTGGCTGGGTTCCCATTCGGCCTTGCCGAAAATATTGTCGCGCTTGCCTTCGAAGCGCAGACGCATGCGGTCGAAGGTTAGATAGACGACCGGCGTAGTGTAGAGGGTGAGCAGCTGGCTCACGATCAAGCCTCCGATGATGGTGATGCCGAGCGGGCGGCGCAGCTCGGAGCCCGTGCCGGTGCCGAAGGCGAGAGGCAGCGCGCCCATTAAAGCAGCCATGGTGGTCATCAAGATCGGGCGAAAGCGCAGCATGCACGCCTCGAAAATCGATTCGGCGGGGCTCTTGCCCTCTTCGCGTTCGACCTGGAGGGCGAAGTCGATCATCATGATGGCGTTCTTCTTGACGATGCCGATCAGCAGGACGATGCCGATGATCGAAATGATGTTGAGATCCACCTTGAAAAGCATCAGCGCGAGCATCGCGCCCACGCTGGCGGGCGGCAGGCTCGAAATGATGGTCAGCGGGTGCACAAGACTCTCGTACAAAACGCCGAGAACGATATACACAGCGATGAGCGCAGAGAGAACCAGAATCGGTTCGGTGCTGAGCGACTGCTGATAGGCAAGCAGCGTGCCGGCGAAGAAGCCTTGAATCGTGGACGGCATTCCGAGCCGCCGCTGCAGGTCCAGAATGGCGGCTGTGGCGTCGCTGAGCGACGTGTTGGGATTCAAGTTGAAGGAAACGGTAACGGAGGGAAACAAACCCGTGTGGTTGATCGCCAGTGGAACGGTGTTCGTCTGACCGGTTGCGATGGCGCGCAGTGGGATGTTGCTGCCGGGAGTACTCGATTGGCCGTTGTTTACAGCCGATTGCAGGTAGATGTCTTTCAAGCCCTCGGGGCTTTGCCAGAACTGAGGCGCGACTTCCAGAACCACGTAGTACTGATTCAGAGGTGCGTGGATAACGGAAACTTCCGATTGGCCGAAGGCGCCGTAGAGGGTGGAATCGAGCTGTTGGGCTGTGATGCCGAGCTTGGCGGCGTTGGTCCGATCGTAGGTCATCATCTCATCGAGACCGCCATTTTGCTGGTCGGAATTGACGTCCTGAAAGCCGGGCAGCTTTCGGATCTCCCGCAACAGGATCGGTCCCCAGTGTGACAGGTCCTGCACGTTATCGGCTTGGAGAGTGTATTGATACATGGCGTTGCTGCCGCGGCCGCCGATGCGGAGATCTTGCGCGGCCTGCAGGAAGACCGACGCGACGGGCATGCGGTTCAGCTTGGGCCGGATACGGGCGATGATCTGGGTCGCACTGACTTTGCGCTCACTGAGCGGCTTGAGCGCGACATAGACGTTGCCCGTGTTCGTGGCGCCGCCTCCTCCGGTGAAGGCGATCACATTGGCCACCGCAGGGTCTGCCTTGATCACGGCGACGATTTTCTGAAGCGAATCGTTCATCGAGGGAAACGATGCGTCCTGCGGGCCTTGCATGCCCCCGTTGAGTGCGCCGGTGTCCTGGACGGGGAAAAACCCCTTGGGGATTACGACGATTAGGACAACGTTGAGGGCGATGGTGATGAACAGAACCAAGAGCGCGAGCACTGGATGGTCGAGCACTCGATGCAGGCTGCGTCGGTAGAACGACAACAGCGCGTCGAAAGACTTCTCGCTCCATCTGTAAAAGCGGCCGTGTTTTTCGCCGCGCTCGTCGCGGAGCAGAACAGCGCACATCATCGGCGTAGTGGTGAGCGAGATGACCATTGAGACGACGATGGCGGCGGAAAGCGTCACGGCGAATTCGCGGAACAGCCGGCCCACGATGCCGCCCATCAGCAGGAGCGGAATGAAAACGGCGACGAGCGAGATGCTGATCGACAGAACCGTAAATCCGATTTCAGCAGCGCCCTTGAGTGCGGCATCGAAGGGTTTCATGCCGCCTTCGAGATGCCGCGAGACGTTTTCCATGACCACGATGGCGTCGTCGACGACGAAGCCGGTCGAAATAGTAAGCGCCATGAGCGAAAGATTGTCGAGGCTGTAGCCGAACAGATACATCACCGCGAAGGTGCCGAGCAGGGAAGTCGGAACGGCTACGGCGGGTATCAGCGTGGCTCGCGCGTTTCGCAGAAAAACGAAGACGACGAAGATCACGAGAATTATGGAGATGATGAGCGTGCGTTCGACGTCGATGATTGAGGCGCGGATCGTGGTGGTGCGGTCCAGCACCATGGTCAGGTCGATGCCCAGCGGAATGGAGGCCTTTAGCGACGGGAGCTGCTGCTTGATGGCATCGACGGTCTGAATGATGTTGGCGCCGGGCTGGCGGAAAATGATCAGCATCACGGCGCGTTTGCCGTTGAGGAATCCACCCGTGCGGATGTTCTGCACGGAGTCGGTGACGTCGGCGACGTCGGAGAGACGAACGGCCGCACCGTGGCTGTAACCCACGACGATCGGCTTGTAATCCGCGGCGAGCGAAATCTGATCGTTGCCGATGATATCGGCGGTCACAATGCCGTTTGAAATCTGGCCCTTCGGCTGGTCGGCGTTCTGAAGGCTGAGGACAGACTGAAGATTCGCCAAGGTCAGACCGTAGCTCGCGAGCTGAGTGGGGTTCGCATCCACGCGCACCGAGGGGAGCGCGCCGCCGCCGGGATTGACCTGGCCAACGCCCTGCACCTGCGAAAGCTTCTGCTCCATGATCGTCGAGGCGACGTCATAGAGTTTTGCCGGGCCGTACTTGTCGGACGTGAGACCCAGAATCATGATCGGCGAATCGGCGGGATTGACCTTTTTATAGCTCGGGTTCGAGGGCAGGTTCGCAGGCAAATAGGCGCGCGCCGCATTGATGCCGGCTTCGACGTCGCGCGCGGCGCCATCGATGTCGCGGCTGAGATCGAACTGGATCGTCACGGACGTGCTGCCGAGCGAGCTTGCGGAAGTCATCTCGGTCACGCCGGCGATGTGGCCGAATTGGCGTTCGAGTGGAGTAGCCACGGACGACGCCATGATTTCCGCGCTGGCTCCGGGCAAGCTCGCGCTGACGGAGATCGTCGGGAAATCAACTTGCGGTAACGGGGCGACCGGCAGCACGTTGAACGCGATGATGCCGGCGATCACCACGCCGACGGTAAGCAGCGTGGTCGCGACGGGGCGATGAACAAATGGCGAGGAGATGCTCATAGCTCCCCCGCCGGCGCAGGTTCGCCGCCGATGACGTGGCGAGTCGCCTTTTGGTGGCGGCGGTGCGCGAGATTATCGAAGAAGATGTAAATGACGGGCGTCGTGTAGAGAGTCAGCGCCTGGCTGACGATGAGGCCACCGACCATGCAGATGCCGAGCGGCCGGCGCAGCTCGGAACCGAAGCCTGTGCCAAGAGCGAGTGGGACACCGGCCAGCAAGGCCGCCATGGTAGTCATCATGATGGGACGAAACCGGAGTTGCGCGGCTTCGAAAATGGCTTCGGTCGCGTTCTTGCCCTGGTTCCGTTCCGCGTCGAGCGCGAAATCGACGATCATGATGCCGTTTTTCTTCACGATGCCGATCAGCAGGATGATGCCGATCAGAGCGACCACGCTAAGATCCTGGTGGAACAGGATCAGCGCCAGCAACGCCCCCACGCCAGCGGAGGGTAGCGTGGACAAAATCGTGATCGGGTGGATGAAACTTTCGTAGAGCACGCCGAGGACGATATAAACGGCGACGAGCGCGGCAAGAATGAGGAGCGGTTCATTCGAGAGCGAGTTGGTGAACGAAGCCGCGGTGCCCTGGAAACTGGCCTGGAGGCTCGCGGGCATGTTCAGGTTCTTTTGGACTTTGTCGACGGCGGTAATGGCGCTCCCGAGCGCTGCATTGGGCGCAAGATTGAAAGAGACGGTGATCGCGGGAAATTGGCCCTGGTGCGTGATCGAAAGAGGTTCAGTCGTCTGCTCGAAATGTGCGAAGGCGCTAAGTGGCACGGCATTGCTCGTTGCGGTCGTCGTAGTCTTCGTCGAGTTTACGCCGGTGTTCGCGACGGTGGTGGAGGCGCTGGACGAAAAGACATTCGTCGGCGGCATGAGCGTGGTCGCCGACGGCGTATAGAGCGGGCTGCCCGTGACCGCGTTGGAGCCCGCGGAGGAGGATCCTGAAGCCGCGAAGGAAGATGCCGCCGCCGCGCCAGATTGCCCCGACGACGCGTTCGCCTGAATGTAGAGATGATTCAGAATGCCGGGGTTCTGCTGAAAATTCGGCTGGCTTTCGAGCACCACGTGATATTGATTCACCTGCGTGTACATGGTGTTGATTTGGCGCTGGCCGAATGCGTCGTAGAGCGTGTTGTCGATTGTTGATGGCGCGATGCCGAGGCGGGACGCGCTGGGGCGATCGATCACCAGATTGATCGCGAGGCCCCGGTTCTGCTGGTCGGTAGCGACATCCTCGAGCTCGGGCAACTTTTTCAGCTCGCCGACGAACCGGCTGGACCAGTCATTGAGCTCGTTCTGATCGGGATCCTCCAGCGTGTACTGGTATTGCGTGCGGCTCACGCGGTCGTCCACCGTAATGTTCTGCACAGGAACCATATAGAGATCGATTCCCCGAACCTGGTTCAGCTTTGGTTCCAGGCGCCGAATCAGGTCCGCCGCGCTGATTTTGCGGTCGCCGATCGGCTTCAGATTGATCGAGAAACGGCCGCTGTTGATCGTGGTGTTCGTGCCGTCCGCGCCGATGAAAGACGACAGGCTGTCGACCGCCGGATCGGCCAAGATCACTTTCGCAAGCTCCTGCTGCTTTTCCGCCATCGCTTTTGCGCTGATCGTCTGCGACGCCTGCGAAATGCCCTGAATCACGCCGGTATCCTGCACGGGGAAGAAACCCTTGGGGATCACGATGTAGAGAACGATCGTAAGGATCAGCGTGCCAAGGGCAACGAGGAGCGTGATGGTCTGATATCCCAGGACGAATTTCAGCGTGCGGGCGTAGAACGCGATCATGCGGTCGAACGCGCGCTCCGAGGCTTGGGAGAACCGGCTCTGCTTGTCTTTCGGGATATGGCGCAGAATGCGCGCGCTCATCATCGGCGTGAGCGTCAGGGAGACCACCGCGGAAAGCACGATGGTCACGGCGAGCGTGACGGCGAATTCGCGGAACAGCCGGCCCACCACGTCGCCCATGAACAGCAGCGGAATCAGCACGGCGATCAGCGAAACGGTGAGGGATAGAATCGTGAATCCGATTTGTTCCGCGCCCTTCAGCGCGGCTTGCATCGGCGGTTCACCCTCCTCGATATAGCGCGAGATGTTTTCGATCATCACGATCGCGTCGTCCACCACGAAGCCGGTCGAAATCGTGAGCGCCATCAATGACAGGTTATCCAGGCTGTAGCCCAGCAAATACATCACGGCCAGGGTGCCGACCAGCGACAGCGGCACGGCGACGCTGGGGATGATCGTGGCGCGCAAGCTGCGCAGGAAAAGGAAGATCACGAGCACCACCAGGACGACGGTAAGCATCAGCTCGAATTCCACGTCCGACACGGACGCTTTAATCGACGTGGTGAGGTCGGTCAGGATCGATACGTCGATGCCTTTCGGCAGATTGGCCTCGAGCTGCGGCAGCAGCGACTTGATGCTCTTGACCACGCTGATGGTGTTGGCTCCAGGCTGACGCTGCACGTTCACGATGACGGCGGGCGTCTGATTCATCCACGCGGCCTGGAAGTTATTCTCGATCCCGTCGATGATCTGGGCCACGTCGGTGAGCATCACGGGGGCGCCGTTGCGGTAAGCCACTACGACGTTTCGGTAATCCTTGCTGCTGACGAGCTGATCGTTCGCGTCGATCTGGTAATCCTGGCGCGCCCCGTCGAAGTTTCCCTTCGCGGCGTTGACGCTCGCTGCTGTGAGCGCCGTCCGCAGACTTTCGAGATCGATTCCATAAGATTCCAGCTGCTGAGGATTGGCCTGTATGCGGACAGCCGGTTTCTGGCCGCCGCTGATGCTGACGAGTCCCACGCCGCTGAGCTGCGAAATTTTCGGCGCTAGGCGAGTGTCAATCAGATCTTCGACCTGCGAAAGGGGTACGGAATTTGAAGTGACGCCGAGCGTCAGGACCGGAGCGTCCGCGGGGTTCGTCTTGCTGTAAATCGGCGGCGCGGGCAGATTGGAAGGCAGCAGGCTCTGCGAGGCGTTGATCGCGGACTGTACCTCTTCTTCGGCGATATCGAGATCTAGCGTCAGATTGAACTGGAGCACGATGACCGAGCAGCCGCCGGAGCTCGTCGAGGTCATCTGGCTCAGCCCCTGAAGCTCGCCGAACTGACGCTCGAGCGGGGCCGTGACAGTCGTGGCCATTACATCGGGGCTGGCGCCGGGATAAAACGTGACCACCTGAATGGTGGGGTAATCGACTTGCGGGAGCGCCGACACCGGCAGCTGCGTGTAGCCCACAACTCCAACCAGGAAAATCGCGGCCATCAGCAGCGAGGTCGCCACCGGCCGCAAAATAAACGGGCGAGACGGACTCACGGCTAATTGCTCCCGCTCTTCTTCCCGCTTTTCTTGCCGCTGGAGTTTGCGCTGTTGCTCGTATTGCCAGTCGAGCCGGTTTGGCCCTGAGCATTGCCGTTGTCGATGGCGACTTTCGCGTTGTCCTGAAGCTTGTCGAAGCCGCTGTTGGCGACGACGTCGCCGGGATTGATGCCGTCCACCTGTGTCGTGCCGGAATCAGTGACTCCCGGCTTTACGTTGCGCAAGTGGGCGACGTTGTCCTGGATTACGTAGACGAAGGAAGTCGAGCCGTTCTGCTGGATAGCGGAAGAGGGAATCAGCGTGACGCTTTGCAGCGTATTGACGAGCAGCCGCGTGTTGACAAACTCGTTCGGGAAGAGCTCATTGTTTTTGTTTTCGAATTGCGCGCGGCCTTTCACAGTGCCCGTGGTTGTGTCGATCTGATTGTCGATGGCGACCAGCTGGCCCGAAGTGATTTTCGTCTGCGCCGTACGGTCGAATACGTCCACGGCGAGCTTCGCGTGCTGCGCCAGCCGCTTTTCAACCGGGCCGAGGCTGTCTTCCGGAATGGTGAAGACCACGGTGATGGGCTGCAGCTGCGTGATCACCGCCAGCGTTTGCCCGCCACTGGCTTGCACCACGTTCCCCGGATCGACCAGCCGCAGACCCACGCGGCCGCTGATCGGCGCGGTAATGTGGCAGAAATCGACCTGCACCTGGTCGTACTGCACCGTGCCCTGATCGTTTTTCACCGTGCCCTGATTCTGCAGGACGAGTTTCTCCTGGTCTGCTTCGATCTGTTGGGCGATCGCGTTACGCGCCAGCGCGTCTTTGTAACGCTGGAGATCGAGCTGAGCCTCCGCAAGCACATTCTCGTCGCGCTCCAGCAATCCTTGCGCTTGTAGCAGCGTGGCGCGGAAAGGGCGCGAGTCGATGTCGATGAGCGCGTCGCCTTTCTGAACGAGCTGGCCTTCCTTGTAATAGACCTCTGTTACGAGTCCACTCACCTGGCTGACGATCGAGTCCGTGAATACGGGCGTGACGGTGCCGATGGCCTCCAGGTAGACGCCGATGTCGCCCTTCTGTGCGGTCGCGGTAGTGATCGGCGTGCCTTGCTGTGCGGCGCGTCGCGCGGCTTCTGCGGCCTTTTCCGTGGCTTCGTGGCTCCTCCACATCTCAAAAGCAACGACGGCGAGCAGTAGGAGAGCAATCGCGACGATCCAGCCCCACATGCGCCGGCGGTTGTGCGTTGGCGGTGGGTCGTGGTCGTCGGGCGGCTGCGTTGCGGTCACGACGGAGGTTGGTCTCTCCGTGGTGACGGATGAAGTTTCCGAAGGGCGTTCAGGCGAGCGCGCCTGCGAGTAGGGCGGCTTGGATAGGCTGGTCGGATCGTTTGGCATGAATTGTAAGATAACTCCCGTCTTTTCTTCGATGCTTCAGGGCCTATAGATGGTCACAAAACTGGGACGAGTACAGAGGGCCGGAGGTTTCGCAATTGTTATCTCAGAAAAAAGTAACAGAGGCGATAAATATAATGTAAACGCAACTGACGTATCGAGACGGTCGAGGCCTTGAAAACCGCAAACGCGGAGTCAGGGGGGCTTGCTCCTCCCGTTTTCGCGCAAAGCTCCCTCGGCCCCATCCGAGGTGCGAGCCTAGAGTGGGGAGTAGGTTCCGGCCCGCCGGGACGATGGAACTAGGGCGGAGGAATCGTCGCGGAAAACTCGGACCTAATCATCGTGGAAAGCCACTGAAAGCAGGCCGTAACAAATCGTTCCGGTCTCGCGCCACCCGTCTCGATCCGGATAGACGTGTTAATATCACGCGTATTGAGACGCGGGGCGGAATCTGGCTCTACGACGCGAACAAAACGAATCAAACATTTTCCCCCGCCGCATGGCGCGAATGCGAAGGGAACCGTACTCGGTCCTGACCTGACAACCAAAAGCTGGATGTGGAGCGACGGCAGTTACGCCGGAATCGCGAAGACGATCAGCGGCGGTGTTGCGCAGCCGAAAAAATTCCGCAGCCCCATGCCTCCGATGGGCGGCGCACAGCTAACTCCGGACCAGGTGAACGCGGTCGCAGCCGACATCTGGAGCCTGAGCCACTAAGGCGTGAGCATCGGCAGTCGCTGTCGTTCGGATGCCTCGAATTGCAGGCGTCCAACCGGCTCGTCCCTGTGACCATACGAAATGACTATGGCGTACGGACGCAGTCAACGAGAGACGCCAATGCCGGGTCATCGCAAAAAGCGCATCCCGGAAGTCGCGATCTTGGAGTTCAAGGCAAAGTGCCTCGCGTTGCTCGAAGTGGTCAGCAAGACAAAGACTCCGCTCCGAGTTACGCGGCGCGGCAAGCCTATAGCAGAAGTCATTCCGGCTTCGTCGGACGTTGAAGGGCGAAGCTGGATAGGGTCCATGTCAGCCGGCGTCGAAATCGTCGGCGATATTGTCTCGCCCGTGATCGATCTGGAAACGATCGAGACGCTGAAGGATTGAAACTTCTCCTCGACACGCCCGTCTGGATTTGGAGCTTGGTTGAGCCTCAGCGCCTGTCTCGCCGCGTGCGCGCCGAATTAAGAGAGCAACGCAATGAAGTGTGGCTGTCTGGAGTCAGCACATGGGAAGTTCCTTTGCTCTCCTCCAAAGGTCGGATAAGCTGCCGGGGAAGCCGCGAGATTGGGTCGCAAAGGCTTCGACAATAATGCGCGAAGCGCCTCGAGAGCACGAAATTGTCTTGGGGGCGCAAGAATTGCAACCGGCGCATCAGGATCCAGTCGATCGTTTTCTTGCGGCCACCGCCAACGTACTTGGCCTGACTTTGGTGACTGGCGACCAGCGTTTGCTGGGATGGGGAACGGTAGCGACAGTGAACTGCTGACTGACGCAAGCAGCGGTGGGATTCTAATCTGTCCCCTGGTCGGCGATCAGAGCCTTGCCCGGGCGTGCGGCGGCGCCTAGCCTCGTTTGATGGACGTTGGACGCGAGGCCGAGGCGCTGCAGAAACCATATCCCATACCAGTTGAAGTCGATTTCATACCACCTTAAACCGTGTCGGGCCGACACGGGATTGGCGTGGTGGTTGTTATGCCAGCCGTCCCCGAAGGTCAGCAGCGCCACCCACCACGAATTCGTTGATGTATCGCGCGTTTCAAAACGGCGCGAACCCCAGATATGCGAAACCGAGTTGACCAGCCACGTGGCGTGTAGCCCCACGACCGTGCGCAGGAAGACGCCCCACAGCAGGAATGGCCATCCCCCGATCGCGAACAGCGCGATTCCCAGGATGATCGTCGGCACAAAATGGTACTCGGTGATCCAGACGTGAAACTTGTCCTCGGCCAGGTCGGGCACGTACCGGTCGAGCGTCGCGGCATCCTGGCGCAAGGCGTTGCCAACCAGGATCCACCCGACGTGCGCCCACCACTTGCCATCGCGCGGTGAGTGCGGGTCGCCTTCTTTGTCCGCGAACTGATGATGGATGCGATGCGTGGCGACCCAAAGCAGGGGTCCCCCTTCCACGGCAGTCACGGCGCACACGGTGAGAGCGTACTCAATCCACTTGGGAGTCCGGTAGGAGCGATGGGTGAGCAGCCGGTGATAGCACATGCCGAGCCCGAGGCTCGCCGAAATCCAGTACAGGAAAATCGCCACGAATAGGGCTTTCCAGGTGAAAAAGAAAAACGCCGCGACAGCCCCGACGTGAAACAGCACCATGAAGCAAGCGATCAGCCAGTTGAGCCGATTCTTGCCGCGCTGGTTTTTTCGCGAACCGTTGAACCGCAACTCAGGCATAGGGAAGAGCGAAGGTCCAATTGTGCTCGCCGGCTGAATGGAAAACTGTGCTAAACAGCTCACATCCTGATTTTGTCGGAAAATCGTAAGCGGGGCTTCCGGAGGGACCCGAATCGCAGAAACCGCGGCCACGATCGCCGGAGTCGACAGATTAGTGGGCCCGCTAGGATTCGAACCTAGGACCAACGGATTATGAGTCCGCTGCTCTAACCAGCTGAGCTACGGGCCCCACGCGTGTAACCCGTTGATCTTATATTATCAGTGCGAGTTGCGAAGAAGAATCAGAGAACGAAAACGCCAAGAATCCGATTCACGAGTCATAAAGTGTACCGTTCGGAACAGACTTCCAGAGGTCGCAACTACTATGATGCGGGCGAAGATGGCGCGGAGGACAACAGCTCCGGCCTCAGGGCTGGGGTCGGATTGTCGTCTCCTCGTCGCCATCTCTTAGACCTAGGTCCCGCGCAAGACGGAGTTCCATATGGATGCGACACGAAGCAGGCACGAACTCGTTAACGGGTCTGCAGACACGCGCGTACCCGTTGGGCGTCCCACCGTTAGCCAACCACTCGCTGTGTCGGTTCATAGCGACCAGGGACAACGAGTTTGGGTCAGGTTGGGCGATCGGCCGCGCCTTTGCCCCCAATGCCGAAGTGCGGCCACTCTGCCGTCGCATCGACACGGAGTTCTCGAAACGCTCCTGCTGACATTTCTACCCGCGCGGCCATTCCGCTGTATGGATTGCAATCGGCGCTTCTACGGATTGACCGTCAAGGTGCGCTCGATCCGTACTTGGTTTCCCAGCGCTCACCAGCTCCGGTAATCCGGAGTTAACACGCCCTCGTCTGGCGGAATCTCTCGGTCGTTCGACGGAAGGCCCGGCATTGTCGGACAACCGCGATACCTCACCAACCAACATCTGTGTGTCCGGAACTAGCAATGGCGGGTGAACTATGCCGACGTTGCATGCGTCGCGTGTAGAAAGGTGGCGGAAACTCTCGTGCCGCCAGAGTCAGATTCGATGACCAGTTCGCCACCGAGTTGGCGCACACGCTCGCGCATCCCCCGGATGCCCACGCCGGCCCCTTTGAACCGAACGTCGGCAATCCGTTCCTGTGACATTCCCCGGCCTTGGTCCTGAACCTCCAC
>DATNKM010000069.1:0-12210 GCA_035603395.1 Candidatus Acidiferrales bacterium
TCTGCGGCTGGTGGACAACGCCCAGAAGGCGAAAGATCGTGCCGGGATGTACGTCGTGATGGGAGTCACCGCGATCCTGGGTTTCCACGTTCTGGTAAACTCCGCCATGGTGATCGGATATATGCCGGTCACCGGCATTCCGCTGCCGCTGATGAGCTATGGAGGGTCGGCAACGGCCTTCGTATTTTTGGCATTGGGACTCGTGATGAACGTCCGCATGCGGCGTTTCGTCAATTGAACCCCGGCTGTCACAGCCTGTCAAAAGTCTTGGCATTACCCGCGCCCTGGAAATGGGCCCGGAATTTCAATTTCAGTTTTGGTCTTAGGAACGCATCGGGTGAGGAAAGACAATCCAGACAATCTGAAGTCTATCCCGAGCGGCCCGTCCTGGCATTTTTCTTCCGCCAGGCCCCGCTCCGCCGGCCCAACTGCGCGCGTTCTCTCTGCGCGCTCCGCCGCTCCCGTGCGCCATCAGGAGCTTTCAAATGTCCAAGGAAATGGTCATCTCCGCGAACCCGCACGAGACTCGGGTCGCGATCATGGAAGAAGGTCTTCTCTGTGAGTATTATGTTGAACGCGAAAAAGAATTTGCGCTAGTCGGAAGCATCTACAAGGGGCGTGTGACGCGCGTGCTGCCCGGCATGCAGTCGTCCTTTGTGGATATCGGTCTCGATAGCGACGCTTTCCTCTACGTCTCCGACTTCCTCGAAGGTATCGAAGATCTCGACGAGCACATCGCCGACGAAAAAATCGCCAAGCCGGCCATGCACGTTGCCCCGGCGCCTGTTTCGGTGCCTCCGGTTGAATTTTCGTCCGGGCCGGCGAGTCTTCCGGTTCAGGCGGGCGCGGCTCCGCTCGAGCCGCTGCCCGGCGAGTCATTCGGCCCTCCATCGAGATCCCACACGTCAGCGGAACCCTTCGCCGTCGAGCCCGGGAATTCCTTGGCGGCGCCTGCCCCGCCGATGCCTTCGGCGCCATCGGGCGCCTCCCATTCGCACGATCGCCCGCGCTTCGACAATCGCGGCGGCGGACGTCCCGGCGGCCGCGATTTCGGTCGCCGCGGTGGACGCGGCGGTCGCGGACGCTTCAACCGCGGCGGTCGCGGCGGAGGCGGAGGACGTCCGGGTGGCGAACGGGGCTTCGGTCGCGAGCTGCCGCCCTCCAAATACGCTTCGCATCGCCCGTACGACGATTCGCCCGCCGAAGCCGGCGCTCCGGAAGGTCACGTCTCCATGATCCTTCCCGGCGAATCGCTCGCGCGATACAAGGACAAGCCGGTAATCGACGGCGCACCGGTTACACCAGAAGCAGCGACGCCGTTCATCGCCCACGACCTCCCCGCCGACGCGGAGATGTCCATCGAGACGGGAGCTCATCAGGAAGCTCCCGAGCTGCCGATCGGCGCGCCGGAAATGACGGCCGCTTCCCACGACGCCATTCACGAATCCCCCGCGCCGCGCCCATTCGAACCGCGCCGCGATTTCCGTCCCGAGCGTCGGTCCGACTTCGGCACCGAGCGCGGTTCCGATGCCCCGGCATCTGTTTCGTCGGGACTCGAGCCATTGCCGGGTGAATCGCTCGCGAAGTGGAAGACCAAGGAACCCGTCGCGGAATCCCGCGTGGAAGCATCCGCTCCCGCGCCCGTCGTTCAGCCGGAACCTGAAATCGAAGTTGACGAGCCGGAAGAACTCGCACACGGAGAGATCCACACGGAAGCGACCGTCGCCGATCTCAGCCCCGACGAAGCCGCTTCACTCGCGGAGCACGTCGCCGAGGCGCAGGAAGAAATCGCCCAACGCGACGCTGAAGAACGAGGATTCGCCGCAGCCGATGACGCCGCAGGGGCCGTGCACGACGCCGTCGAAGGCGAAGAACATCGCGAAATGACCGAGGCGGCCGCGGAACAGGAGGCCCAAGACGCCGCGGACGATGCCGCCGACGCAGCCGAAGAGGAAGCCGAACTGGACGAAGAAGAGGAAGAAAGCGCCGAGACCGAAGGAATGCTCGCGCCTCCGTCCGAACTCGGAGCCGCGCACGGGACAGAAGGCCTGGCGCCCGAATCCGGCGCGCACGTCTTGGAGGAGCGCGCTCCGTCGCAGCAGCAACAGCCGTGGCGGGCACAGGTTCGCGACGACCAGCGCGCGCACATGCAGTATCCGCGCCGTGGCGGCCGGGATCGGGATCGCGGGCGCCGCGATGACCGCGGGGGCCGTCCGCAGCATGGGCGCGGGGGGCACCAGCACGGGCATCATCACGGCCATGGCTCTGCACAGCAGCGCCGTCCGCAACTGATCGCGGACATGCTGAAGCAAGGCCAGGAAATCATCGTCCAGATCGCCAAGGAGCCGCTGGGAAAGAAAGGCGCGCGCATCACGAGTCACGTCGCTTTGCCGGGCCGCTTCCTGGTGTACATGCCCACGCTCGATCACACCGGCGTCTCGCGCAAGATCGCGTCTGCCGAAGAGCGCGCGCGGTTGCGCCATCTGGTGAACGATGCGAAAGGCACTGCGGGCGGAGGGTTTATTGTCCGCACGGCCGCGGGATCGGCCGCGGAAGAGGAAGTTCGCGCCGACGTGGAATTCCTCACCCACACATGGGCGGAGATCAAGTCGAAGTCGGAGCAGAAAAAGGCCCCGTCTCTGCTTCATCGCGATTTGAATCTCGTGCAGCGGCTGCTGCGCGACCACATGAGCAACGACTACACAGCCATCTGGGTCGACCAGGAAGAGGAATACACGAAAGTGATCGAGTTCATGAGCCGCTTCCAGCCGGGACTGGTCAACCGCGTGAAGCTCTACTCGAAAGACACGCCGGTTTTCGAGGAATTCGGCATCCAGCAGGAGATCGACAAGGGCCTGCGGCCGAAAGTCTGGCTGAAATCGGGCGGCTACATCGTGATCAACCACACCGAGGCGCTGGTGGCGATCGACGTCAACACCGGCAAATTCGTCGGCAAGGGCTCGAACCGGCTGGAAGACACGATCGTCCGGACCAACGCCGAAGCCGCGAAGGAAATCGTGCGGCAGATGCGGCTGCGCGACCTGGGCGGCATCATCGTGATTGACTTCATCGACATGGAAGAACGCCGCAACCGCGACAAAGTGATGGCCGCGCTCGAAGACGCTCTTCGCGCCGACCGTGCTCCGTCCAAGGTGCTGCGCTTCAACGAATTCGGGCTGGTCGCCATTACGCGCAAGCGCACGAAACAGGCGCTCGAGCGGATGCTTTCGCAACCGTGCCCCTACTGCACCGGTTCCGGTATGGTGAAATCCGTGCCCACGCTGTGTTACGAGATTCAGAGCGAGGCCAACAAGATGGCTCCGGAGATGAGCTCGGGCACGATCACTCTGCGCGTGCATCCCGAGATCGGCAAGGCGCTGAAGACGCGCGAATCTTCGCTGATCGACGAGCTCGAGCAGTGGACCAAGAAAACCGTGATCATCCAGGCCGACCCCACGCTGCACTGGGAGCAGTACGACATCTATTGAACGTCATGACTGCATCGCAGCGAAATTAAGATAATCCTTGACGTTTAATGCGATGCATTATATCCTCCGCATGTGATCAAGACTTTCAAGTGCCTCGACACGGAGAGGCTTTTCCACGATGAGAATGTTCGTAAGTTTGTGAACATTCGACAGCCAGCGCGACGAAAGCTTTTGATGCTGCACGCGGCCGAACGTTTGGCGGATTTGAGAGTACCTCCGGGTAACAGACTTCATCAACTGGAACGTGACCGTGCCGGGCAGCACGGTATCAGCGTCAACGACCAGTGGCGTATCTGTTTTGTGTGGCGCGATGGAGACGCCCACCACGTTGAGATTACAGATTATCACTGAGGGAGGAAATATGGCTCGACTGAAACCAATTCATCCGGGCGAGATTCTTCGAGAAGAGTTTATGGTGCCGCTACACCTGAACGCTAATAAACTGGCATTGGCTCTGCACGTTCCTGCTCCAAGCATCTACGATATCGTTAAGGAGGAGCGCGGTATCTCGCCCGAGATGGCTCTTCGGCTTGGATATGCGTTCGGAACGACTCCCGATTTTTGGCTTAATCTTCAATCGGAGTTTGATTTGCGAGTCGTACGGAATCAAAAGGAAGCTAAGGTCAAGAATCAGGTTCGTCCTCTTGAAGTCCACGCATAGGTTCTTCAAAAGCGAAGCCCCCATCCGATCTGGTCGATGGGGATTTTTCCCAGCCGCCGCGTCGCGGGCCGGCGGCTTCGGAAAAATCTTTGGGAATCTGCGATCACCGTGGCCTTGAAATGGCCTACCCGTCGGCCAGTCTATCAGGACCGATTGCCCCGCGCTCGTTGGCAGGTAATCGCCCCAATAATTGCGCAAGGCGCGCGACACAACTTTCCGGCCCTCGAAATCTAGCTCGACCAATTTAGGGAGATCCGCCAGGAATCGTGCGATGGAGGCCTTCTGCGCAGGGTCGAGAAGCGAATAGCGATGCATGTGTGATGCTCCCAGCTATCACCCTTCTTCGGATAGAGTCCAGCAAGTGTTCCGATAACGCGCATTGACGATGGCTCATAACGGTCCAGCACGCTCAGCATCAGCGCTTGAATGTAGTAGCGAAATCCGAGCGCATCAAGGTGTGCAGTGCAATCGCGTTCCAGTTCGTCCAGAGTTACCTGCGACCACTGCATACCAGGCCCTATATTTTGGCCTAAAAATGGCCTACCGAATCGCCATTCGGCCATTTTTGCCATTTTCTTGCTTTGACTTTTCTGTGAGTGGCGTGTTTGCAATCCGGCCCTTTGTACGACATTTATTAGAACTCGGCTTGGAAACCTGGAACTGAGAAACGCCGTGGGTGGAATCCCGCGGCGTTTTCACTTAGAGAGGCGTGCCTCTGGCGGCCTGGCTCTTCAAGAGAAACGTCTTCGGAAAGCGCCCGTACCCCTAGATTTTGAATGGTCCGAAGTCCTTCTGCCATCGTTTGCGGTCTGGCGCCGCGCGCGCATCCGTCAGTCCACGTAGTGGAGAATGGCGCTGAGCTCGACGGCTTTCGGCGCGAGCAGCCCGAAGCGGTTGTTGCAGACGAGGTAGTAGGTGCCCGGCCCGGGCAGGAGGGCGTTGATGGTGTTCTGCGTGACCTTCCCGCTGTTGAAATATGCGTCCGACGCGTGGCCGTTCTGAAAATTCACGAATGAGTCCTGGTTCACGACGAACACCTGTATGTCGTTTCCAAATCCGCCCGTAGCGCTGAAATGCCCATCCACGGACGCTTGGGTTGCGGTCGCGGGCACAACGAACTTGTAATAGTTGAAGCTGCCCACACCAACCGTAATCGCGGTGTTCACGATCGTTTCGGTCCTCAGCATTCTTACAACCGGAGCCGCCGCAGGGACCGGCGGCGAGCTATGCGTGGTGCGATTCAGAAAGATGACGCAGCTGACGGCGAGCACCAGCACCGCCAGCAGTATCCACCGGCCCGTATGCAAAGGCTTGGATAGCGGGCGGGCAGCCGGAGGCAAAAGCAACTTCTCGATCGCGCAGCCGCACTTCGAACAGAACTGAGAATCGTCGGGTACCTGTTTCCCGCATTGAGGACAGAACATTTTGCGGATCCCTTCCATGACCTTCACTGAACACTAACATGTCATTCGGAGGTCACTCGCCATCCCCACTTTGCGGTTGCCCAGTCGGTAACTCGAAACACTCTCTCTCGCGTCCGGAAAGTACAGCGAACGAGTAGTTGTACCGGAGTTGTACGAACGTACCGGTTTATCCGCGCGCGCAAAATGCTAGTCTAGTTCGTCAGTGCGCGCGCTCGAATTTGTCGCGCGAAAATGAAATCCGTGCTGGCCACTCTCCGGGCGAGAGCCGAAAGCTCTTTGACAAAGAATCCACAGATCCGGTGTAGGCAGGACAGTCACTCCTGTCGGTGCCGAATCCCCTCCGACAAATCACAAACGAAGTGACACAACGCGCAAGGTCGATTTCAACCTAACTCACTGAAAACAAAGGGAAGGACCAGCTGCCAACTGACACCCTTGCAGAGTTGCGTTGGAGGCTTTTCGGCTAACATGGCGGCTTGCCTTGGTCTGCTTCCCTTGTTCCCAGCGCGCTTGTCGTCGGTGCGAAAGCCGGCGGGAGTCAAGGCGACGCGGCGGAGGTCCTATCGAAAGCCTTTCACGACGTAGGCTTCGCTCAGAGTCGTGCTGTACACGTACGCGTAGGCGCTCATGTCGCTGGAAAAGCGCGGTGCACCGACGCTTTCTACTCCCGCCTGCAGCTGCGTGCCAAAGACCTTCCAAAGTTCCTTTTTGCCAGTGGCGATATTCACGCGGTCGACTTCCGCTTGCGTCCGTGCGACAGCCCGCGAAAACACGTACAACGACTGGCCGTCCGGCGTCCAGGCAATCGGTTGCTGGGGGGAGGCAAGATTCGGGACGAGACGCACCGCGTTGCCGCCGATCGTCCAGATTCCGATTTTGCCGTCGGCGCTGTCGACGGCAATGCTGCGTCCGTCCGGAGAAAGGAAAAGGCCCGCGACCCCTTCCGGAGTGAGAGGCGCGGCGTTGCCGGTGTCGAGGTCGATCATGTAATCCCGGACGCCGTGGCCCTGCTCGATGCCCATCGCGAGCAAATGCTTTCCGTCCGGCATGTAGCGCTCGCCCACGTAGGCGATGTTGTCGTGGGTCAGCTGCCGGCTCTCTCCCGCGCCGGTGGGAACCAGGGTGATCACGCCGTTTTTCTGCGGATGCGTGGACACCCATTTGCCGTCGGGAGAGATCGCACCCGCCAGACCTTCTCCGACGCGGACCGGCGGCGAGCCGTCCGTATCGCGCAGGAAGACGGAGTAGTTGGGACCGCCGCCTTCCGCTTCTTCCTCGAAGAGTATTTTCTTGCCGTCGCGGCTGATGTCGCGCAGCTCGGACCAACCTAGCCAGCTGAGATCGCGCTCCTGCTTTTCGCCGGGAGCCATTCCTCGAATGTCCACGCGTTGCTGATGCGTGATCATCAGCGCCTGGCCACCGTGAAGATCCTCGAACCACATGCCACCGGGAACGTTGGCGATGTTGCGGAGTTTGCCGCCGAGAGTGACGGCGCGAAGCTGGTCCGAGGCGCCGCTATCGGAGGCAGCAAACCAGAGCTCGTCACCCGAGGGCGACCACTGGATGCCTTCGAGCGAATCCCATCCGGTCGAAAGCTTTTTCTCGTGTCCATCGGGATCAATCACGGCGACGGAGCCTCGATCGTCGCCGCCGGGTACTTCGTGGTCGGCGAATGCGACGGACTTGCCGTCGGGCGAAATGCGGGGATGGCTAATCCAGTTGATCGTATCGAGCAGAACCTTGCCGACCGGATATTCGAGGCGCCAGTGCGAATTCTCCGGAACGAAACGGATGACCGCCATGCCTTGGCCGTCGGCGGCCCATTCGGCGTCTTGCACGTTGTCGAGGACTTCGCGCGGGGCGCCCCCGCTCAACGGCAAGCGCGCCAGCGTGCCGTAACGGGCGTAGCCAGAGTGGAATACTGAATTCAGGCGAACCGCAAGCTCTCCATTTTTGGAGATGGAGAGCAGCTCGGCATCTTTGAGGCCGAGTTCGGAGGAACCGTTGTCACCGACGCGAGCGATGTAGATCTGCTGGGGCGCACCCTCCCATGTTGCGCTGTAGACGATGCTGCCGTCGGGCGCGAATCGGGCGTTGCCGACCGAGCCGGTGCGGAAGGTGATCTGCCTGTATTCGGGCGGTGGGGCAGAGCCGCTGCCTCGGCCAATCCACCAGCCGATGCCGAGCGTTGCGGCGGCCAGCACGATGGCCGCGGCAGCCAGCGCCAGTTTCAGGCTAGGCGCGGGTTTCGCGGCGACGATCGCGGCTTGCGCGGCTGTGTTGCTCGAGCTGGAGATGTGCGAGAGGGCTTCGAGGCCGAAGGCCAGATCCTTCGCGGACTGGAAACGCTGCTCGGGATTTTTTTCGAGGCAGCGGCGGACGATGCGATCGAGCGCGGGAGGAACGGGCGGATGAATATCGGAGATTTCCGGAACGTCCTCGCGCAGGATCGCCGTCATGGTTTCGGGCGGCGTGTCGCGCTGGAAGGCGCGTTTGCCGCAGATCATTTCGTACAGCACGGCGCCGAAGGCAAACATGTCGGTGCGGGCATCGACGGGTTCACCGCGTACCTGCTCGGGTGCCATGTAGCTGGCGGTGCCCATGACGACGCCGGCGGCCGTATGCGAGCTGGTCATTGTGGCCGCGTCGGCTTCGATGGCGGATTTTCCTGCGAGCTTGGCAAGGCCGAAGTCGAGAATTTTCACGCGGCCGTCGCGGCAGACAAACAGATTTTCGGGCTTCAGGTCGCGATGGACGATTCCTTTGTCGTGCGCGGCGGCAAGGCCTTTTGCCACTTGCACGGCGTAGTCGACGATCTTGCGCGGCGGGATTGGCCCGCCATTGATGACGGCACGTAGGCTTTCGCCTTCGAGCAGTTCGGAAACGAGAAAAGGCGTGTTGTTGTATTCGCCGACGTCGTAAATGGCGACGATATTGGGATGGTTCAGCGCAGCGACGGCCTGGCTTTCCTGCTCGAAGCGGCGCAGCCGGTCGGCGTCGCGGGCGAACGATTCCGGCAGAATTTTCAGGGCGACGTCGCGGGAAAGGCGCGTATCGCGGGCGCGATAGACTTCGCCCATGCCGCCGGCGCCGATTTGCGACTTGATTTCGTAAGGACCTAGTTTCGCGGTTGGCGTCAGAGACATGAAGGCCCTGAGAATATCACGGAGAGTAAAACCCGCGAAAGGTTAACGGCTGAAGCGCTGCTCTTTGAAGGGATCACCATACATGTGGTAGCCGTTTTGTTCCCACAGACCGGGCGCGTCCTGAACCATGAACTCGAGTCCGCGGACCCACTTCACGCTTTTCCAGGAGTAGAGATGAGGCACGACAAGGCGCAAGGGATAGCCGTGGTCGGACGGAAGCTCTTCGCCATTGTGTTTGAGCGCGAACAGCGTCGTGGGACGCATGAGATCTTCGAGCGGAACATTGGACGTGAAGCCTTGCTCGGCAAGAACCATCACGTATTTCGCTTCGGGCTTCGCGCCTGCGATTTTGTAAACCTCGGTGAAGGGGACACCTTCCCAGCGCACGTCGAAACGGCTCCATTTTGTGACGCAGTGCATGTCGGCGATGACTTCTTTCATAGGAAGACTGGTGAATTCCTTCCAGGAAAGGCGCACAGGATTTTCCACTTGGCCGGCGATCAGGAAATACCACTTGAGCGGATCGAAATGCGGCACGTCGCCAAGGTGGAGCACGGGCCATTTGATCGTGGCGGATTGGCCTGGCGGCAAGCGGCCGGCGTCGCGCATAGCGCGCTGGAGTTCTCTGCGGTCGGAGACGATACCGAAGGGCACATTCGTATTTTAGCGCAGAAGAGCGAGGTGATGCGGGCGCCGGAATCGCGTGTGCTATTATGACCATTCCGAATTTATTCCCAGGCAACGAAGGAGCGAACTTTGGCTGCACGGATCCTCAACGGCAACGCGATTCGGGACGAGATTTACGCCGAATTGCAGGCAGAGATTGCCGCTCTGGCGACGGCGGGAATCAAGCCGGGACTGGCGGCGGTGCGCGTGGGCGACGATCCGGCGTCGAAGCTTTACGTAAACAGCAAAATCGCAGCGTGCCAGAAGCTGGGGCTGGCGAGCTTTCACGTCACGCCACCCGCGGCGACCACGACAGAGGAATTGCTGGCGATCGTGAACGAGTTGAATCGCCGGGATGATGTGGACGGCATTCTGGTGCAGATGCCGCTGCCGAAGCAGATCGATTCGAAGAAAATTTTGGATGCGGTGATTCCGGCGAAGGACGTGGACGGATTTCATCCGGTGAACGTGGGAAATCTGGTGGCGAACCGGCCGGCACTGGTGGCGTGCACTCCTGCCGGGGTCATGGAAATCCTAAAGCGCAGCAAGATTCAGATCGAAGGCGCGAACGCGGTGGTGATCGGGCGCAGCGACATCGTGGGCAAGCCGCAGGCGCTGCTGCTACTGCACGCGAATGCGACCGTGACGATTTGCCATTCCAAGAGCAAGGATCTGCCGGGAATCGCGCGGCGCGCCGACATTATCGTGGCCGCGATCGGCAAGGCGGCGATGGTAACGCCGGATTTCGTGCGGCCGGGTGCCACGGTGATTGACGTCGGCCAAATCGTCGTGAAAGATCCGGCCGAGGCCGCTAGGATATTCGCGAAGTTTCCTGCCAAGCTCGATTCGTTCAAGCAGAAAGGCTCGGTTCTGGTGGGCGACGTTCATCCCGACGTGATGGAAGTGGCCGGTGCGTACACTCCGGTACCGGGCGGCGTGGGCCCGTTAACGATTGCGATGCTGATGAGCAATACGGTGAAAGCCGCGCGGATGCGCCGCGGAACGCGTGCCCCGGCCGCAGCCACCTCCCGCCCCTGATGCTGCGCGTCGGCCTCACTGGCGGAATCGCATCCGGAAAATCCACCGTGGCGTCGGTGCTGCGCGACCTCGAGTACCCCGTGCTGGACGCCGATTCGATCGCGCGCGAGCTGCTGGAACCCGGACAGGACGCCTACAAGGAAGTGGTACGCGAGTTCGGCGACCCAATTCTCGCGAGAGGCGGAGCCGTTGACCGGCCGAAGCTCGGCGCGATCGTTTTTGGCGACGCGCAGAAAAGGGCGCGGCTCAACCAAATCCTTCATCCGCGCATCCAGGAAGTGGTCGCGAGCTGGTTTGCGGCTTTGGACCGCCCCGGCGGCCCGGACCTGGCCTTCGAGGATGCGGCGCTGATTCTGGAAGCGGGAGCGAAAAAGAACTTGGATCGCGTCGTGGTTTGCTGGTGCCGGCCGGAACAGCAGATCGAGCGGTTGCAGGAGCGCGGGCTTTCGGTTGAGGAAGCGAAAGCTCGAATTGCCGCGCAGATGCCGATGGAGGAAAAGCGGCGGCTGGCCGATGAGACGATTGACTGTTCCGGATTGCTTGAGGAAACGCAGCGGCAGCTGCAAGCGGTCATTGCTAAGTTCAAGCAGTCGGCGCGGGTCTAGTTTCTTGACGTTATTCGTGCGAGATGGCGGTCGGCACTTGCCGAGCGGCAGTGGTGAGAGCACAGGCAGGAGTGTTTCTGCCACTGAGAATAAAGCCGAAGCGCTCAGCAACTTTTACCGAGCGGAACACGTAGTAAAGGAAGAGGAGCACGGCGATGGCACCACGAGGAAATCAGCGAGCGGGGATCCGGCTGCTGGCGGCTGGGCTGATGATTGGACTGGGCGCGTACTGGGCGGGCTCGCGGTGGGGCGCGCATGATCCCAACGCAGTACACGCGCGGCCAGCGGCTACGCTGGTGGCAGACGAAAGCCCGATCTCGCTCGATCCCACCGAAGCGCAGAACGTGCGCATTTACAAACAGGCTTCGCCAGCAGTGGCGAATATCGTGACGCGCGCAGTGCAGTACGATTTCTTTTTTGATGCCGTGCCGGTGGAAGGCGCGGGCTCCGGGTTCGTGATCGACGCGGACGGCCACATCCTGACCAATTACCACGTGGTCGAGGGAGCGCAGACGATCGAGGTGGTGCTGGGCGACCAGTCGCGTTACAAGGCAAAATACATCGGCGCGGACACGCGTAACGACATTGCGCTGATTCAGATCGATCCGAAAGGCAAAAAGCTCGCGACGCTGCCGCTGGGCGATTCGCGCAATTTGCTGGTCGGCCAGCGCGTGCTGGCGATCGGAAACCCCTTCGGATTTCAGAGCACACTCACGACGGGAGTGGTGAGTTCGCTGGGGCGCACGGTGCAGACCGGCGAGAATACGTTCATCGACGAAGCGATTCAAACAGATGCATCGATTAACCGCGGAAATTCCGGCGGTCCGCTTTTGAACAGTCGTGGCGAGGTGATCGGGATCAACAGCGCGATTTATGCGCCGTCCGGCACGAATGCTGGAATCGGGTTTGCTATTCCGATTAATACTGCGCGACGCGCTGCCGACGATCTGATTGCGACAGGCCACGTGCGGCACGCGTCGCTCGGTGCGGAAGGACGTGCGATCTGGCCCACTCTCGCCGACGCCCTGAATCTGGGCGCGCAGCAGGGGATTCTGATCGAGCGCGTGACGCCCGGAGGGCCTGCGGCGCAGGCTGGAATTCGCGGCGGGACGCGTTCGGTGCTCGCAGGACTTCAAGAGCTGCGCATCGGCGGCGACGTGCTGGTGGCGATCAACGGGAAAG
>DATNKM010000075.1:0-45712 GCA_035603395.1 Candidatus Acidiferrales bacterium
CCTCCGCCGCCGCGGAATGCGCGACGAAATATTTCCAAATGGACAACGCCGCGCAGCAATATCCGGCGCGCTATATGCTTTACGTGATGCCCGTGAAGCCCGAGCACCATGCAACGATTCCGGCCGTCACGCATGTGGACGGGACCGCGCGCGTGCAGACGGTTTTTAGAGAACACAATCCGCTCTACTACGGATTGATCGAACGGTTTGGCCAGGCCACGGGCGTGCCCATCGTGCTGAACACGTCGTTCAATCTGCGAGGCGAGCCGATCGTGACCACCCCCGCCAATGCTTTCAGCACATTTTCCCGCAGCGAAATGGATTGCCTGGTGCTGGGCGATTTCCTGATCGAAAAACCGTGAACCAGGAAACGAAGTCGCCGGCCGGCGCCGCTCCGAAGCGCACTTTTCTTGGCGCTCTGGGCTATGCGCTGCGGGTGATCGCCGTCAATTTCCTGATTTTTGCGGTCCTCGCGGAACTTGTTTCGATCGTGCTCGTCCACCGCAAGAGCTGGCCGGCGAGCAAGCCGACCTACCATCTGAACTACAACGAGTTCTGGGCGGACACCAATCCCGCCTTCGGAGTCTGGCACCGCCCGAATGGCCGCTTCCTGCACCAAGAGGGCTGCTTCAGCGTCGAATATACGACCAACAGCTACGGCGCGCGCGACCGCGAACGATTGCTGCACTCGACTCAGCCGCGCACGATCCTGTTGGGGGATTCGTTCGTCGAAGGCCTGGGGCTGCCGGATGGCGAGCGCTTGAGCGACATTCTTGAGCGGGAGACCGGCCGGGAGAACCTAAATTTCGGTACGGGCGGAAATTTTGGACCGCTTCAGTATGCCCTGCTCTATAAAACTCTGGCGGCGAATTTCGATCACACGATGGTCGTGGTGGGAGTGTTGCCGGACAATGATTTCCACGATATGGACTACGCGTATTGGAAATCCATCGGGGAGAGCAACCGTTACAGGCCATATTACGCTCCGGATCTTTCCGTTTTCTACGCCGGACATTTCGATCCGAAGGCAGGTCAGGGCGCTTGGGATCACGTCGAGGCGCTTCTGCGGGCCTACCTCGCGTCGTATCACGTGGGGCAGTATCTGTACTCGCGGATCTACTGGCGGACGCGCGGAGTCTATTCAGGCTACAACGACTACGACGACACCGATCTGGCTCGCTTGCAGGCCGCGTTGAAGGACATCAAAGCTACTGCGGACGCACACGGGGCCCAGGAGCGTGTTTTCTTAATCCCGCGCGCGAACGACTTCCTGCGGCTGCATCAGAACGGCACGGATCGGCTGGGACCCGTGATGGAGGCGTGGGGTAAAGACGCTGGAATTCCGGTGAAGGATCTGCTGCCGCAGATGGACGCCGATTCCGGTGGTGACTTTATTTCGTATTTCCTGCCGTGTGATGGGCATTGGTCCGCACGGGGCGACCGCGTGGCAGCCCAAATCCTGGAGCCGTGGCTGGCTGAGGCGGCGATACCGGCAAATGCCAGCGCCGCACGAACGAAATAAAAAGGCCGCACCAACCCTCGGCGCGGCCCGGTCTCCTGCGCTATCGTTTCGCGGGGGTTACGCCGCGTCCTGCAAGCCCTGCTTGCGCTTGTAGAACATGCCGAAAATCGCCAGCAACAGTACGCCCGCTCCGAGAAGCAACGCCGAGTTCGGCTCCGGCGTTTGCGTCACCGTGACGTCGTCGAAGGATGCCGGGAATCCGCTACCGGTTAACCACACGACAAGATCTCCTGACGGAACCGTGGAGCTCGCAGTGAAGGTGCAGCTTTCTTCTGCGAATGTTCCTAACGCGATGCTGGAATCGACACCGCCGTTTGAGCACAACACGGTGCTGCCACCGTCCAGCATGATCGACCAGGTTCCCGGTGTGTTGTCGAGGCGGTCGCCGACAAACACGGACAAGGTGTAGGTGTCACCTGCGATCTCCGGGACGCCAAGATCCTGAGAAAGCGTGCCGGTGATAAAGGCGATGTTCGAGCCGCCGTCCGGTACCGGCGTATTGAACGCGCCGCCCGGCTCAAACGAACCTCCATAGCCAGCCATGGTCCAATTCGGAATCGGACCCAGGTTGTACGCACAGCCTGAGCCGCAAAAAAACGAGAAGCCGCTCGCGTTTAGCTGGTCGAACGATCCGTTCTGCACGGCGATGTTGTCGGCTCGTGCTGAGCCGCCCACCATTGCGAACAATATGAGAGCAGCAACGACTGCTAAAATTCTAGTACGCATGAATCCTCCACCCTCAGTGTGAAAACGCCGACGCCTGAGTCGCGAAGAGCACGACCCAATTGTCAGGGCAAGCGCCGCACCAAACGTCACACTTTGCAACTCACAGATTCAAGGCTGTTTATTTCTTCGTCTGATCTGCCGATCAGTCGCCGACAGATTTCCAATTCCGGAATTGTGAAAGAGTGTTCTCAAATGAGATACGTGTCAGAAATGATTAAGTACTAGCGCGAGTAAACCAACTTCCTAGAACTCGTGCGGATGTCACCCTTGAAAACGTGGACTATCTTTCGCATCCGACTCGCTGGCAGAAATAGTTTTTCCCGGGCGCGTTTTCTAGCTCCGCGTTTAATGCGTGTCGTGAGGAAGCGCCGTTTTGTGGTTCATTCCGTGCGCACGAAAATACATTCCTGCTGCAGGCGAGTGTCGTGTCCTAAGTTCGTCGGGCGCCGACTGAAAATGCGCTGCTTCAAATTCCGATATTCAGTACGCTTCCTTGACCATGCTACGGCGGTCGCATACACTAGGAAATTCGCTTGGGTCCGCGAGGGGCATCCGATGCGCCAACTCCGCCGCTAATGCAGGCCAGACCGCGAAAATAGAGGAGAGAATTCGTTGCCGAAACGTACGTTTCAGCCCCATGTGCGCCGCCGTCACAAGAAACACGGCTTCCGCAAACGCATGAAGAGTCAGGGTGGACGGAAAGTCCTTGCGCAACGCCGCAAAAAGGGACGCCACAGCCTCACGCGAGTCTGACGTGGCGGCTGGTGGCCTGCCGCGCGAATGCCGCGTGGCGCGCCGCGCCGAATACGACGCCGTGTATCGCGAGGGCCGGCGCCGTTCGAGCCGCGAGTTCACTATTTTCGTACGCCCCAATGGCCTCGAGCTGAGCCGGTTCGGCTGGAGCATCAAGAAGGCGCTGGGCAGCGCCGTCCGGCGTAACCGCATTCGGCGACGGCTGCGCGAGATTCTCAGGCTACACCGACAGGAGATTTCCCCGGGATGGGACATCGTAATTCACCCGCGCAGCTCGGCGGCGACGGCCGATTTTTCGGCGTTGTCCCGGGAATTGCTACAGCTGATCCCGCGCGGCCACAAGCCGTGAATCCTTCTGGCGCCAGCGGCGGCGAAGACAGAGGCGGCAAATCTGCCGCGGCGTGGACGCTGCTCCTGCTGGTTCGCATCTACATCACGTTCCTTTCGCCGTTTTTCGGCGGCGCCTGCCGTTTTCATCCTTCGTGTTCGAATTACGCGGCTGAGGCGATCGCGCTTCACGGAGCGCGCCGCGGCACCTCGCTCGCGCTGCGGCGCCTGTTGCGCTGCAATCCATTCAATAAGGGCGGATTCGATCCGGTGCCGGTGCAAAGCGACCCCCCGGCCGCGCGGCTGACGCAAGACCCGGGTGAAACGCAGTGAAGGAGATGTCGGACCAGACTCGGGGAATCGTTTTTGTCGTCATCGTGGTGGTCATCACGTTTGTCTGGGTCAAGTTTTTCCAGCCACCCCCACCGCCGCCTCAGAAAAATCCGGCGCCTGTCACCGGTAAGATCGTTCCCGGCCAAAATTCCGGCGCAGGCTCCGCACAGCCGTCCGCAATGCAGTCTGCCGGGCAAGGGACCGCGGGTGGCGCGCCGGCCCGGGCTGCCAACATTCCCGCTGTCGAGGCCGCAGGCGAACAAACCGTGGTTGTCGAAAGTCCGCTCTATCGCGTCGAATTTTCAAACCGGGGCGCGGTGGTACGCAGCTGGACGCTGAAAACATATTTCGACGATCAGAAGCCGCCGCATCCTCTTGACCTAGTGAATCCTGACTCCGCGCAGGAGCTCGGCTGGCCTTTTTCGCTGACGTTGTCCGATCCACAGCTCGAATCGCAGGCGAATTCCGCGCTCTATCAGGTCACTCCCGCGTCCGCGAACCTCACCGCGCCGGTTGAAATTGATTTTCACTGGAGTGACGGCCACCTGGACGTCACCAAGAAATTGAAATTCGAACAGGGTTATCAGCTGTCGATGGAAGTTTCCGCGTCGCTCAATGGGCAGCCGCTGGCGCCTGCGATCGCCTGGCGCGGCGGCTTCGGTGATAAAGAGGTGTACCAGGCCTCGCAGCTCGTCACCGTCTTCTACAAGCAGGCCGACAGCCTGAACCTGCTGCAATACAAAAAGCTCGGCGTCCCCGGTAACCAGATCCAGGCATTCCAACAGTCCGGCCCGCTGCAATTTACCGGCATCATGGACCAGTTTTTTGCGGCGGCCTTCATCCCGGACGGCACGGATCTATCCCTCTGGCACTGGACGCAATGGCACCACTTCACCGGCTCAGACAATCAGCCAGCCAGCGAACCTGCCGCGGAAATCGCGGTAGGTACAATGTCCGCGGGCCCTTTGAAAGCGCGCGTATTTGTGGGGCCGAAGGATTTGGGGCTGCTCACAAAAGTGCAGCCCTCGCTTGAAGGGCTCGTTAATTTCGGCTGGTTCAGCGCGATTTCGAAAGCACTGCTCTTCGCTCTGCAATGGCTGCACCGCTACATCCCGAATTGGGGATGGGCGATCGTCGTCCTTACGCTACTGATCAACGTCGCGGTGTTCCCGCTGAAAATGAAAAGCTGGCGATCGATGCAGCACATGCAGAAAATCGCGCCGGAAATGCGCCAGATCCAGGACAAGTACAAGAAATATTCGATGACGGATCCGCGGCGCAAGGGCATGCAGGACGAAATGACCGAGCTGTACCAGCGCAACGGCATCAACCCGCTGGCGCAGATGGGCGGGTGCCTGCCGATGTTTTTCCAGATGCCCATCTGGTGGGCGCTGTGGCGTGTACTCACCGGCGCCATCGAATTGCGCCACGCGCCGTGGATTCTATGGGTGCACGATCTTTCCGTGCGCGACCCGTATTATATTTTGCCCATCGCCATGGCCATTACCATGTACGCTTCTACGGCCATGACGCCGCAGACAGCCGCCATCGATCCGGCGCAGCAGCGCATGATGCGGCTCATGCCGTTGATGTTCGTTGTTCTATTCTTCCGTTACGCCAGCGGATTAAACCTCTATATGTTCACGAGCAACCTGATCGCCACGGGCCAACAGTATTATCTGAACCGGACGCGTCCGATGCCGACCAACAGCCCATTCAAGAATAAGGGTAAGAAAAAGCAATGAACGGAAACCGTCCTACATCGGTGAACCGGCGCCCCGGCCGGCCATTTCAGCGCCGCGATCAATCCGGGCCCCCGCCGCCGCTCGATACCGAGCGCGCCGCCGCCGAGCTGCGCCGTTTTCTGGACCTCGCCGTCCGCGAAATGGGGCTCGCCGTCGAGGTAGAGATCACCTCCACAAGCGGCAACGAAGCGGAAGTGGCCGCGATCTTCAGCGGCGCCGATCAGGATTTGCTGCTGGAAAAAAATGCGGAGCTGCTGCTGGCGCTCGAACACGTGGCGCACCGCTGGCTGCGTCTGGATCCGCGGCTGCACGATCGGGTCCGTTTCGATTGCGGCGATTATCGCGCGACGCGCCTGGCGGAATTAAAGCTTTCGGCGCGCGTCGCTGCGCAGCGCGTTCGTGAAACCGGGCAGCCGTTCCAGTTCAACCCGATGTCGTCGCGCGAGCGCCGCATCGTGCACCTCGAGCTCAGCGGTGCCGCCGGCGTCCGCACCGAAAGCGAAGGCAGTGGCGACCGCCGCCAGCTCGTAATTTATCCCGCCACTCCTCCGCCTAAGAGATAGCTCTTTTCGTTGTAGGGGTGTTGCTGGGGCCCCCCGTCAGGCCGTGGGCGCAAAGTCAGTGATCGAGCGATTTCCACGCGCGGCGCTAAATCTCGAGTGTAAAGCCTTCCTTGCCGACGTTGATGCACTGCGTAGCGCCAAGCCTGTCCGATAGGCCCGCTGTTTCGTGAATATGCCCGCAGAAAAGATACGGCGGCTGCTCGCGCGTGACCCAAGCCCGCAGCGCCGTGCTACCCCCGTGCTTTCCGGGAGCGTATTCATCCACCCGCGTGCCGTACGGGGGCACATGAATCACCAGGTGCAGCCCCGCGATGCCGCCAAACGCCGCAAGCGCTTCCGCAATTTCTTCCTCGGTGTACTCGCCCGGCGTCTGGAAGGGCGTGATGTTGCTGTAGCCGAGTCCGGCCCACGGCGTCGATTTCGTCTGCAGCACGCGCCGGTGAAAATCCAGGAAGCCGAATCGCCCGCAGAATTCGCGAATATCGTCGTGCGTTTCGTGATTTCCCGGCAGCACCCAAAGCTTTTCGCCCAGCGATTCCAGCGCCTTGCCGCATTTCTCAAGGCCCTTGCCGAACGTCGCCAGATCGCCCGCGCAGATGTACACATCCGCCGGCTGCCCCACGATCCGCGCCAACGCGCGCACATCGCCGTGAATGTCGCTGAAGATCAGGACTTTCACGAAGGTTTGATCGGCGCATGGGACACGGGATTGTTGATTTGCGGAATGAGCCGCCGCATCCGGCTCTGCAGCATGCCGTTCGTCAGCCAGCCTTCCTCGGCCAGCCTGCCGTCCGCGTCGAAAATCACTTCGTAGGTAAACGGCTGCGGCCCGCGCCGCCGGCCATCCTGAAAGCGGTTCTCGCCCAGCTCGACCACATGCTGATCGCCATCGCGAAAACTTTGGATCGAGGGAAACCGCGCAAAACTCAAATACAGCCGCACGTTGGGCATTTCGAGCGCCTTCGCGATGTACGGATCGGGTGGGGAATCGGGAATGTACTGGAAGATCCGCGGCCCGGGCTGCCGCAGATCGAATTGCGATTCAAACAGCGCGTCCGGCGAACGCACCGCGTCGCCCCAATCCAGCAGCGACGGTGGAATCGGCAGCGCGCCAATCCGCTCACTATAGATGTGGTTCGCATCTGCGAACGCCTTCGCCTGCAGGATCGCTTCGTGGTGCGCCACCGAGCACGCAAACAAATAAACCAGCGCTACAAACGCTCCGATCTGCGCCCATGCCGCCCGCGACCACCCGGAGCCCCATCCACCATTTGCCAGGCCGAAAAAGAACGCCGCAAACAGCACGCTCGCGGCCACCACGATCCAAAAATGAAACGGATACGCCGCCGCCCGCGCCATCAGCCAGAAAACCAGTGCTCCGGCCGTGAACAATACCCACATCTTCAGCGCCCGCCCGCGCGCACGCTCAGGTAACCGGCTGATCCACGGCATCACCTGCGGCAACAAAATGATTGTCGCGAAGCTGAAATCGACAATGAACAACAAGTCCCACGCCACCCGCCGCGTCGAAATCGGGTACCACATTCGCGTGCCGAACGACGTCATCCCGTCAAGCAGGATGTGGCTCACGATTCCCACGGCGTAGATCACCGTAAGCAGCCACAGGGGCGGCGCCTCCCAATCCGCGAATCGCGGCCAGCGCCGCCGGACCCAAGGCAGCAACGCCCGCGTAAGCAGCGCCAGCAACAGGGCAAACACCGGCATCGCCACGAACGAATGCGTGATCGCGCGATGGTATTTCACGATGCTCAGCGGATCGCGAGAAAATACCTCGCAGCTGATATCGACGTCCGGGAAAACCGCGCCCAGTGTCGCGGCGAAAATGGCTACCCGTTCCTGGCGCTTTGAGAAAAACGCTTTACCGAGTAGCGCGCCCGTGATGCCGTGAGTTATCGGGTCCATGTCGGTTTACGAAAGATCGGAACAGGGATTCAAATCGGGGAAAGTGTACACGATCCGCAGCGCCGCCGTGAACTTCGCGTTCGCTTCAATTTTCCGTGTGATTACTGCGCGGACGTCAGAGGACTTCGAGCAGGACGAGCGACATATCATCGGTGGGCGCGCCCTCGCGCCAGGCCGCCACGCGGTTCAGCAGCGCCTGCTGCATGTCGCCGAAGGGCAGCAGCGCCGTCTCGCGCACGATTTTCTGTACGCCTTCGGTGCCCAGCATCTCGCCGCGCGCGTCGAACACCTCGCTGATGCCGTCGGTATAAAGCACCACGCGATCACCCTTGTTTAAATCGACTTCGATCGCCGCCTCGGTCGCCACCGCGTCCGGCAGCCCGCCCAGCACCATGCTCCGCGATTCCAGCAGCCGGGGCTCTTCGCCCGGGGTCACGATCATCGCCGGCGGATGCCCGGCGCCCGCGAAAATCATCCGGCGCCCGCCAACGTCAATCCGCGCCGCGGCCAGGGTAAACAGCAGGGCCGAGCTGCCCAGGTCCTGCATCACGAAACGATTCAGGTGCCGTAAAATCTCCGCCAGCGGACGCCCACTGCCCAGCTGCGTCATCGTCTCGCTGTAGATCCGGTTCGCCACCAGCGCCGACCCGATGCCGTGCCCGGAAACGTCGCACACCAGCAGATTCAGATGCCGGTCGTCGAGCGGATTCACCAGCCCGAAATCTCCGCCGATGGTGCGCACCGGATGATAGTACGCGTCCACCCGCATGTTGCCCCACACCAGGGATTGCGGCGCCAGCGACTGCTGCACGCGCGCGGCCAGCAACAAGTCCTCGTCAATCTCCGCTTGCCTTTGTTTCAGCCGCGCATTCGCGTTGCGCAGCTTGCTCTCCGCGTTTTTCTGCTCCGAAATGTCCGTGAACGTCACCACGGCGAACTGCAAACCCTCGGGATCCTCGAAATTCCGCGAGCTGATAATCACCGGCAGCCGATGTCCGTCCTTCACCGGCAAAACGAACTCGAAGCGGTTCTGCCCCATTTCGTGCCGCTTTTCCGTCTGCTGCAAAATCACGTCGTACTCTTCCTTCGTATAAAAGTCCGAGCCGAGATGCCCGACGATGTCCGACGCGGCGAATCCGAACATTCTTTCCAGGCAGGAATTGATGTAGAGAATCTTGCGGCAGTCGTCCAGAATCATTACGCCCTCGTTGAGCGTTTCGAGGACGTCTTCCATCTGGACAAGCCAGTCAGGACGCTGCATCTGTATTTCCATGGCTCTCCATTGGATGCACGGAGAACCGGGAAGAAGCATCTTACCGGATTCCTGCGCCGAATTCCCTCACGCCCCAAAGCGGTCCATGGGGCTGTAGAATACTACGCAGCGGAATCCCGAAAATGTCTCGCAACGGCAAACACAGTCCGCCTGGCCCGAAAGGCGCGCCCATCCTCGGCATGGCGCTCTCCCTGCGCAAGGATCCCCTCGCGGGCATGCAGCAAATGACGCGCGACTACGGCGACGTGGTCCGTTTCTACGTAATGATGCAGGAACGCACGCTCGTCAACCGCCCCGACCTGATCAATCAGGTCCTCGTGATGCAGCAGGCAAAGTTCCACAAAAGCGAGCTCACCCGGCGCATTACCACCCGCATCCTCGGCCAGGGTCTGCTGATCAGTGAAGGCGACTTCTGGCGCCGCCAGCGCCGCCTCGCGCAGCCCGCATTCCATCGCGCGCGCCTGGGCGAATATGGCGCCACGATGCTGGAGCTCGCCGAGGCACACATTCGCGATTGGCGCGACGGCGAACAGCGCAACATTTCGCAGGAGATGATGGGCCTCACGCTCGATATCGCCGTGAAAACTCTCTTCGGCACCACGCTGCCTGGCGAATCGCGGCAGATCGGGCAGGCCATGACGTTCCTGATGCGCTATTCGCTGCGGCGCAACCGGATGCCGTTTCGTATTCCCGAGACCTGGCCCACGCCTTCGAACCGCCGCGCCGACCGTGAGCTCGAATTCATCGATTCGCTGGTCATGCGCATCATCAACGAGCGCCGCGCGGAGGGAAATTCCAATCATCACAACGATCTGCTGGCGCTGCTGATGGGGGCGATGGACGAAGACGGCAGCCAGATGACCCCGAAGCAGCTGCACGACGAAACCATGACTCTCTTTCTCGCCGGCCACGAAACCACCGCGCAAATGCTCGGCTGGACGTGGTACGCGCTGAGCGGAAATCCCGAAGCCGAAGCGAAGTTGCACGAGGAATTGCACGGAGTGCTCGGCGGCCGCGCGCCCGGCGCCGAGGATTTTCCGCGCCTGCCCTATCTGCGCGCGGTGATGTACGAAGTGCTGCGCATGTATCCGCCCGCCTACATCCTGGCGCGCGAAACCATGGAGCCCTGCGAAATCGGCGGATACGAAATCCACAAAGGCTCGACGGTGGTGATCTCGCAGTGGATCATGCATCGCGACGCGCGCTACTACGACGATCCCAACTCGTTCCGCCCGGAGCGCTGGCTCGATGGGTTGCAGGATCGCCTGCCGCCCGGCGCGTATTTCCCATTCTCGGCCGGTCCCCGTCGCTGCATCGGCGAGGGTTTCGCGCTTCTGGAAGCCGCCATCGTGACGGCCACGCTCGCCCAAAAATTCAGATTCCGCCTGGTTCCGGGTACCGAAGTAATCCCCGAACCCCTCATCACCCTCCGCCCCCGCAACGCCATCCAAATGACGATCCACGCCAGGTAGCGCCGTTGCCTTGGACCGGGTAGGGGCACAGCAAGCTGTGCACGGCGCAGATGCTTGCGAACGAAAGCAGCTCGAGAATCGCGACCGCTCGCCACACTCCGCGCTCTTAATGCACAAACTCACCCGTCCCTCCCGACGCCCACGGATCGTAGGTCAACGAAAACGTCACCCGATCCCGCGTAGCCGGATGGTCATACGTCAAGAAGACATCGGCCGGGCTAGGATCGGGATATTCCAGATCGACTTCGCCCAAAATCTGAAACGTCTGCGCCGCCACCTGCCCGGAGTCCGGCGTCAGCCCGTGCGTCACTTCCAGCGCATATTGATCCGCTTGATGCTCGAAATAGCGGCTCAAGGTGTCGGCCGCCGGAGTCGCAATAAAACCCGCCACGCTCAGCAAAACCAAAAGCGCCGGCAGCGAAGCCAGATCGCCCACTGAGCGGATCCCCCACGCCTCGCCACGCCACGCAATAAAACCGCCGATTAGTCGGTAAAGGACATAAAACAGAATCAGCGAGGTGATCGCTTCGATCAGCATCCCTTTCGGAATGTGGTTCAGCACGTAGTGCCCCATCTCGTGTCCGCACACGGCGACAACTTGCTGCGTATCCATCTTCATCAGCGTCGTGTCCCACACCACCATGCGCTTCGAAGCGCCGATCCCGGTCACGTACGCGTTCAGCTCGTTCACTTTTTCCGACGCATTCATCCAGTAGATGCGCTCGGGCGGAATGTCCTGCCCCGCTCGGTGAATCATCTGTTCCAGCGCGACGGTCAGCGCCGGATCTTTCTGCTGCATCGGTACGAATTTGTGGAACATCGGATCGATCACCACGGGCTGAAGAAAAATAAGCAGGGCGGTCAACGGCAAGGACGCCAGCCAGAAGTAAAGCCACCAACGCCGCGGGCTCACGCGAATCACGGCGTAAAGAATCAGGATCAAAATAAATCCGACCACCACATTCACCAGCTCACCCTTCGTCCAGTCCCAACTCCATGAGCCCCATCCCTGCACCGAAAGCCCGTAGATGCGCGTGATTTTGTGGCGGATGATGTCGACAGGGAGGCTCAAGACGTCAAGCGTGAGCACGAACAGCGGCGCAAAGATCAGAACTTGCAGGAAAAGTCTGCGCGAACCGCTTTCGGCCCAGTTCCGAAACTTCGGCCCAAGCTTCCATCGCAGGAAAAGCCACAGCACGATCAACCCATAGACCGGGTCGAGCGCGAAAAACATCAATTTCAGCTTTTCAAGTTTCCTGGTTTTCTCGTAAAGATCGGGAGGCAGCGTATAAGCCGTAACGGTTCTCGAGAAGTGTTGAGTCGCATCCGCCTGATCCTGCGGCGCAGCAGCCATAGGCCCCGGCGGCGCCTGCAACGCGGCCCGAGACGCATGCAACAGCATCGCAAACCCGCAAATCACCAAAATCACCGCAAGCTTTCTCATCGATCCCTCGCCACCCGTCAGATGCCGCGCTAGTCTATCGCGTCCGTCAATCTGAATGGTGCCGGAATTGCGCCGGTCCGTGCGGCCGTTGGGCAGGGACCGCCAAACGGAATCAACGCGGGGCTCCGCGCGCCATTTTTTTGCCAATTGCCAGCCACGCGTCACTACTCACCAGAGCACTTTCGCCTGACTCGGCGGCCAGTTGCCTCTTTCGACGCCGCGGGCCAAGGGGTTTGCCACTCGCCGCGTGGCGCGACTACTATGGTGCTGTGGGTCGCGCTCTCGACACGGGAGATGTAGCATGAGAACTGCACGCTGGGCATTCACGATTTTGTTGCTGACGCCGCTGGCCGCGTCGCTGTTCGCCGGAGCCGCGCGAGCGCAGGATCAAGACCAGGATAATTCCCTGGCCGCCGCCGCACGGCGCGCGCAGGAACAGAAAAAGGACCAGCCCAAAGCCGCCAAGGTCTGGGACAACAACAACCTTCCGACGACCGCGCCCGTCAGCGTGGTCGGGCAGGAACCGGCCGCAGCCGGATCGAGTACCACGGACACGACAAATTCGAGCACTCCGGCGGCGGATGCGAAACCCGCTCCCACGGCTGCGGAACTAGCGCAACTGAATTCCGAACTCGACGTGGCCAAGCAGCGCCTGAGCGATCTGAAGGCTGACCTCGACGTCGCGCAGCGCAAGTACGCGCTCGATCAGCAGACCTACTACGGCAAGCCCGATTTCGCGGCCGACAAAGCCGGCGCCGCCGCGCTCGCTTCCGAAAAATCCGACGTAGACGCGAAAGCCGATGCCGTCGCCGCGGCGGAAAAGCTGCTCGCATCCGTGCAGATAAAGGCCGATGAAGCCGGCAAATCCGCCACGGCCGCCGCGCAGAAAGCGGCCCAGGACCAGGCGGCGCAGAACGCCGCCGCGAACCCCCCGCCCGCCGCACCGGCGCCTCCGCCCGCTCCCGTAACTTCCAATCCCGATTCCACTACCGTCAACGCGAAGTAGTTCGCCGCCGTGAATCCACGGGAAACGCCTTTCGCGCCCCCTGGAAACGATACCCCTACTAATAGTATATATTTCGCTTGACACACAAGGCCCCCGGGCGCACAATCCCGCCTGTTTTACGGGACGTTATTCCCTTCGAAACATCCGGTTCACACGGACTGCGAGGCTCAAGGATGCAATATCTGCCCGGATGGACGGTGCAGTGTTTGACTCCGGAATGTCCCGCGCGCGGCCACTGGCTCCGCGTGCAGGACGCGCCGCAGGAGATTTGCAGCAATTGCGGCGCCCCGCTCCACAACGTGCCGCCACCGCTCGCACCGCGCTTTCGCATGCGCCCGCGTCCGCTGGCGAGCTATCGCCCGGCGCGGCGCCCGCGCTGAATTTACCCCATGGCAGCGGCTGGATCGTTTCGGTGCGCGCGAAGCGGTCTCGTCCCCGCCGCAAGCCCTCAGAACACAGGCAGAGGCAGACCGGACCCGAACGGCTTCGAATCGATCGGCGCCGTTCGGGCCTTTTCCACGCGAGAAGCGCGTTGATTCGAGATGGAAATAGGGAGAGCGGTCGGCCCGGGGGGACCGGCCGCTCGTAGGGCCGTGATCGGATCGAGTCGCATACGTAAACCGCCGAGAAATTACCGCAACGTGATTGCCGCTGGAAAATCCTTCCGCAGCTCAACCTCATGACTCGCTGGTTCTGTCCACGAAAAAGTTGACGCGTCCGTTTGAAGGCGTTCGAGTCCGAAGCGAGTGCGACTCACTGGAGAGCAGAAGGGGGGAGCGGCCGGCGGGGGGACCGGCCGCTCGTGGGCATTGGGGTGATGGAGGTGCAGCAACTCGGGGCTTAGTCCCCGAGTCCGGAATCAGGATGCCTGCAATGCGCGGGACGGTCGATAGGCTGGGTGGTTCAATCGGTTCGGTACCTTCGTACTTGGTGCCAGGATTCGATAGGTTTTCGCCTTGCCTGGCTCCGGCATGCGCCCGGTGCGGCTTAACGCCTGCGGAGGAGAGACTTCGGTGTTATTGCGCCGGGGTTTTCGCTAGAATGCGGGCCATGTCAACCCAGCCTTTCCAGGTTTCGCAGCGTCCGGGATCGCTTGCGACCGTGCAGATTATCAGCGTGAAGGGTTCGATCACGTTTACCACGGCGCCGCAATTTCAGGAGGCTCTGACCGGGGCGACTGCGCCGCGCCTGATCGTGGACCTCTCCGAGACGACGTCGCTTGACTCGATGGCCGTGGGAACGCTGGTGCGAGCGTATGTTTCCTGCCAGAAGGCCGGGCGAAAGCTTGTGCTCGTCGGCTTGAATTACCGCGTGAAAAATATTCTGCAGATTACCGGCGTCGATCCGCTGTTTGAAATCTACCCGAGCATCACCGAAGCGCAAGCCGCGCTGATTTGAGCGCCGTGCGAGCGAGGGTTCCGTCGCGGCACGCGCGCTTTCCGCAGATTGCGCGGAAGAAACGCGACCGGGCGGCGAATCCGGCACAGGCCTCCGCCGCGCGCGTGAATGCGAGGCCCTCCGTTCGGCAATCATCCGACGATACCCAGCCGGTCGAACTCCGCCCGTTGGGAGACGCTGCTGCCGCGCCCGGATTCTGGCCGATTTCGGCAATCTGTGTGACGGCGTGCGCGGGCCTGCTGATCAACCAGTACGGCGGCAGCGAGCAGACGTTCGCACTGCTTTTCCCGCCCAAGTACATCGATCCCTACTGGGTGCTGCGCGTGAAGGCGTGGTGGGTAGGCTCGATTTTGATTGGGTTTGTGGCGCTACCGGGACTTCTGATGGCGGTGCTGCCCGGCGCGCGCGTGCGCGATTGCAATCTTGGCTTCCGCGGGTTCCGCGACCATTTTTGGGTTTACGTAGGATTGTATGGCGCGGTGCTGCCCCTGATCTGGATCGTTTCGCTTTCGCCTTCGTTCACGGCGTTTTATCCGATGTATGGACAGGCGGGGCGGTCGTGGGCCGATTTGCTGATGTGGGAGGGAATGTATGCAGGGCAGTTTATTGCCCTGGAGTTTTTCTTCCGGGGATTTCTAGTGGGCGGGCTGGGCCGGTACCTGGGAATCTTCGCCGTGCCTGTCGCCGTGCTGCCTTACATGATGCTGCATTTTTCGAAGTTGCTGCCGGAGGCGGCCGCGTCGGTGGTTGCGGGGCTCGTGCTGGGATATCTGGCGTGGAAGACGAAATCGATCTGGGGCGGCGTGTGCGTGCACTGCGCGGTGGCGATGACCATGGATTTGCTGGCGCTGGCGCACAAGGGCGAGCTGCCGTGGCTGCATGGGTGACGTCACAGCGGAGCTGCCCTCCCACAGAACCCACTGAAAAGGTACGGAGGGCACAGACGCCTTCGGCGCTGATTTCAAGACGAAGGTACACTTCGCCGGCTTTGCTGCTTGCACGCGGAATGTACTACGATAGCCGCCCGTTGATGAGCGACTCTGCTGACGAGAAACCGCGCGATTCCAACTCCGAGCTGCTTTGGGGATTTTGGTATCCGGCGCTGCCCAGCAAGCAGGTGCGCGGGCGCAAGCTCGAGCGGGCGATGTTGCTCGAGGTGCCGCTGGTAATCGGGCGCACTGCGGCCGGCAAACCGTTTGCGCTGCGCGATGTTTGTCCGCACCGGGCGTTTCCGCTTTCGTTTGGGAGGTTTGACGGCGCGACGGTGGAGTGTGCGTATCACGGCTGGCAATTCGACGCGCATACAGGCCAGTGCCGGCACATTCCTTCGCTGACCGCGGATTCGAAATTGAAATGCGAGCGGATTTACGCCGGAAGCTTTCCGTGCGAGGAGCGCGACGGGTACATCTGGGCGTTCATGACGAATCCGGAAGGGCGCGCGGAGGCTGCCGCGGCGATTCCGCCAGCGCCGGAATTGCCGACGTTCAGTGCGAGTTACAAAATCGCTCGGCTCGCGGCGGACCTGCCTTGTAGCGTCGACACCGGGATCATCGGATTGATGGATCCGGCGCACGGGCCGTTCGTGCATCAGGCGTGGTGGTGGCGGAGCCGGCGGAGCCTTCGCGACAAGGCCAAGCAGTTCGAGCCGATTCCGAACGGTTTTCGGATGAGCTCGCACGCGCCATCGGCCAACAGCGCGCCTTACAAATTGCTGAAGCTGATCACGGGCGAGCCGGCGACCACGACGATCGATTTCGTGCTGCCGAATCAGCGGTTTGAGCAGATTCGCGCGGGGAAATACTGGCTGTCGAGCCGCACAACGGTGACGCCGGTGAAGCGCGATTTGTGCCGGCTGGATTTCGTGGCGGCGTGGAATATTCTGCCGTGGGTTCCGGTGGTCTCTTTCATCATTCACGTGCTGGGACCGCGGTTTATCCGCCAGGATACCGAGGTGATTGAGAAGCAGGGGCTCGGGCTGAAATATGAGGACCGCATGATGCTCGTCGATGATGCGGACCGGCAGGCACGGTGGTATTTCGAGCTGAAAGCGGCGCTCGCGGAATCGCGACGGACGGGGCAGCCGATGCGGCATCCGGTAGCGGGGCCGGTTACGTTGCGCTGGCGGTCGTAGTTACGAGGCCGATGGGCCATCCGCCGCGGCGGACGCAACGCCCCTACGAAGAAAAAACGGTCGTTCGCTCTATTTTTCCCTGAACTAATTCTGTCCTTTCGACCAATTGCGTGCGTGCGGCGTGATGCCTCATAGTTTTGTGGCCGATTTTCGGCGCTTCTTTCCGTGGGTATTGAGTAGGAGGATGCCGTGGCTCGGTCACTTCTTGTCGCACTGGCAATTGCTTCTTCGGCTCTGCCTGCTGCCGCGTCGGATATCGGCGCGGTGAAATGCGGGCCCAATCAGGATCGCGTGTGGGTGTATGAATCGCTGAACAGCTTCGACGTGGAAACGCGTTTGAAGTGCGGCGAGGCGGTGGAGATTTTGTCGCGCGTGCGCGGGTATGTGAAGGTGCGCACGGCGAGCGGTGTGGAGGGCTATGTGCCGGATGCGTCGTTCCCGGATTTGCCCGCGCTGCCAGCCGATGATCCCGAAAAGCCCATGGCAAGCGTGGCTGCGCGCGCGGCTGCCAGCACGCCGGGACACACGGTGGCGCCCATGCCGCCCCCTCCTGCAGCGACGCCGATCGCCTGGAGCTCGTCGGCCGCACCGCCGGCTCCGGCGAAAGTTTCTGCGCCAGTAGTTGCCATACAGCCGTCGCCGACTGCGAAGCCCGCGACACTTGTGGCATCAAAACCTGCCTCCGCGGCCGCGACGCCGGCTCATGCCAAGACACGCGAAAAACCGGCCACGCCGACCGTGGTTGCCGAACCCGTGCCTGCGAAGAAAGCTCCGGCGAAGGCGGCGCCTACCACGACGCAGACGGCGAAATCGACGATCGCCGCACCGCAGCCATCCGCAACGGCCGCCAAGATGGTGGCTGCGAAGGCTGACTTGACTACAGCGGGAGTGGCGATGATGCCGGCCACCGTGAACGCGTCGCCCAAGGTGGATCTGGATATCCACGAGGCGGAGCGCGATCCCGATCTCGAGGAATATCCCGACGCGAAGCCCGAAAACGAGAGCGCCGATCCCGCATGCCAGATTTTCTTCTCGGCGTATGGACTGGCACCGGCGCAGTACAAATGGATGGTGGAAAATCGCAAGAAGCAGCACGCGAGCATCTGCCCGGCTCCGGACCTGGCACACGTGGATTTCGTGATTTTGTTCGCCCATGATTCCGATACGTACAACTCGGCAATGCCCGTGCTGGTGCACACGGATCGGAACGGATTTTCGGATTTCAGTCCGCTGACGACCGTCGATACGGCGCTGCAGTCGATGTCGGAGCTGGATAAGGCGCGTTATGAATTCGTGTGGGTGTTCCACACGAAGCGTGGGACGTTCGATCCGGCGAAGTTTTCGGCACGGCGGCGGCCGTTGTTCACCACCGATGCGAAGGGCTCGCATGCCGCTGGGCGCGCGGTCGAAGATGCGTTTCAGTTCATCGACGGGCAGGGAACGCCGGACCGGTAGCCTGCGCGCTTAGAGCAGAATTCACCGAAGGCTATCGAGAGCGAATGTCTCAGTGACGTTGTTTCCGTCCGGCGCGAGGACTTCGACCGTTGCGGGAGCTTCGGAATCGACATCGTCCGCGCTGTACTCCGCTGTCAGATACACGCCTGGAATGGTGGGCCCAAAATTGTCGGTCGAGACCATGCCCTCGGTCCAGGTTCTCTTGATCGGAATTTCTTTGTCGTGCTGCTTGAGTTGGATATTGTAATTCGTCTGATAGGGTCCGGTATAGGTGCTGGAGATTCCGTAATAAATTTCGACGCGCACGCGGCAAAGACCCGGTTTGCCGAGGAACTCCTGCTCTGCATCCGGTGCGTGATAGCTCGCCAAAGCCGAAGCCTGCGAGACGTATTCCGCGATGATGTAGTACGGGGTCTCAAAGCGTATCGATGCAACATACTGCCCGGATTTGGCGACCGGATAGTGCTTTGCATATTGTTCGAGGAAGTTGCCGAGTTTTACCGGGTCGCCGGAGCCCAGAAAGTAGGCGTCACGAATGGCCGTGGAAGAAAGGGGATACTCGTAGGCGGCCACGGGCTGCGCGACCACGATCCCCAGCAGGAGTATCGATAATCCCCATTGCAGGACAGTCTTCATGGCGTCCTCAGCTTTTACTATTCTAGACGGAGCACCGTAACTGAGGGGTACATGCGGCTGGTCAGCTGGCGATGCCACTTAGGAACGGGTAGTGGTCCGCTGCGGCCATGAAGAAAAGCATCGGGAACGACATCCAGAAACCCGTGCGCGAGGCGAGGTAGGCCCAGCGGGAGAAATGCACGGCCTCGGGCGGCATGGCGGCGCCTTGCTCGGCGGCGGCGCGCATCCAGTTGATGAGTCTCTTCTGCGCCCGCCAGATAATTCCCCAGGCGTTGAGCAGCATCAACAGGCCCATTCCACCGCCCACTGCAATTGAAAGATGCGCGTTCGACGATTGCGGATTTGCGTTCAGGACGAGGGTGAGCCATGACGCGGCGATGGCGATGGCGCCAATGGCGATGGCGCGGACCCAGACGCTATCGAGAAATCCCTTGTGGGGAAGCTGAAACGGATAGATCAGCGCGAACGCGACGATCCACACCAGCAGCCATTCACCGAACCATTTCAATGCGAGCGAGGACTCGCCGGCGTTGTGCGCGTCGGCAGCGAGAATCATCCAGAAATAGCGCAGGCCGGCGATCACTGTTACAAGTGCGGACCAGCGGAACCACCACATGGCGCGCGACATCAGCGCCGGATAGATTTTTGCGCGCACGGGTGGGTCGAGGAGCTTGAGGGCAGGCGTTGCGGCGAGATTATTGAAATAGAGCGTGCCGATCCAGATGATCCCGGCCACGATGTGCAGCCACCGCAGAGCGATCTGTTCCGTGATGGCCGGGCCTTGCGGAAACGTGACCTGGGGGCCGCTGGCCATCGCGATCAACACGTGGGTGAAAGCCATTTCCGGCGCCTCCGGCTGCGCGACATCGCGCGCACCAGCCGGATACTATCGCAAAATCATCGGGGCTTGTGTTATAGAGTTGCGCGCCCGAGCGGTGACAGCTTGCCCTCAACGGGCGGCGGGCGAAAACAACATGGGGAAAATCTACGCGGGCGCCTCTGGATGGTCTTATGCGAGCTGGAAGCCCGATTTCTATCCGGCGAAGCTTGCGGCCGCAAAATTTCTCGGTTATTACGCCACGCGGCTCAATTCCGTCGAACTGAACTACACATTTCGCCGCCCAGTGACAAGGAAGGTCCTCGCCGGATGGATCGCGGCGACGCCCGCGGAATTTAAATTCGCGGTGAAGGCGAGCCAGTCGATCACGCATATCAAGCGGCTGCGCGGCGTGGGCGCGGCCACGTCGAAATTCATTAATACACTCAAACCGCTGCGCGTAGCCGGAAAGCTCGGACCGGTGCTGTTTCAACTCCCGCCGAACCTGAAATGCGATTTGGCGCTGCTGGACGAGTTTCTAGCAGATTTGCCGCGAGGCATGCACGCGGCGATGGAATTTCGGCACGCGTCGTGGTTTACGGACGATGTGTATGACCGGCTGGGCCGCGCGAACGTGGCGCTGTGCGAAGCGGAAAGCGACAAGCTGAAGACTCCCGAGATTGCTACCGCGAACTTCCGATATTTCCGATTGCGAATGAGCGAATACTCCGCTGGCGCGCGCAAGGCGATTTCGAAAAGAGTGACGGATGCAGCGCACAACGGCGACGTGTTCGTCTATTTCAAACACGAAGAAACGCCCGCCGGCGCGCTGTACGCGGAGAAATTGCTCCAGTCCGCGAAATAACAAAGCGGCGCCGAGCGTACAAAGATTTGAACCATGGCTGCGGCTGCGACGACCGTTCTGCCGGTAGGAAACGACGATGCCCTGACGGTCTGCGCCATCAGCCTGATTTGGGCGACGCTGGCGGAAGTCCTGCACGAAGGTCTGGGGCACGGCGCGCTCGCGCTGCTTTGTCTGGTTCGCTCTTTTCTGGAACCGGTACATCCATTCGGAAAGAGCGAGACGATGGTTTGAAGAGTCAAGCGACGAACAGTTCTTTTTCTGCAGGTTTACCGAACTCGCGGTTCTGAGACTTCTTACGACTGAGAAAATCCTGGGGAATGACGCCAAAACAATGGCCCGCGCTGGGATCGTGCGGAATCAGGTCTGGGCAGACAGCCGTATAGCTTTTGTGGCTGAGCCTGACGGATTCGAGACTGAATTCCGAACTCGATCTCGGCTCGCCAGCCGTTCCCCAAAGGTATGGTCCGACGCCTACCTACTCACGTTCGCAGCCGTGACAGGCGTAAAGCTGGTGACATTTGATCGGGCCCTGCGGTCGGGTGGGGCAGATACGCTTTTGCTTCAAGAGATCATTCCAACGATGCTTAAGTTGGTGCCCAAGAGAGGACTCGAACCTCCACTCCCTTGCGAGAACTAGCTCCTGAAGCTAGCGCGTCTGCCAATTCCGCCACTTGGGCATTTCGTGCGGCAAAGCGAGGCGAAACCATATTGCCGCGCAGCCCTTGGTTTGTCAACGAAGCACGCCGCGGCGAAGTACCATTGACCCCAGGGCGGGCGCACCCTACAGTTATTTTGCAGTCGCGAGCGAGAGGAGGGCAACCATGGCAACTGCCCGCGCGATGCTGGAGCGCCGCCGGTCGAGCCGCGTCCACATTCGCATCCCGGTGAGAGTCCGATCCCCTGAAATGAATGGCGAGGCGCGCGACGCGTCCGCCGAAGCGATTTCCGTCAGCCGCACCGGCGCACTGCTGCGCCTGCCATTCTTGCCGGAGATCGGGTCCCGCATCGAGGTTCTGCACGGGCTTTCGCAGGAGAGGCGTGAATTTCGCGTGATCGCCGTGCGGGAACGCAAGGATCACGGCTCCTTCGAGCTGGGAGTCGAGATTCTCTATCCTGGCCGGAATTTTTGGGGCATTTCGTTCCCGGACGAGCGCCGGTAAGCGATTCCTTCCTGAGGATCCCAGGAAGCCCGAACGGCCAGCCTCCTGACACCCTCGGTACGCGTTGGTGCTATAATCCCGCCCAATTGAGCCGAAGGGCCCGCACGGGCCGGACGCCGCCTAGCACAGTCCCCACGACCCGCGGGCAGGGGAGGTTTGTATGGGAACTCTTCAGATCCTGCTGCTAGCCTGGGGTGTCGTTACAGCCGTTCTGGTCTTCATGTGGATCTACCGCAGCGCCCTCGAAAACCGGGAAGAGGATCAGATTTTTCTGGACGCCGCGGGAGATTCCATGGCGCGCGATCAGGCCGCGCTGGTCGCCCGGATTGAAAAGCTCGGGCGGCCGATCATCGCACTGATGATTGTGTCAGGTGCGTTGCTCGTGTCGGTGGCCGGACTCTGGGCATACCAAAGCCTCCAAAGCTTCTAGCTTTTCCGACTTTCTCACGTCGCCGTTGATCGGGCTAGGGCTTCGCCGTCGCAGGCAACGGTAGTGTGGCTGCGTGTGTTTGCATGGGTGCCTGCGCAGTCTGGGTGGGGGTCGATGATGTGTGGTTGTGCACGATCAGCCAGTTTCCCCCCACTTTGTTGAAGACCAGCGTAGTTTGCCCGCGCAGATCGTAGGGCGCTCCGTTCAATAGAGCGCTGAATTCCCACTGATACATGGCCCAGGCCACGTCGCCGTGCGGGAAGATGATCGTATTGCGGCGCACGAGCTGCATGGACGCGAACGCAGCCTTCTGGCGCTCGTACAACGGGACGTAATTCTGCCAACCCATGATCGGCGGAGCGAAATCGCCGCTTACGAACGTCACGCTATCCGAATAATACTTGTGCATCAGGTCGACGTTGCCAAGCTGGAAAGCGGCGAGCATCTGGCCGATATCTCCTTCGATCTGGTCGGCATCGGAACCCACGGGAACCGGCACGGGGTTGGGGTCGTCCTGCTGTTGCGAGTTGTTCTTGCCGTTCTTGTTTTTCTGCGCGAATGAGGAATTGCAGGTAAGAGCCAGGATGAATATCGCGGCGAGCACGCCGATCAGCCGGCGCTGCAGCGCCGAATTCTCAAGCTTCATCGTAAAGCGACCTCCTTCTCGGATCGGCTGGGAGCATAGCACGAAGCGAAAATCGACCGGCAAGCGGAAGTGGCGCTATGTGTCGCAATGAAGCACAGCGGTGCCGGCGGCGATCGCTTATTTTCGAGGCGCAGAATGAAGCGTCTGGCTCAGCAGGTTAACGAACAATCGATACGCGCCGGGAACCCCGTCAGGCAGCTCGCGGAAAAACGACAGGCCGGTGTAAATGTACAGCCCCTTGCCGTCATGCGCGTACACAAGGCCGCCTGTCGCTTCCGGCTCGCCCGGATCGGTGAGGCCGAGCACGGGCCGATAGCGCGAATCCCAGGTGCTCCAGAAATAAAGGCCGCGCTCCTGTCCCCAGCCCTTGAAATCGTCGAGCGTGATCTTGTTCGGCGAATTCAGCAGAGGGCTATCCGGCGCCAGAAGCCGCACGGGAGAATTCTGATCGGTGACGCGAACAGCCCCTTTCGGGTCCATCTCAGCGCGGAAGGGAGCCGGCAGCAGCTTGGCCCACGCAAAATCGCGCTCGTAGAGGACCAGCAGCGTGCCGCCGTTCTGCACGTAATCGAGCAGGCGCGGATTCGCCGCCATCGCGTCGGGCCGCAGCTCGTAGGCGCGGATGCCAACCACGATCGCGTCGAAGCGGCTCAGATCGCCGAACGCCAACGTCACTTCATCGAGCCGATCCACCTGGATTCCCACCTGCCGCAGAGTTTCCGGCAGCACATCGTTGTCTCCGGCGATATAGCCGATGTGCAGCCCGGCGGGCACGGTGAGGTCGAGCATATGCACGGTCACATCGGCCGGCTGGCTGAAGTTGCGCGTCGACAGCGTGGGAATCGGCTCGACCGAGGTGCGAAACGTATCGTCGCCGAGCTTGGCATAAGGACGCAGCGTATAGGCGCCGGGCGCGATTTTCGCCGGGGCTTTCACGACGTAGCGTACCAATTGATCACCGGCTTGTTTGAAATCGAGCGCCGCGACCGGCGAAGCATTCCAATCCTCGGGTGCATCGAGGCCGATCGAAACGCTGGCTGGCTTCGTGCCGTGATAACGCACGCGCGCGAGCAAATCGACGGGCGCCCCGGCGCGCTTCTCGGGAACCATCACCTGCGCGGGCTCCACAGTCAAGGTGACCGCCGGCACAAGCTCGAGCGGATAGACGACGATCGCCGTGGTCTTCGCTTCCGCGGATTCGACGGCCTTCTGGTAGGTGAAATCGTAATCATCGACGCTCATCCGCAGATCGAGGCTCACCAGCGCCGGTGGAAACGGAAGCACGGCGTCGGCGGGCGAACCGGGCGGCTTCGCTTCGGCAGGCACTGAAACGGTGAAGTGGAAGGTTTTGCCCTTCGCATCGGCATCGTCGAGCTTCGAAGTCCACCCCTCCGGCACTTTCAGGCTCGAGGGGTCCACTTTCCATTTTGCGGGCGTCGCGGGTTCATCCAGAAAATTCACATCAACCGTAAAATCCTCGCCGGCAACCAGCTCGTGGCGATTCGCCTGCGTATCAACGGCGAGCGCGACGTCATCTACCAGCGCGGCGTCGATTCGCTTGGCGATCTGGTCGATCTCGTAGAGCGCGCCAGCTGCAGAATCGCCGTTCGCGGCGACGGAGCTGCGCAACGCGGCGATTTCTTTGCCCGCTCTTGCCAGCGAACTCGCCGCGGCAGCGCGGTCGAGCGCCAGTGCCGATCTCGAAGCGGCCGCTAAATCCTGATCCGCGGCTGCCAATGCCGGCGCCATCGCCGATTGCCAGTGCTCATAGCGGCCTGCAAGCGACGAAATCGACTCCGCCAGCTCCTTCGCGTCGAACGAACCGCCGCCTTGCTGCCCATGCTCGACGACCAGCACCGGCGGCCGGCGGAAAAACGGATTGCCGTAAAACGACGGAGTGCCCTGCGAACGATGCTGCGCATGGCCGTCCATGCCCATCTCCACGTAGCTCTGGCCCCACAGCGGCGAAACGTTGTTCACCGGCAGCGTGACGCCTCCAGGAGCGGTGGTGGTGGGGTTCGGGCCGAATCCGAAATTTCCAGGGCGCAATTCGAGCGACACCTTCCATGCCGGCAGCCCTTCGGCAATCTGTTCGGGGAATTTCGTGGGATCGGCGGCGTCGGCAATCGCTTTGGGCGTCAGCAGGCCGCTCGCTTGATGCTGCCCGTGTCCGAAATGCACGCCGCCCCATCCATTGATTACCACCTGCGGACGGTACATGCGGATTACGCGGACCATGTCCTCCAGCGGAATCTGATCTCCCCAGATTTTCATGGTGCGCTCGGGGCTTTTCGAAAATCCTGGGTCCACGGCGCGCGTGAAGAATTGATGGGTCCCGTAGTGCGAATCCGCGGCGAGCAGCTCGGTGGTCCGCACGATGCCCAGCGGCGCGTCCTGCTCTGGACCAATCGCGTTCTGGCCGCCCTGGCCGCGTGTGATCGTCAGCAGCGCCACGTCCGCATACAAACCGCGTGAAAGGTAGGCCAGCAGGCTGGCGGTTTCGTCGTCCGGGTGTGCCGTGACGTAAAGAATTCGCGTCGTGACGCGCGCCTTTTCGATCGCCTGCACGGTGTCCTCGAGCGACTGCGCGGATGCGGCGGGAATCGCGGCCTGGGCGGCCGCGACAGCGAGTAGGATTGCTGCCATCGCCGCGAAATTCTTTCTGGCTGGAACTCTACGCATCAAGCAATCTCCTGGAAAGGCCATTGCCGCATCCATCGCGCGCGCACCAAATATACAAGAATCCCGGCGGTTGCCGCAGCCAGCGACGCCAGCATCGGCTTGCGCCCGGTGGCGACGAAAAGCGCAGCCCATCCGGCGATTGCGATCACGACCGGCAGAGGATACAGCCACATTCGAAACGGCAGCCGCGCGCTCCCCCAGCGCCGGCGCAGCACGACCAGCCCCACGCCCTGGCCGATAAATTGGATGAGGCAACGCATTGCCAGGATGGAGCGGATCGCCTGGCCCAGGCTCAGTGCCAGGCAGAAGATAAGCGCCGCGCCGCCCAGCGCCAACAGCGAAACGTAGGGGAAATGCTTCGTGGGGTGCAGGCGCGCGAAGATTTGGAGAAAATTCCCGTCCGCGGCCGCGGCGTAAGGCACGCGCGAATAGCCCAGCATCGCCGCGAAGACGCTGCCCATCGCGGTGATCAGTATCAGGATTGTCACGACGGCCGCCCACTGGCTGCCGTACAGCCGCTCGATGAACGCGCTGGCGATCGCTTTCGATTCCGCGGCTTCGCGCCAGGGGATGACTGCCAGGATGCTCGTTTGCATTGCCAGGTAGAGCGCCGTGATGCCGATGATCGAAATGAAGATCGCGCGCGGAATATTCTTCTCGGGGCTTTTCATCTCGCCGCCGAGGTTGTTCACGTTGTAATAGCCCAGATAGCTGTAAACGGTCTGTACCGTGCCGTGGCCCAGCGCAGCCCAGAGCACCCAAGACGAACCCCAACGCATGCCGGAAAAATCGAAGGCGCGGTGCGCATCGAAATGCGTCACGCCGCCGGAAATGATCCACAGAATCGTGGCGATCACGATCGCGCTGAACACGATTGAAATGCGGCCGATCTCCGTGATGCGCCGGTAGAGCAGTGCGACAACAATCAAGACCACAAGTGCCGCGACCGTCTTGGTGAAGTACGGCCCGGCGCGGGCCGCCCATTCGCCCGGCAGGTTGTTCAAAAAATAGGTGGAGTAGTTTGCGAACCCCAGCGCGCCCGACGCGATGCTCAGCGGCCCCTGAAACAGCGTTTGCCAGATATACAGGAATGAGAGCAGCCGGCCCCAGCGCTCGGCTCCGTACGCTTCGCGCAAATAGACGTAGCTTCCTCCGGCCTGCGGCATTGCCGCGCCGAGCTCCGCCCAGATGCAGCCGTCAAAGAGCGCGAGCGCTGCGCCGGCGAGCCATGCGAACAGGCTCCCGGGGCCGCCCATCGCCTTGATTACGATCGGAATCACCACGAAGGGGCCGATGCCGACCATGAACGTCATGTTCAGCGAAGTTGCTTCAACCAATCCCAGCCCGCGCTCGAGTTTTGCCTTGCCATTCAAAGCGTTGGAGTCCTCTGCATCAGGGTGCCTCCGGGGTCAGTCTTTCTTGGTGTTTGCCGCTGAAAAGGCCCGCCGAGCATAGCAAGAAACGCTACGGCTCCCGCCGAAAACTGCGCATTCCTGCGCTACCATACTCGCCGAATCTCATGGACGCATTCGCCCTCCTCATCCCGGTGCGGCTCTCGATCGGACTGTGCATCACCGCCGCCACGATCGGGATTTTGGTCGGGCGATATTTCCGGGTGCGGCGCCGCCGCGAATTCCCCGCTCATGGGTGGCTGGGAACCGTCACCCTAGTTTGCGCGGAGATTCTCCTTTTTCGCGGCGTCGATCCGGTGGCGACATATTTCACGCCGATTGCCTGGAGCGCGTACATCCTGATGGCCGATGCCGCCGTCTTTGCGATTACCGGCCGGTCGCGCTTGCACGACGCGCCAAAGGTTCTGGCGCAGATGGCGTTTCTCTCAATTCCGTTATGGCTGATTTTCGAGGCTTATAACACCCGGCTCCAGAACTGGACCTATGTCGGCGTGCCGCACGAATGGCCGGCCGCGCTGCTCGGCTACGCGTGGTCCTTCGCCACCATTACACCCGCGATTTTCGAAACCGCGGACTTGGTGCAGGGGCTGCTGCCCGCGGTGCCCATCGAGCCGTGGAAAATCTCCGCGACCGCCGAAATTGTGGTGATGATCGTCGGCGCGGCTTGCCTGATCGTGCCGCTCGTTGTGCCGCAGGCCATCGCGCCATACCTTTTCACGCTGATCTGGCTCGGATTTATCTTGCTGCTCGATCCGCTCAATCACCGACTGCGGCTACCTTCGTTCCTGGGGGACCTCTCCGATGGTTTTGCGCGGCGCTTCTATGGTTTTCTGGCTTCCGGATGGATTTGCGGATGGCTCTGGGAATTCTGGAATGAATGGTCGCACGCGAAATGGCACTATACGTTTCCGATGTTCCAGCAGACGAAGATTTTCGAGATGCCCGCGCCGGGTTATTTGGGCTTCCTTCCCTTCGCGCTGGAATGTTTCGCGATGTACGTCACCGCGGCCTGGCTCGCCGGATGGCTCAAGAGGGTGAAATGAAGGTTCGCGTATTTTTCTGCTTGGTAGCCTCCGTGCTGTTGGCAACTCCCGCGCGAGCCGGCCGCCTTACGCTTTCTCCGCAGGTCCAGCAGGCGCTGGATTATATTTACACCGGCGATCCGGATGCCGGCATCGCTGCGGCTCGCGACATCGAACGTGCGCAGCCGCAAAGCCCGGTCGGCTATCTGCTGGAGGGCGAGGCGGAGTGGTGGAAATTCTATTGCGCGGCCTGCGAAATCAAATGGGGCCAGTTCGACGCCTGGCATCGTTCCAAAGAGCCCGAGGACGATGCCTATTTCGCGCTGGCCGACAAAGCCATCGACCTCGCGCGCGCGCAGATCGCGACATCCGACACGGCCGACGTGCACGTCTATGCCGGGCTCGGCTATGCGTTGAAGGCGCGCCTCTATTCTCTCCGCGATGAAAAGCGCGCCATCGCCCACGCCGGCGTCTCCGGCCGCGCCGAATTCATGCGCGCGCTCGAACTCGATCCCGATATGGCCGACGCCACCGCCGGAATCGGCCTCTACAACTACTACATCGACACCCTTTCGGCCATCGCCCGCATGCTGCGATTTTTCATGGGCCTTCCCGGAGGAAACAAGCAGGAAGGAATGCGCCAGATGCGCCTGGGAATCGAGCGCGGCGCATGGATGTCGGTCGATTCGAGCTTTTATCTCGCGCGGAATCTGCGAACCTACGACGAACATTACGAAGAGGCGCTCGCGGCCGCGGAGCCGCTCGCCACGCGCTATCCGCACAATCCCGTTTTCTTGTTGCTTGCAGGAAATCTGAACGCTGAGCTTGGCCGCAACGCCAAGGCCGCCGAATATTTTCACGCCGCGCAAAACTCGCAGCCTGCGGATGCCGTCTGCGCCGCGCGCGCCAGCGATGTTGCCGGCCAGTTTCTGGCCAACCTGCACTGACGTGTCTCGATTCATTCATCGGTCCGCTATCTATCGGGGTTCGGTGCGCATTAGAATGTCGGCGACGCAGTCATGTTTCGCGCGCTCCAGTTCGGATTCTTGATGACACTGCTGCTCACGGCGAGTGCTACGCGCGGCGGCACGGCGGTCCCCGACAGCAGCATGATTCCCGCGCAGCTCCAGACATCCATTTCTTCGAAGAACACAAAGGTCGGCCAGTTGATCACGGCGCGCGTGATGCAGGACGTGCCGCTGCCCGGCGACGCGAAGATTGCGGCTGGCGCAACGTTGCTCGGGAAAGTCATCAGCGTTCGGCCCGGGTCGGGCACCGACGGCGGGAGCATCTCGTTTCGGTTCGACACCCTGCGTCTGGCGAATGAAAATGTCCTGCTGACCCTGCGATTGCGCGCCATCGCGTCGGATCAGGAGGTTCGTCAGGCGCAGCTTCCGCGAAATTCCGATCCCACGGCGTCATCGAACTCGTGGACGACGGTGCAAATCGGCGGCGATGTGGTGTATCGAGGCGGAGGACCCGTGAGGAATCGATCCGGGGTCGTCGGCAAGCCAGTGGAGGGCGGCGTCCTGGTCCGTCTGGATCCCAATCCCGCGCGCGGCTGCCGTAACGACGGCACGGGCGAGCGTGCCCAAGCGCTGTGGCTTTTTTCCTCGGATGCCTGCGGAACCTACGGCCTGCCGGACGTGACGATCGGGCCCGCCGACCACAACGCGTCGGCCGACGCGACGGGCGAGATCGAGCTGAAGTTGGCGAAGGGAAACGTCGTACTGAAGAGCGGCTGCGGACTCTTGCTGCGTGTGTTCAACCCGGGTTTTCCCGGGGCCTAGCTTCGTACGTGTGCTAGCTTCGCGCGGCTTCTTCCTGCTCGAAGGCGTGATAGGAGGAACGAACCAGCGGCCCGGCTTCCACGTGCTTGAATCCCATCTGTGCACCCAGGCGCTTGAACTCCGCGAACTCGTCCGGATGCACGTAGCGCTCGATCGGAAGATGCTCGCGCGTCGGCTGCATGTATTGCCCCAGCGTCAGGATGTGCGTGCCTTGCGCGGCGACCTCCTCCATCGCGGCCAGCACTTCGTCGCGCGTTTCGCCCAGCCCGAGCATCATTCCGGTCTTTGTGGGAACATCCGGCGCCATTTCTAGCGCCCGGCGCAACAGCTCGAGCGAACGCTCATACACCGCGCCCTTGCGAACCCGCCGATAAAGCCGCGGGACAGTCTCCATATTGTGATTGAGCACGTCCGGCCGCGCCGCCATCACCATCCCCAGCGCGTTCCAATCGCCTCGAAAGTCCGGGATCAGCACTTCCACTTTGCAATCCGGCACGCGTTCGCGGATTTCCGCGATCGTGCGCGCGAAAATGGCCGCCCCGCCATCCTTTTGATCGTCGCGGTTCACCGAAGTAACCACGGCGTAGCGCAATCCCATCCGTGCCACCGCTTCGCCCACCCGCCCCGGCTCATCCTCTTCTGGCGGGCCCGCAGGTTTGCCGCTCGGCACAGCGCAAAATCCGCAAGCCCGCGTGCAAATATCTCCGAGAATCATAAACGTCGCCGTCCGATGCTCCCAGCACTCGCCCATGTTCGGACAGCGGGCGCTCTCGCAGACGGTGTGGAGATTGAGGGTGCGCATGATGTTGTCCAACATGCGGAAATTCGTGCCCCCCGAAAATCGCACCTTCAGCCACGGCGGCCGCGCGGGCCCGCCGGGCGGCGGTACGGAATCGTTGGGCAGAATGTTGAATGGGGCGGCCATTTTGTTCGTCAGGGCTGACCCGATTCTACGCGTGTCCATGGGTGCAGACAATCTCCCCCAGCCCGGCGTGTCCCGGGCAGGGCTTATCTTGTCGCATCGTGCCCCTTGCGCATTGAGTGCAGGCGTGATACATGGGCGCCGGGGAATGCCGATCCTGGTTGGCGAGCCGGGAACACGTTTGATTTGAATCACGTCGGAATTGGCTCAAGTGTTGTACAATTACAACGTTTGTCGGGCTTGGCCAGAGTCATGACCGTAAGTGATTGATAATAAGTCCCGGAACTCCCCCTCTAAATGCCTACGCAAACCACGATACAGCGCCCTGTCGAGATTGAGGGCATCGGGCTTCATACCGCCGTCGAAAGCCACATTCGTCTGGTGCCGGCCCCGGCCGATACCGGCGTCGTATTCCGGCGTGTCGACCTCGACAATTTCGAAATTGCCGCGCACGTTGCCAACGTGGCGCGGGTCAGTTACGCCACCAGCCTGATGAAGCAGAGCGTGCTGATTTCGACCACCGAACACCTGCTCGCCGCGCTCTATTGCTGCGGGATCGACAATATTTACGTCGAAATCAATGCGCTGGAGCTGCCGATTCTTGACGGCTCTTCACGGCCGTTCATCGAAATGCTGGCCGAAGCGGGCACGCGCCGCTTGCGTCGCCCGCGGCACTACATCCGGGTAATGAAGCCGCTGGAATTCTCAGACGGCGACCGCCGCATCGGAATCTATCCGGCGGACGATTTCAGCATTCACTGTTTCGTGGACTATCACCATCCCTGCGCCGGGCCGCAGGAAATCGAGATGGCCGTTACGCGCGAATCGTTCAGCCGGGAACTGGCTCCCGCGCGGACATTTACGTTCGTAAAAGAGCTGCTGGCCCTGCAAAAGATGGGGTTGATTCGCGGTGGCTCACTCGCGAACGCGATTGTGATGGACGACAATTCGATCTTGAACGGCCCGCTACGATTTCCCGACGAATTTGGGCGCCACAAGGCGCTGGATTTGATCGGGGATCTGGCGCTGGTGGGCCGGCCGATTCAAGGACGCATCGTGGCGCACAAGGCGGGTCACGCGCTGCACACACAGCTCGTCACGCGATTGCTGGAAGATCGATCCTGCTGGAAAGAGACGACCGTGGCGCACGAACCCCGCCTGGCCGCCGAACGGCAATCGGCGCACAATCCCGCCACCGCTGCGACCTGAGCTAGGGCAATCCAGATGGTCCGAATGGGAACTCCGGAATTTGCAGGCGCCACGGCGGGCTTTTGGCCGTCGCCGGGCCCGAGCGGTTGCAGCGTATCACTCCCGTCTGATCCGCGAAGAAGCTGGGTTGCGCCGGACTTCCCCGCGTAACGGGCTCGGCGTGGATTTCGAAGTTCTTCGAGCCCGCGCGCGTACATCCTCGCGCCGCGGCACCCTCCTGAGAAAGGTGGGGTCCCGTCGCGTCGTACATCAACCGGTAGCCTTTCAAGTTTCCCGACGCCAGAGCATCGTCGATCAGTCTCGCGCGGTCGCAAGTGTCCACGCCGCGACCGGCGCCGCCAATCGTTGCCAGGTCCGGAGAGAAGCCGTTGGCGTACGAGTCGTTAAACTCGTTCTCGGCATAGATAATTTTTCGGAGCGCACGAACCGTCGCGAGTTCATTTGCCATCGTGCGCGTGCGCCGCATATACGGAACCATAACCGCCGCGACGATCAGGATTGGAACGATCGTAATACCCGCGTATCCGAGCACCAGACCCGTTTTCGCCATCCCGCTGCCGGTCAAACGCCCGCCGGAACGGCGAATTTCTGCGAGCGCCCAGTGGCCCAAAATAATCGCGACGATCGAGCTGGGGAAAAAGAAAAAGATCAGTCCGCAGACCAGGCTGCCGATCGCTTTTCCGCTAGTTCCTCCCGGACCGGTATAGGGCGCATTCGCCGCTTCAAAATCGTGCGGCTGTAGCGGCATTCCCCGCTGGCCCTGCAGCAGCGCGCCGCACTTTTGGCAGTAGCGGCCGTCGATGGGATTTTCCGCCGCGCACAGCGAACAGATCATTCTTGCACCTCTGCGAGCATCGTACTTCTCCGGGGAATCGACCTCCTAGCTATGCTTTCGCCGAGGCAAAGTCAATCGAGTCGATATCTTGGTCGTTCTCGATCGAAATACAGCCCGCCACGCAGCCGCATACAAGATTGACCGGGTTGTTCGGCCTGCGTGTCTCGATAGGATCTAGTTGTGGCGCGAGCGAATCGCGCGCCGGGTCGTTCACCGTCTGCGGCACATGGAGCCTGGCGTGATTCAGGAGCGAAATCCGAAGGGAGACCAAGCACCGAAGCCTCACACAGCTCTAATTCGATGGAGCGTCACGCGCCGCGAATTCGTTGTGACCGCCGGCAGCGTGGCCGGTGGAATGGCGCTCGGCTTGAGTCCCTTCGCGGTGTCATCCGGAGCGGCGCAGGAGCCAGGCACCCTGTCGGAAGCCCCGCCCGCGATCCGCCCTGGGGCGGTCCCCGTCGCGCTCACCATCAACGGAAAGCGCCATGAACTTTCTCTCGACCCACGCGTCACGCTTCTGGATCTATTGCGCAACGATCTAGACCTAACCGGCACGAAAAAAGGCTGCGACCACGGCCAGTGCGGGGCCTGCACGGTGCTGGCGAACGGGCGCCGCATCAATAGCTGCCTTTCGCTGGCCGCTGCACATCACGGAGAAGAAATCATTACGATCGAAGGCCTCGCGCTGGCCGGCCGGCTTCATCCGATGCAAGAGGCGTTCCTCGAACATGACGGGATGCAATGCGGCTACTGCACGCCGGGCCAGATCTGCTCCGCCGTGGCGATGCTGGATGAAGCTCGCGCCGGCGAATCGAGCTTTGTGACAGCGGATATTGGCGCGCCTGGCGCGGCGGAGTTGACGCCAGCTGAAATCCGCGAGCGCATGAGCGGAAACATCTGCCGTTGCGGCGCTTATCCCGGAATCATCGCGGCGGTCGAAAGCGTTTGGCAAGGAAGCCGCGCAAACCACGAGGGGCGAGCGTGAATCCATTCGGATATGAGCGGACCGAGCAGGCGGAAACCGCGCTCCGCGCCATCGCGGAATATTCGGGCGCGAAATTTCTGGCAGGCGGCACCAATCTGATCGACCTGATGAAGAACGGCGTCGAAAAGCCACCGATGCTGATCGACATCAATCATCTTCCCCTACGCGCGATCGAAGACTTGCCCGGCGGCGGCCTGCGAATCGGAGCGCTGGCGCGTAATAGCGATACCGCCAGTCATCCGCTGGTTCGAACGAATTATCCGCTGCTCGCACGGGCGATTTTGTCCGGTGCGTCGCCGCAGCTTCGCAACATGGCGACGAACGGCGGCAATCTCTTGCAACGCACGCGCTGCTATTACTTCATGGACACGGGATTTCCGGCATGTAACAAGCGGACCCCCGGCAGCGGGTGCGGCGCAATTGGCGGCGTGAATCGAATTCACGCGATTTTCGGAGCGAGCGGCGCGTGCATCGCCACGCATCCTTCCGATATGTGCGTGGCGCTTGCGGCGCTGGACGCCACGATCCGCGTACGCAGCGCGCAGGGTGAGCGGACCATCGCGATTGATGAGTTTCACCGCTTGCCCGGGGACACGCCGTCGATCGACACTACGCTGAGGCCCGATGAGCTGGTTCTCTCGATCGACATGCCACGCTCACCTTACTCAGCGCATTCGCACTATTTGAAGGTACGCGACCGCGCGAGCTACGAATTCGCGCTGGTTTCGGTGGCGGCCGCGCTCGAATTCGAGGGCGGGGACGGCGGCGGGCGCATTCGCAGCGCGCGGATCGCGCTCGGAGGAGTGGCGCATAAACCCTGGCGCGCGAAGGACGCGGAGCAAGCGCTCATCGGCAACCCGCTCGATGAATCTTCGATCCAACGCGCGGCGCAAGCCGCCGTCGTTGGCGCGAAGCCGCAGCGGGACAATGCATTCAAGGTCACCCTGGTGCAGCGCTGCGTGGCCCGCGCGTTGGCAACCGCCGGAGGCTTGGCATGACTGTGATCGGCGAGCCCCTGACGCGGGTCGACGGCAGGCTAAAAGTAACCGGCGCCGCAAAATATTCCGCGGAATTCACGGCGTCGAAAATTGCCTACGGCGTGATCGTGCAGAGCACGATTCCTTGCGGACGCATCGCGCGCATGGATACGGCGGAAGCGGCAGGGCTGCCCGGCGTGGTCGCGGTGATGACGCCGCAAAACACCGCGAAGCTTAGCTCGCCCGAAAAACGGCTTTCACTGCTGCAGGACGACGCCGTGAATTACAACCGCCAACCGATCGCGATCGCCATTGCCGAATCGCTTCACGCGGCGCAATCGGCTGCGGACATGGTGCGGGTCACGTACGACCAGACTCCGGCGAAGCTCGACTTCTACGCCGGGTTTCCCGCGTCGTACACATTCAGCCACAACAACGAGCCCGGCGACATGAGCTGGGGCGATGTGAATGCGGGCCTGGCGCAAGCGGCGGTCAGAATCGATCAGATTTATACGACGCCGATCGAACATCATAGCCCCATGGAGCCGCACGCAACGTTCGCCGAATGGGATGGCGATCAGCTCATCGTGCACGACGCGACGCAAAACGTGTTCGGAGTTCGCCAGACGCTTTCGCGCGTGTTCGGCCTACCGGAAGGAAACGTGCGGGTCCTTGCGCCGTTTATCGGCGGCGGATTCGGCTGCAAAGGGCAGGTGTGGTCGCACGTGGTGCTGGCGGCGATGGCCGCGCGACACGTGAACCGCCCGGTGAAAATCGTGCTCGACCGGCCGCAGATGTTCGGTCCCATCGGTGCGCGTCCGCGCACGCATCAGCACCTGACGCTTGGCGCCACAAACGATGGGAAGTTGACGGCGATTCGCCACGAGGTGCACGCGAACACGTCCGTGCTGGAGGATTATCTGGAGTCGTCCGCGTTTCCCACGCGAGTGATGTATGCATGCGAGAATGTGGCGACTGTATCGCGCATCGTGCCGCTGAATCTGGGCACTCCGACCTACATGCGCGCGCCGGGCGTGGCCACGGGCACGTACGCGCTGGAAGTGGCGATGGACGAGCTTGCATACACGCTCCAGATCGATCCGCTCGAGCTGCGGCTGCTGAATTACACCGACGTCGATCCGCACACGAAGAAACCGTTCACGGAGAAGAGCCTGCGCGAGTGCTATTCACGGGGCGCGGAAAAGTTCGGCTGGTCACGGCGGAATCCCGAGCCGCGTTCGATGAAAAACGGATCGCAGCTTGTGGGATGGGGCATGGCCACGGAAACCTATCCGGCGAACCGCATCGCCGCCTCGGCATTCGTGCGCTTGCTTTCGAACGGGCGCGTGCTGGTCGGCTCCGGCTCGGAAGAAATCGGCAATGGAATGTATACGATCATGACGCAAGTTGCCGCGGACGTGATGCAAGTGCCGGTGGAATTGATCGATGCAAAGGTAGGTGACTCGACGCTACCCCAAGCGCCCGTAGCGGCGGGTTCGATGAGCACGGCGAGCGTGATGCCCGCGGTGAAGGCTGCGGCGAGCGAGGCGCGGCGTCTGCTGATCGATGCCGCAGTCGGAGACCCGTCGTCGGTGGCGCATGGCGCCGCGCCAGACGAAATCGAGTTCAGGGACGGCAAGATTTTTCGCAAGTCCACGCCGGGCCGTACGGAAACCTTTGTGGAGCTGATCGCGCGCCGCGGTGGAAAACCCATCGAAGGCGCTGCGCAGACGCGGCCCGGTGAAGAGCTAACGAAATTCGCGCACCATTCGTTCGGCGCCGTGTTCGCGGAAGTGAGTGTGGATCCCGATCTGGGGATGATTCGGGTTCCGCGAATCGTGGCCGTGTTCGATGTGGGGAGGCTGATCAACCCGAAGACGGCGACGAATCAATTCGTGGGAGGAATTGTGTGGGGCGTGAGCCTGGCGCTGCACGAAGATACCTACATCGACCCATCCACCGGCCGCGTCGCCAACGCGAATCTGGGCGAGTATCGCGTGCCGGTGAACGCGGACATCGGCGACATCGACGTTTCCGCCATCGATATCCCGGACACGAATTTCAATTCGGTGGGCGCGCGGGGAATCGGCGAAATCGGTATTACGGGAACGGGCGCTGCCGTAGCAAACGCGGTATTCCACGCCACGGGCAAGCGCGTGCGCGACCTGCCGATCACGCCCGACAAGCTACTCTGACGTGGTCGAAGCGGGAAGCGGCGACGCCGCGTCGCCGGGCAGTGCGTCGATCACCGGCTCGGCCTCGCCTTTGCGCATCGACGGGAATTTTCCGTAGGTCAGCCCGCGCCACAGCCATTCCATGGGGCCGAAACGATAGTGCCGCAGCCACCAGTTGCTGAACACCACCTGCGCGGAGTAGAGGACCACGGTCGGGATCAGCGCCATGGCCGGCCCGACGCGCCCGAAGAGACCGGTGGTGTAGTGATAGAAGAACAGCGTGCAGAGCACGGATTGCATCAGGTAATCCGTGAGCGCCATCCGCCCGACTGCCGCGAATGGCGCGACGAACCGCCGCAAATTCACATTGAGAAAAATCAGCGCCAGGCCCGAAATGTAACCGGCCGCCAAAATGTGCGCGCCGAAAAAGTGCACCATTGACGAAACCGCCAACGCGAAAGTGACTTTGCCGTTGGGCACAACCGCATTTTCATATGCGCCAAAAAAATTGAAGACCAGCCCAATGGGAACGCACCACGCGCACACGCGCTTGAGCACCGGTCGATATTCGGGGAGCCGCTGCACGATGCCGGAGCGCCAGACCCACATGCCCAGCAGAAAGAGCCCGACGGCGTAAATCGAGAACAGCTGCGCGGTCAGGAAACCCCTCCATTCCACCCAGTTTTGCTTCAGGATTTGATGAACCGTGCCGTGCGCGTAGATCTGAATGATGGCGTAAATCTTCGTCATGTCCGCCGGCTTGGGATTCATGAAATGCGGGCGGAAGCGCGTGTAATAGAGCGACAGGAAGGTCGAGCCGACCACAATCGGAATCGAGAACAGGCCGCCGGCCCACCACAGCAGCGTTTTCTGCTGCTTGTTTCGGAACAGCAGCAGAATCGCGCCGGTGATCGCGTAGGTGAGCAGGATGTCTCCCGCCCAGATCAGAATCCCGTGGATCAAGCCGAAGATGGCGAGCGCGAGCAGCCGGCGCGGATAGAAGCTAAGAAACTTCGCCCCGCGCGCTTCGGCACGGCTGAGCTGAATGGCGAACCCCATTCCGAAGAGGAATGAAAAAATCGAAATAAATTTACCCTGGAAGAGGAAATCGATCAGGAACTGGGCGGCGACGTCCGCGCGGCCGTGAAAAAGGACCTGAATATCGTCGTAAGTGTCCAGAGGCGCGACGAACGCGCGCATGTTGGCGGCCAGGATGCCGAACAGCGCCATGCCGCGCAGCACGTCGATGAATTGGATGCGTTCGGTAAGGCTGACTGGACCGACACTTCGAGCCACTGGCTGCACGAGAGGCCTCCGAGAAGGCCCTGATTATATGGCTACTCCAGGGGAATCGACAATGGCGCGAATCGCGAGCCTCGGGTTGTGCTATTCCTCCACGATCACCTGGCCCTTCATTTTGCCGTGGTGCATGCCGCAAACTTTCGCACATTGGAATTCGTAGGTCCCCGGTTTTTCGGCGATGAAGTCCAGCACCTGGTCGACGTTCTTTTCGACTTTGCCGTTGTCTTCGGGATGATCGAATTTCAAGCCAACGATCGTCTTGTCTTTGCTGCCTTCGGGATAAAGGGTCAGCTTGATGCCGTGCGTTTCATCGACGGAATCGACCGTCAGGCGCACATGTTCGCCGGCCTTAACGTGGATTTCACTCGGAGTGAATTCATATTTCTTGGCGGAAATTTCAATGGTTTTCAGGGTGCTATCCGGATTCTGCGCACCGCCAGGCAGGACGGCCACAACACAAGCGACTAGAACCGCGCACAGGCTGATCCGTATTCGCAATTTGCCCTTCGCGCCATGCTCCAGCGATCGTGACGGAATCGAACTGCAGGTTTCGATGGCCGGCTTACATTCGTGGTAGCACGTTTCCGACTCAAGAGCTCCGGAATCACAGATCGCCTAGTCGGCGCTGGAAGAAGACGCGGGCTGATTGGCGGGTTTTTCCGGGTACATGCGCTCGAATTCGGGCTCGCCGTGAAGAGGGGCGAGGTCCGGATCGCGCCGCGCCCATACGGCGTCCCGAAAACCGGCTGTCCACGCTTTCGATAGGGCATCGAGAGCCTGTTGTTTCTTCTTGAGCCCACAGTAGACGCAGGCCGCGTTGTAGAGAATCGAGGCCTCATTGGCGCGCAACGTCACGGCCAGATTGAGTTCGCGCATGGAATCGTCGGTCCGTCCCAGGTCGGCATACATTCCGCCCAACAGGACCCGCGCCCGAGCGTCTTCGGGAACTTGTTTCAGGTGGTTCTCCAGCGCAACGATAACCCGGTGCACCATGTTGCGGCGAGCTTCTTCCTTGCCCATGGCGCCGAGAGAATTCATGATCGGCACGTAGACATTGTAATCCTCGCCGCTGGCTTCGATCGCGGCCTCAGCCACATCCACAACCTCCTGATAGCGGCCCGCGGCAAACAGCGCACGGCAAAGCAGGTAATACGCGCCCTCGCAATCACGTTTGCGTTCGATCGCCTTCCGCACCATGCGCACCGCTTCGTCGTGCAGTTCCGCGGCATAAAGTACCCAGGCCTGGCTCACTTGCACCTCGGGCAAGTCCCACCGCAGCGCCACGGCTTTGCCCGAAGCTTCGCGCGCGCGTTCCACCCAGACCGTATCGCGGCTGTAGTTGCTGTAGAACATCGCGCAGGCGTTGGCGCTCGCCGCGTGCGCCAGCGCGAAAGCCGGATCCATGGCGACCGCGTTTTCGAACATCTGCAGCGCGAACTCGAGATCCTGCCGGGTCTGCCGCCGCGCATATCTTTTGCCGCGTAAATAGAGGTCGTAGGCCTGCAGGCTTTCCGTCGGTTTCACCGCCAGAGCTTCCAGTTCCTGCGGCGAAAGCGTCACGCGCAAAGCCTCCGCAATCTTGCGCGCCATTTCGTCCTGCACTTCGAAAACGTCCTTCATCTCGCGGTCGAAACGCTCCGACCACAGGGGAAAATCAGTGTGAGTATCGACCAGTTGGGCGTTGATGCGAAGCCGGGCTCCGGCACGACGGATGGTCCCGGTGAGTGCATAGGCGGCACCCAGTTGTTGCCCGATTTGTGCGGGCGTCACCTGTTTGTCGCGGAACGCGAGGACCGTGGGCCGGGAAAACGTGTTCAGGCCCCGGATTTTCGAAAGCTCGGTGATCACGTCTTCGGTAATACCGTCGCGCAGGTATTCGTCTTCTTTTGCCCCGCTCAGATTCTCAAAGTAGAGCACCGCGACGGACTTTCCCGTCTGCTTCGGCGCGCCCGGATCGGAATCGCTCTTTTCTTTCGCCTTGCGCTTGCCGGATTCGAGGTCGCGCTTCAAGCGGCCGAGATCGGTCTTCAATTCCGTGGCCGTCTGGCAGCGCAGATTGCGGTCCTTCTCGAGCGTTTTATCCACGATCCGGACAAAATCGGGAGGCAGCGAGGCATTCAGATCGCCCGCCGGCCGCGGTTCACGATTCAGGATCGCGTCGAAAATCACCGCTGACGTATCGCCCGGAAAGGGCAGCGTTCCCGTCGCCAGTTGGTACAGCACGGTTCCTGTCGAAAAAATATCCGTGCGTGCGTCCACAAGTTGTCCCCGCGCCTGCTCCGGGGACATATAGGAAACTGTCCCCAGTGCGGAGCCGGGCGAGGTCAATTCGACGTTGTCGGCAATGGTTTGGGCCTGAGTCATCGAGCCAACCGGCACCAGGTCACCGCCGGTAATCTTCGCCAGTCCGAAATCGAGAATCTTCAGTTGGCCTCGCTCGGTGAGGAATAGATTGGCGGGCTTGATGTCCCGGTGCACGATCCCCTTGGCGTGTGCCGATTCCAGCGCGTCAGCAATCTGGATCGATAGCGGCAGCAGCCTGTCCATTTCCATCGGCTGGCGAATCGCTTTCTGCGCCAGCGTCTCGCCTTCGAGCAGCTCCATCACGATGAAATGGCGGCGCTCGTGCTGTTCGATCGCGTGAATTGTGCAGATATTCGGATGGTTAAGCGACGAAGCGGCGCGCGCCTCCCGCTGAAAGCGCTCAAGCAGCTGGGTGTCCTGCTCCATTTCCGGCGGAAGAAATTTCAACGCCACGCGGCGGCCAAGTTGGGAATCCTGCGCCTCATACACCACACCCATCCCGCCGGCGCCCAGCTGCTTGATGATGCGGTAATGCGAAAACGTCTGGCCGATCAGAGAGGCCGCGGTTGACATGGGACGGACATGTTAGTGCCTCACTGCAAGTGAGTCAACGCCGCCGGGTTTTCGGCTAACTAGGGCGCCGGGCAGGGAATGAGCGCCCCTGGCGCCTAACGGACGCGTCGCCGCTGTTCCCATTGCGTCCGGCTGCGCCCGGAGCGACAATGATTTCATTCATGCCTGCCGGCGATACTTCCATCGTAATTCTGGCTGCGGGAAAAGGGACGCGGCTCCGTTCTGATCTGGCGAAAGTGCTGCATCGCGCGGGCGGACGGCCGCTGCTTGAGACGATGATCCGCGCGTGCCGGCCGCTGAAGGCCGCGCAGACTCTGGTCGTCATAGGCCATCAGGCTGAGGAAGTCGGCACGCTTGCCGAGAGTCTGGGCGCGCAGACGATCTTGCAAAACCCGCAGCGCGGCACCGGGCACGCCATGCAGATCGCGCGGCGGGCGATCCGCAAGAGCGCCAAGCTCGCCATCGTGCTGCCGGGGGACGCGCCGCTGCTGCGCACCGAAACACTGGCGGCGTTGACAGACACCCATCGCCGCGGCGAAGCGGCCGCCACGATTCTGAGCGCCGAGCTGGCCGATCCCGGGGCGTATGGCCGCGTCGTGCGCGACGCCGAAGGGCGCGTGCTCGCGATCGTCGAAGATAGTGCGCTGACGGCCGAGCAGCGCGCCATTCGCGAAGTGAATTCCGCGATCTATTGCTTCACGCTCGAAAAGCTATGGCCGTGCCTCGCCGCGCTGCGTCCGGAAAACGCGCACCGCGAGCTTTATCTTACCGACGCGATTGCCATGCTCCGCGCGCGCAATGAACGCGTGCTCGCGCAGGTCGCCGCCGATGCGAACGAAGTGCTCGGCTGCAACACGCGCGCCGATCTTGCGGGCGCCGACCGGGTGTTGCGCGCACGGAAGGCGGCCGAGCTGATGAATGCCGGCGTGACGATTTATTTTCCCGAAACCGTGCTGATCGATCCGGATGTCAGCGCGGGCGAGGACACGGTGATCGAGCAGGGCGTGCAGCTTTTAGGATCCACGCGCATCGGCGCGCACTGCCAGATTCGCACTGGCTGCGTGCTGCACAATACGCGCGTTGACGACGGCGCCCTCGTCGGCCCTCACACCAACTCGATCGATTCGCGCATCGGCCCCGGCGCCGACGTCGGTCCATTCGCGCGCCTGCGTCCCGGATCCGACATCCGTGCAGGCGTCCACATCGGAAACTTCGTCGAAGTTAAGAAATCCGTGATCCATGAAGGCGCGAAAGCCGGGCATTTGAGCTATCTTGGCGACGCGTCCATCGGCCCTGGCGCGAATATCGGCGCTGGCACGATCACCTGCAACTACGACGGTGTCGCCAAGTACGAAACGAAAATCGGCAAGGGCGTCTTCATCGGCAGCGATACGGCGCTTGTCGCGCCTGTGCGCGTGGGCGATGGAGCCTACGTCGCCGCCGGCTCCGTGATCACTGAAAATGTCCCTCCCGACGCGCTCGCCCTCGCCCGCAGCCGCCAAGTCAACAAACCCGGCTGGGCCAAAGCGCGCCGGCGCGCGCTGGCCGCCGCGAAGAAACCGGCTAAGCGGTCGAACAGGCGCGCGAAACCGAAATCACGCCGTCGCTGATCCACCCTTCGGCTACACTTCAAATGGCAACGCTCTGCTGCGCGGAGGCCATCGATGCGATTGTCTATTCCCTGTACCACGCGTAAATTGGCTTGTGGAATTTCGGTTTTGCTCGTGGCATTGCTGGCGACGGCCGCCTCGCGCACGATTGTCGCCGCTAGAGAGGGGTCCGTCGATCCCTGGACTCCTGAGCAAACCGTTCAGCCTGCGGCGCTGGCGAAGGAACTCGCCGACGCAAAGCCTGCCGACAAGCCAGTCGTCGTTTGCGTAGCACCGCACGCTCTCTATCTGGGCGGCCACATTCCCGGCGCGCTCTATCACGGCGCCGGCAGCACGCCGGAAGGCATCGACGACCTGAAAAAATGGGCGCAGCCGCTTGCGCGTTCGGCAAATATCGTGATTTATTGCGGCTGCTGTCCGATGGACCACTGCCCGAACCTGCGGCCTGCCTTTACGGCACTGCGCGCTATGGGGTTTACGCACGTGCGTGCGCTTCTGATCCCAACGAACTTTTACACCGACTGGGTTATGCCCGGCTATCCGTACGAGAAATCGCCCGCCAATTGACACCGGCCGTCCATGCGAGTTCAGCGCCGCCTCTATGCTAAAATCTGGCCATGAAATTTGGCGTTGTGCAGTTTCCCGGCTCGAATTGTGATGACGACGCGCATCACGCCATTGGTTCGGTAATCGGCGAGCCGGTCGAATTCATCTGGCACCAATCCGAGCAGCTTGCCGGTTTTGACGCGATTATTCTCCCCGGTGGTTTCGCCTATGGCGACTATCTGCGCACCGGCGCGATCGCGCGATTCTCACCGGTAATGAAAGCCGTCGGCGCCTTCGCGCGCTCGGGCGGATTGGTGCTCGGCATCTGCAACGGTTTTCAGATTCTGCTCGAAGCGGGCCTGCTTCCCGGCGCCATGATGCGAAATAAGCGGCTGCGATTTCTGTGCCGGCAAGTTCACATCCGCGTCGAAAACACGGACACGCCGTTCACCTGCGCCGCGGGACCCGGACAAATCCTCGAAATCCCCATCGCGCACATGGAGGGCAACTATTTCTGTGATGCGCCCACGCTCGCCGAACTCGAGCGCAACAAGCAAATCGTTTTCCGCTACGTCCACGCCGATGGCCGCGACGCCGGCCCTGATGATTTCGACGCCAATCCGAATGGCGCGCTCGCTGCAATCGCAGGTCTCTCTAACCGCGAACGCAACGTTGTCGGCCTGATGCCGCATCCGGAGCGCGCCGCGGAATCGCCGCTCGGCTCCGCCGACGGCCTCGTGATTTTGCGCTCGATGGTGGAAAGTCTCACGCGCACTGAACCCAACATCAAAGCCGGGCCATCGGCCGTTCGCGTTTCCGCGTAAGCGTCCGCTTGCGCTGCGCGCAATTTGCTGCGAGAATTTCCGCTCCGACCCCTTCCGCCGTGGTGGCGATGATCGATACCGACCTCAAAGTCACTCCGCAAATCGCCGCCGAACACGGCTTAACCCCGGAGGAATACGCGCGCACGCAGAACATCCTGGGTCGCGACCCCAACCTCACCGAGCTTGGAATTTTCAGCGTGATGTGGAGCGAGCACTGCTCCTATAAATCCTCGCGCGTGCATCTGAAAAAACTGCCCACGCGCGGGACGCACGTGGTGCAGGGGCCGGGGGAAAATGCGGGCGTGGCCGACATCGGCGATGGCCTGGTCGCTGTCTTCAAAATCGAGTCGCACAATCATCCAAGCTTCGTTGAGCCGTTTCAGGGCGCGGCCACGGGCGTGGGCGGAATACTGCGCGATATTTTCACCATGGGAGCACGACCGATCGCCGTACTCGATTCGCTGCGATTTGGCCCGATCAAGGACGAAAATCCGGCTGCGCGCCTGGCAATGGCCAACGGCGCCGGAGCGGGTCGGAGTGTCAGCTCCGAGATTCAACGGCCTCAAACGGAAGCAGCCGTGGCTTCCGGCGTCACACCGGACGAGATCGCGCAGAATCGCCGCATCCTGGACGGTGTCGTCCGCGGAATCGCTTTTTACGGCAACTGCTTCGGCGTCCCGACCGTCGGCGGCGAGGTGATGTTCGAGCCTTGCTATTCGACAAATCCGCTGGTCAACGCGCTGGCCCTCGGCATCGCGCGCCGCGACGAACTTTTCTATGCGCGCGCACACGGCACGGGAAATCCCGTGATCTACGTCGGCGCGAAAACTGGACGCGACGGAATTCACGGCGCGTCGTTGCTCGCCTCCGCCGAATTCAGCAAGGAATCGCAGCAAAAACGTCCCAACGTGCAGGTCGGCGACCCGTTCATGGAAAAGCTGCTGCTCGAGGCGTGCCTCGAAGCGATGCGCACAGGCGCGATTGTCGCAATTCAGGATATGGGTGCAGCCGGGCTGACGAGCTCGAGTTCCGAAATGGCCTCGCGCGGCGGCGCGGGCATTGAAATCGACCTGGCGCGCGTCCCGCAGCGCGAAACGGGAATGACACCGTACGAAATCATGCTCAGCGAATCTCAGGAACGCATGCTGCTGGTCGCCGAGCGCGGACGCGAGGGCGAAGTTTTTGACGTCTTCCACAAATGGGGCTTGGACGCGGTTGAAATCGGCCGCGTGACCGAGGACGGGAAACTGCGCGTGCTGAACCACGGAAAAGTAGCGGCGGAAATTCCCGCCCACGCAATCGCCGAGGAAGGCCCAAAATACGAGCGCCCCATCGCCGCGCCGAAATCGCCGCCCGCAGCGAGCGCGCCGCTTTTCGAGTTTGAGCCACCGGGCAGAAACTTCACCGAGAATTTCCGACGACTACTCGCGTCTCCCTCCATAGCGTCGAAATACTGGGTTACCGAACAATACGATTCGATGGTCCGCACGAACACGCGCGTCGGCCCCGGCGCGGGCGATGCGGCCGTGGTTCGGTTGAAAGAATCGAAGCGCGCCCTCGCCCTTAAAACCGACGGCAACGGCCGTTGGGGATATCTTTCACCGCGACTGGGCGCGATGCACGCCGTCGCCGAAGCCGCGCGCAATGTGGCGTGCACCGGCGCCCGGCCGATTGCCGCGACGAATTGCCTGAATTTCGGCAATCCCGAAAAGCCCGAGGTGATGTGGCAGTTTACCGAAGCGATCGACGGCATCAGCGAAGCCTGCCGCGCACTTGATACGCCCATCACGGGCGGCAACGTCAGCTTCTACAACGAAACGCTCGGCAAGCCGATTTACCCCACGCCGGTTCTCGGCGTGCTCGGACTGATGGAAGACGCCGATTTCGCCGTGGGCTCCGGATTTCAGCATGAGGGCGATC
>DATNKM010000086.1:0-23018 GCA_035603395.1 Candidatus Acidiferrales bacterium
CTCTGCTTCATGGTGCTCGGCACGATGGCGATTTTCTGCCCGCCGGGATGGGGCAACGCGTTTCTCGGAATCGGTTTCGGCGGCCTGCACGTGATTTTCGGCGCAGTGATTGCGGGGAGATATGGCGGCTAAATCGGGAGCCTTCCGCGCCGCGCGGGAGGAAAAATCGAAACAGGGAAACGTCGCCGTCGACCCGGCTACAGCCGCGGCTCCGAATCTCGACCGCGTGATTCACGAGCGCACCCGCCTCGCCATCGTCAGCGCGCTCGCCGTCAACGCTTCGCTCACATTCAACGACTTGAAGCAGTTGCTGCGCGTCACCGACGGCAATCTGAGTGTCCACGCGCGCAAGCTTGAGGATTCCGGCTACATTGCGTGCACGAAATCTTTCGACGGCCGCATGCCGAAGACCGAATACCGTTTGACGGCGCCCGGCCGCCGCGCGCTCGAGAAATATCTGGATCACATGGAAGCGCTGATCCAGGCCACGCGAGAGGGCTAGAAAGGCGCACTTCGAAACCGTATGGGCAACAGCGCATCGCGACTGATTCCGGCGCCCAAGCTGCACGTGGCCATCCTGCTCGATGGCAACGGCCGCTGGGCCTCCGCGCGCGGTCTTGCGCGATCCGAGGGCCATCGCGCGGGCGTTTCCGCGGTTCGCCGCATCGTCCGCGTCGCTCCATCGCTTGGCATTGGCACCCTTACGCTCTACGCCTTCTCCGCGAACAATTGGGAACGGCCGAGCGGCGAAGTGTCCGCGCTTCTCGCCCTGCTCGAGGACTATCTTCGCGCCGAAGCGTCCGAGTGCGCCTCCCACGGCGTGCGCCTTCGCGTGATCGGCCGCCGCGACCGCATTCCGGCCTCGCTCGTCGAAGCGATCGAGTCGGCCGAACGCTCCACCGCTGCCGGCCGCGCGCTCGAGTTGCGCATCGCTCTCGATTATTCCTCGCGCGAAGCGATCCTGCGCGCATCCTGCTGGATGATGTCCAGCCTCGAGGTTACCGAAAGCGAATTTTCGCGCCGCCTCGCGCAAGTCACGCACGCCGGCGCCTCCACGCCGGAGGTCGATCTATTGATTCGCACAGGCGGCGAGCGCCGCCTCAGCGATTTCATGCTCTGGGAATGCGCCTACGCGGAGCTGCTCTTTGCGCCGAAGATGTGGCCTGATTTCGAAGCGACCGATCTGGAAGCCGCGGTAGAAGATTTCCTCGGCCGGGAGCGCCGCTACGGCCGCCTGCCACAAACTGCCGCCGCAAGCTAATGTCTCAAAGCAATCCAAGAGGACGTTTATGCAGCGGTCGCCTTCAGGCCGGCGCCTTACGGGTACGGCTGGCCATCTCAAACGCCTTCATAATCACGCGCGTCGCAGTCTCGGAAATCGAAAAGGTCGCTAATTCCGAGGGCGCGGCCCAAGCCACATCCACCACATCGCTCCCAGCCCGCGCCTCTCCGCAAACCGCCTCACACAAATAGTCCAGCACCACGAAATGATAGCGAGTCTTGGCGTCGCTGTCGGGCGTGATGCGCTCGAAAACTTCAATCAACTCGCCCACGCGCACTTCGACCCCGGTCTCCTCCAGCAATTCGCGCCGCACTCCCTCCAGCAGGGTCTCACCCACCTCCAGCATCCCGCCCGGGATTGACCACTGCCCCTCCAGCGGAGCACGTCCGCGACGAACCAGCAGCGCACGCCCGCCGGAAATCACCACCCCACCCACGCCGACCATCGGGCGCTCCGGATATTCGCGGCTGCCGGTCACTCTTACACGAACCCCTGCCGAATAATTTGACATCCGCGTTATATAATACGTCCGTCCGGCAGTAGTTAGCTCTGGAAGGAGAGATTCCCGTGACCAAGTGCCCGGAATGTGACGCGGACATCGACTTGGACGAAGACGAAGTCGAAGAAGGCGAAATTGTCAGCTGCGGTGAATGTGACGCCGAGCTGGAAGTGACGCAAATTCACCCCGTGCACCTCATCGTCCTTTCCGAAGATGACGACGACGAAGACGACGAGGACGAAGAGGAAGACGAAGCCGACGCAAAGGACGACGCCGACGCCGAGCCGGGCATCGACGACGAGGACGAAGAGCCCGAGTAGCTCGCAAAAATCCAGCGCACATTTTTTCGGGGAGTTCGTACTCCCGGCCCCGCCTTACCGCGTCCAAGAAAGCGGGGAATGAGCCCCTGAAGTTGGACGGCCCCTGTCGCCGCCAGCAATCGCCGTTGATCAAAGCAGTCTCACACCCGGAGGGCGCCGTGAAGATTCGCGCGTTTTTGCAATTGGCTGTGATCATCGCGCTGGGGATCGCTTTCGCGCTGCCCGCTGCCTCGCAGGACAAGAAAGGCGACGCGGAGCTCCGCACCATCCGCGGCACCGTACTGGATAAGGACGAAAATCCCCGCCCCTCGGGCGTCGTTTATCTGGTGAATACGAAAACGCAGGCGGTAAAAACCTACATCGCTGACGACGCCGGGAACTATCGCTTCAGCGGGCTCGATCCCAACGTCGATTACGAAGTGCACGCTGAGAGTGGCGATATGGCCTCCGCCAAGCGCACCGTATCCAGCTTCGATTCGCGCCGCGACGTCGAGCTCGTCCTCAAGCTCGCGCACAAGAAATCCGAAAAGTAACCCGCGACTGCGTTTGATTCTAGGGCAGACTGAAAACCGACACGGCGTTGCCCGCCTCGCCGACCACGTACTGCTTTCCGTCGACCGCATAAGTGATCGGGTTCGCGCGCACCGAGTTTCCCAGCTGGATGTTCCACAGAGGCTTGCCGTTGTCCGCGTCCAGCGCAAAGAAATTTCCCTGGCTGTCGGCGCAGAAAACCAGGCCGCCTGCCGTCGCTAGCGTGCCGGTCCATGAATCGCCGACCATCTTGAACTCCCACTTCCGGTCCCCCGTCGTGGCTTCTAGCGCGCGAACGGCGGTATAAGCCGCGTCGCCGTTCACCAGCTTCTGCCCGCCGCCACCGCCGATGTCATTCGGGTTGGCGGGATCGATCGTCGGATGTCCCTTGTAGTAATAAGCGCCCTGTTCGCGCGTGTCGACGTAGAAAAGCCCCGTCAGGGGGCTGTACGATGGGCTCGTCCAGTTCACGCTTCCCGTGATGCTCGGATAAATCAGATTCCCCTTCGTCGTCGGATCGATATTCGGGTTCTCGACGGGCCGGCCCTTTTCGTCGAGTCCATTGGCCCAGGTCTCCTTCGCGTACGCTTTTCCGGCGATGAATTGGCCCGTTACGCGATCCAGTACGTAGTAGAACGCGTTGCGGTCCGCCTGCGCCACGATCTTGCGCTTCTTCCCGTCGATCGTCGCGTCGAACAGGATCGGCGGCTCCGACGCATCCCAGTCGTGCGTCTCGTGCGGCGAAAATTGGAAGTACCATTTCATCTTCCCGGTGTCCGCGTCGATGGCCAGCAGGGAACACGAATACAAATTGTCGCCCTTGCGCGCGTCGCCATTCCAATCCGGCGCGGGGTTCCCCGTGCCCCAATACAGCGTGTTGAGCTCCGGATCGTACGCGCCTGTGTTCCAGGTCGTCGCCCCGCCGTACTTGTACGAATCGCCCTCCCACGTATCCACGCCCGGTTCGCCCGTCGTCGGAATCGTGTAGAGGCGCCAGAGCCGCTTGCCGTCTTTCGCGTCGTAAGCGTCGATGTAGCCGCGCAGGCCGCCTTCGCCGCCGCCCATTCCCACGATGATTTTTCCCTTGATCGCCAGCGGCGCCTGCGTGATGGCCACGGCCTTCGCGTTGTCACCGATTTCCACGTTCCAGCGCACCGCGCCCGTCCTTGCGTCCAGCGCTACAAGGTGCGCGTCGATTGTGGCCACATAAACCGTATCGCCCAGAATCGCCACGCCGCGATTCGTCGGGAAAAGGCCGATGGTCAGCAGATTTTTCGGCAGGTCGGCGCTCCATCGCCAGACGGGGCGCCCGGTGCGCACATCGAGAGCCGTCACGGTCGTAGGAGGCTCGGTCACATACATGATCCCGTCCACCACGATCGGCGACGATTCGAAAATCCCCGTGCGGCGAAGCTGATAGACCCACCGCAGCTTCAGCTGGTTCACGTTCGTTTTGTTGATCTGCTGCAGCTCAGAAAATCGTTGCGAGGCGTAGTTGCCGCCGTAGGTCAGCCAATCCTCGGCATGGCTCGCCGAGTGCAGAATCTGGTCATAGGTCACGTCCTGCGCCGCGGATTCCAACCGCGCGCCCAGCACCAGCCCAGCCAGGGCCGCCCCGCAAAGAAAATATTTCGCCGCTCTCATTAAGCTTCTCCCAGGCTCGAAAGATACGCCACCAGATCGTTGATCTGCGCCGGCGTGAGTTTGTCTTTATAGCTGGGCATGAAACTCTTGCCCGGCTCGGGCTCAACCTTCTCCACATCGAATTTCTGAACCGAATGCAGCCGGCCTTCCGCGTCCCGCAGCTGAATCGTGAACGAATCCTCGTTCACGCGCATGCCCTCGAACGCTTTCCCATTCTTCATCACCACGCGATAGACAACATAACCCGTGTAGGCCGAGCGTTCCTGTAGCCCTGTATCGAGCGGCAAATTGTGTCCCGGGTCGTTCAGCGTGTCCGCCAGCGAGACGATCGATCGCTCGACCCCGATATGCGTCAGGTCCGGGCCTAGGTCCCCGCCCTCGGCGCCAATCGCGTGGCAGGCCGCGCATTTACTCGATTCGTAGATCGCTTTTCCTTTTTGCGGATCGCCGGTGGCCACACCCGCGTCTTCGTGGCCGAGCGTCATCACGTAGTCTACGATCTTCCAGACCGTTGCGTCGTCCAGTGCCGTAAACGCCGGCATCCCCGATCCGATTGGGCCGCCTCGAATCCTCGTGTACACCCCTTCCGGCCCCATCTGCGCGCCCACGCCGCGAATATTCGGGCCGTTCGACCCACTGCCGTCGACGCCGTGGCAGCCGGCGCAGGTGCCCGCAAAAACCTCTTTGCCCGCCGCGACGCTTTCCGGCGTGGCCTTCGGGTGCGGAGAGTGTGGCGGAGCCGCCGGGTTGGCCTGCGGGTTCGCGGGCATTGCGGTGAGCGCGGATATTGCCAACATGAACGCGGCGGTGCGCAGCCAGCGGTTTGCGGTCATTCCCATTCCCCTCAAATGCCCTTACTTACTTCGATGCGGGCACAATCCTACCACTACCCCAAAAGTTTTCGAGGGTCGGAGGATCTTCCGTCTAGGGTAGGCTGAAGACGAAGAGAGTATTTCCGGCCGAATCGACCACGTACTGTTTTCCGTCGACAGCGTACGACACTGGATTCGACCGCACGGCCGATCCCAGCAGCAAATGCCAGAGCGGCTCGCCCGTTTCGGCATTCAGCGCCAAGAAGTTTCCCGCCGCGTCCGCGGAAAAAACCAATCCGCCCGCCGTCACCAGCGTGCCGGTCCAGGAATCCCCGACCATTTTGTATTCCCACTTCTTCTCACCCGTCGTCGCTTCCAGCGCGCGAATCGACGTGGTCGTCTCATCCGCTGGACCAGGGCGCATTCCGCCTCCGCCTCCGCCCACGACGCCGTTCGAATTGTTCTTCTCGAATTTCCGTTCACCCTTCACGTAATACGCGCCCCCATCGCGCGCGTTCACGTAGAAAAGCCCGGTGATCGGGCTATAGCACGGGCTCGTCCAATTGATCGCGCCCGTCAGCGTGGGATAGACCAGCGTTCCTTCGGCGCTCGGCTCGATCTGCTCGGCGGGCATCTTAATCGGCCGGCCCTTCGCATCGAGGCCTTTTGCCCAAGTCTGCTTCGCAAACGGCACGCCAGTGAGAAATTCTCCCGTCTCGCGGTCGAGCACGTAATAGAACGCGTTGCGATTCGCCAGCGCCAGCAGTTTGCGGGCTTTACCGTTCACGGTCGCGTGGAACAAAATCGGCGGCTCCGACGAATCCCAGTCGTGCGTCTCATGAGGCGAAAACTGGAAATACCATTTCAGTTTGCCCGTATCCGCATCCAGCGCGATCATCGAGCACGTGAACAGGTTGTCGCCCATGCGTCCTTCTCCATTCCAGTCCGGCACAGGATTTCCCGTGCCCCAATAGACCAGATTCAGCTCCGGGTCGTACGAACCTGTGTTCCACGTCGTGCCGCCACCGTTCGACCAGCTTCCGTCCGCCCAGGTGTCGGCTCCGGGATCGCTTGCGCTGCGAGGAACGGTGTAATAGCGCCACAGCAGCTTTCCGTCGTTCGCGTCGTAGCAGCTCAAAAATCCGTGGGCGCCCGCTTCGCCTCCGCCCACGCCCACTACGATTTTTCCGTTCAACGCCAGCGGCGCCTGTGTGATTGCGTAGCCGTCCGCCTTGTCCGCGATCTGCGTATTCCAGCGCACCAGTCCATTTTTCGCGTCAAGCGCGATCAAATGATCGTCAATCGTCGCGAGATACAGGTTGTCGCCCAGGATCGCCACGCCGCGATTCGTTGGGAAAAGGCCTACCGGCACAAAATCGCGCGGAATCTGCGGCGCGTAGTGCCAGAGCGGCTTGCCCGTTCGCGCGTCAATCGCCGTTACGTTGCTGGGCGGTTCCGTCACGTACATGATTCCGTCCACGATCAGCGGCGAAGATTCCATCACGCCGCCGCCGCGCATCTGGTAGGCCCAGGCCACGCGCAAATCCTTCGCGTTCTGCGGGGTGATTTCCTTCAGCCCCGAAAACCGCTGCGAGCCGTAATTGCCGCCGTACATCAGCCAGTTCTGCGGCTCGGAATCCGACTTCAAGAGCCGCTCGTAGGGAACTTGCGCGAAACTCGGCAGCGCCCCGCACAGCGCCAGCACCATCACGACATATTTCGCGGCTCTCATTGGGCCCCCTTCAAGCTAGAAAGATACGCCACCAGATTGTCCATGTCCGTCGTCGAAAGATTGCCGTAACTCGGCATCACCGTTTTCCCAGGCTCCGGCTCGATCGTCTTCAGCTTCGTCCTGTCGAAAGAATAAAAATGCCCGCCCACGTCGCGCAGCACGATCGTGTACGTGTCCTCGGTCACGCGAATGCCAGTGACTTCGTGCCCGTCTTTTGCCACCACGCGCACGAGCTCGTAGCCCGGTGGCGGATTTTTCCCGGGATCGGGCAGAAAGTCGTAGAAATATTTTGGTGGGCGCGATCTCCCGATGTTCGTCAGTTGCGGTCCCACTCCGCCCCCGGTCGTGCCAATTGCGTGGCAAACTGCGCAGCCGTTCGCGTCATAAACCGCTTTGCCCTTCACCGGATCGCCCTTCGCCGCTTCGATCGGCCCGGTGTCCCCCAGCGTGCGCACGAACCCGACTACCTGCCACACGCGCTGGTCGTTCAGGGCCATGACCGGCGGCATCGCGCCCGTGCCGTTTCGTACCACGGCAAAAATTCCTGCATCGCCCCGCCGCGCTTCCACGCCATGAAGATTCGGCCCCAGCTGCCCGCTGCCGTCAAATCCGTGGCACCCCGCGCACTGCGCCGCGAAGATCTGCTTTCCGTTCGCGATATCGTCCGGCGTGAGCTTGGAAACGGGATCGTCTTTCGCCGCGGGAGGTGCTTGCGGCGTCTGCGCGGCCGCGTGCGGCAAAATTGCCGCCGCTCCGGCTCCGATGAAAAGCAAAATTGTGGCAGACCACCGCCAGGATGCGGTCATAGAGGCCCTCACTTGATTTTTTGACGCGTGCTAAGTAACTACGGCGCAAGATTTCTGTCAAGCCAAGTTCGCTTCGGTCCGTGCATACCTCATCACGCTGCATAGTGATACGCACAAACGCGTCGCAAGGTTTCGCGGCGAGGTCCGGCGAGATCGTGAGGGCACGGTCGCCGTCAGTTCGCGACCGAGGTTCATTTGGCCGGACAATCCGATGCGGCAAAGACGGGAATTCGGCGCCAGACCGGCGCGCCCAGGAGAAATCGAGCGCGCCGTTCACGGTGTTGCGTCAGGTCTCCCGGGTGGATGGGGGTTCGGGGCCCGACCTCGAACTACTTCGACACCTGCAACTGCGCAGCGTTGCTGGCGGAAACCAGAAGCTGCGTCCCGCCGTTCCTGGAATTTGTCGCGAAACCCTCATACGCTTTTCGCTGTAGTCAGACAATGTCAGAGCGGTGTTTGGGCAGTCGTCGACGGCACGCGCGGAGCGCCACTCTGAGCCTGTCGGCCGTGCGCGCCCGCGTTAATTCGGTGAGTGTATGCGACGTTAAACCTGTAGCAAACGCGCGAAAAACGTCCGGTACCGCCGCAGCGCCAGCCGAAGATCTTCTGTCGAAACATCGCTGCCGCGATCCCATCGGTGCTCTAGGTTCTCGCGTTCCTTCGCGAACGTCTCCGCCAGCCGCTGCATTGTCTCAGCAACCAGATTGTCCGCTTGCTCCACCGCCCGCCGCGGTTCATCGACGAACCCAACCTGAATGTTTTCCCAGCGCGCCCGAAAATTTCCGGCCTCGTCGGCGAGCAGCAACGGTCCCATCTCTTCATTATGGTCCGCTGATTTTTGCATCCGCGCTGCCGTAGCCGCTCCAGGCGCATTCGTGATTCGAGATGCGACCACCACAGGCTCAGACTGGGGAGTTGAACTTGAACGGCGTCCGATCCCCAGCCGCGCGCGCGACGCCGCCAGATCGGCAGTGGTCAGCGGTTCGGAATTGCGGCCGCTGATCTCATCGTCCGGAATATTGTCCCATTCGCTTCGCATGGCGACTCCTCTCGTCCAAGAACTATTTCGCTCGGTTTATTGATCGCTTGCTGAATCTAAACAGTGCTTTGGACACGCTCCCGTTCCGTCGCTGGCGCCGCAAGCAAATCGTCCAGCAGCATCCGGTAATGGACCAATGCGCCCCGGATATCCTCCGTCGTCGCTTCTCCGCGATCGCGACGCAGAGCGATTTCGTGCGCTTCCCGGTAATCGCTTACCACGGTTGAATGGTTGACGGAAATATCCGCGGCGCACTCGTCGAAATCGTGCACGGGATATCCGCGCGCGATCATGGCCTCAGTAACGAGGCGATCCGCTTGCGTCAGCGATCCGTCCGGATCATCGACGAATCCGCCTTGCACGCGCCGCCACGCGGCTGCAAACCGTTCGCGTTCCCCATCAGACAAGGGACGAATCTGCATGCGGCGCACCCGACTCTGCCGCCGCTGAAGTTCCGCCTCGGCCCTGGATCGCCCGAGCTGCGCGACGGAACGCTCATATTCCGCGCCGAATTTTTCTTGCAACCTCCTGCTCTGATAACGAAACGCCAGGAACAGCAGCGCGAGGCAAACTACCGCGGCAACAACAATAATTACAGCGATCGCTGTCGTTGACATATCTTCGGCCTCCCTGCGGCACTAGTGCGTCCGGCCCTTGCAGCCGGGATGGTTGCAGCGGCAGTCGATGTCAGGAGTTTCTTCGACCGCTTCGCACGCCGCGCTGCAATATTTTCCTTCGCTGATCTGGCACGAGCAGTTCGGATGCGCGCATTTCTTGGTGTTGGCCATAAAGCTCTCCTGGGGCCGTGTTGCGTCGTGCCAAGGGCCCTGGCAATCACCTTGCGCGTTTCGCCCAGGGGTGGGAATACGGGGAAGCGTGTAGGATTGCCGGCGATTCGCGGCAATTGCTTGACGGCCAATTGCTTTTCAAGACTAGCAGTGGCTGCACACTGTCAAGGAATCGGTGGGGGGAAACGTACAGAGGTCTTGGAAAGACGATCCAATCTTGGAGGTCGAAAAGCCAACTTATTCATAATAGGCGGGAAAGGGATGGTGCCGGCGGAGAGAATCGAACTCTCGGCCTAGGGATTATGAGACCCTCGCTCTACCACTGAGCTACGCCGGCGCGCGAACGAATAAACGAATAGTCGATGCTACGGTCCGACTCGTGGAGTGTCAAGACGGCAATCGGATCGGGATTTCGAGCCGAATTCACCGATTCACACTCCCGGTGCGACCTTTTTATTCGTGCGCCGCCTTCGCTTTTGGGTCGGCCATGATTTTTTCGATTTCTTCGGCTGTGCGGGGGAGGCGGCCGGTCATCAGCGTGTAGCCGTCTTTTGTGATGAGGACATCGTCTTCGATGCGGACGCCCAGATTTTCCTCGGGGATGTAGAGGCCCGGCTCCATCGAGATCACCATACCGGGCTCGAGCGGGCGGGCGCGGTCACCGGGATCGTGCACGTCGAGGCCGATGTGATGGCTGACCCCATGCGGATAGTATTTCGTGAGGATGTTGCCGCGGCCATCCGGGTGTTTATTGAAATAATCGATCACGATTTGCTGGAGGCTGTCTTTGCGGCCGAGGATCGTAGCGCCGGGTTTCGTGGCGGCGAGCGCGGCGTTTTGCGCGCCCAGGACGAGATCGTAGATTTCGCGCTGGCGCGGCGTGAAATGACCGTTGGCGGGCACGGTGCGCGTGATGTCGGCCGCGTAGCCGCCGTATTCTCCGCCCACGTCCATCACGACCAGGTCACCGTCCTTGATTTCGCTATCGAGCAGGCTGTAGTGCAGCACGGTGGAATTGAATCCCGCGCCGACGATCGGCGCGTAGGCCTCGCGCGCGCAGCCGCCCATTTCGTGGATTTCCTTCATGCGCGCGGCCACCTGATACTCGAAAAGCCCCGGCCGCATCATTTTCATCGCGGCAAAATGCGCGTCGATCGACAGATCGTCCGCTTTCTGGAGCAGCGCGAGCTCGCTTTCGGATTTCACCTGGCGCTGGGCGAAAAGCTTTGCCGAGATGTCCTTGACTTGGGTACCGGGAACGCCAGCACGGAGCGCGGCGACGGACTCTGTGAAGTGCGGGTAGCCGTCTTCCTTGCCGGGCGGAACGATGGTGTAGAAGGTTTTGTAGCTCGCGGCGAGTTTTGCAAGATCGCCTTTCAGATTTGCGATCGGCTCGACGCTTGCGAAGCCCGTCTTTTCTTGCACGCCCGGATCGTCAGGCCCGATTTTGGGACCTTCCCACAATTCTCCGCTGGAGTCGTGTGGATCCAGGATGCGCTGCGGCAAATACAAAACTTCGGACGGTGTCGCCGCTTGACCTTCGGTTGCAGGCCGATCGGGTGCGATCAGGAGCACGGCGCCGGGTTCATCGTGGCCCGTGAGGTAATAGAAACTTGGCTCCTGGAAAAAGATGGCGACTTCGGAGGCGTCTTCGTGGCCAGTGTAGCCGTAGATCACGATGGGGCCGTCGATGCCTGCGCGCAGCTTCGCGCGACGGGCGGCATATTCGTCGTTGGGCTGACGAAAGCGCGCCGATGCGACGGTGCACGCGCATAAAACGGCGAGCGCGGCCAGGATGGTGATTCGACGTCGCAGCTGTGAATTCGCGGCGTTCATGTTGGCCTATCGTATCAGTTTCGGCGCGCGGCGTCGCTCGCTGACGGGCTCGGTGCTGATGTTCAAATTCGCGATAACTTTTCCTGCTTGAAATCGTTGGCCACTGACACGGGCTGCTGCAGGTTCGTCGAAATCTTCGAAGGAGGGACATTCCCTGACTGCAAACTGCTCTTCGCCGACTGGCGCTCTTCTCCCGCACATACGGTATCGAGATTGAGAGAAAGCCATCGTCTCGCTTGGCAAGGCCTCCGGGTTTGTCGAGCATTACCGTTACGGGAATCCGACGAGCGGACCGCAGATGAGGGCAGGCAAAGCATGGATCATGGTGAAGCAGTCTCGGCCTGAAGATGCGATGCCGAAAGCGCTCGTTTTTGAGACGCAGAGCCTCACGATTTTCCTGGAGGAGATCGAAGCGCATTTCGAGCGAGCCAGAGCCGCTGAAGTTACGATTGTCGGGGAGCTGCTCGTTCCACAGAAATGTCGGAATGCTATTTCGGCGTCGAATGGGCTCAATCAATGCGGATCTTTGCAAGACGTGCATCCACCGGAAATTTCAGGGGAAGAGCCTCTTGTTCGTACCCTGGGGATATATTTCACGGCTGCTGACACCAATCCTTTCGGTACAAAACACGGCCGCCTAGCGGATTGCTTGATACAAGTTGCGAGACGCAACCGAATAGCTGGACTTAGTCCGAGGCGGTGGATTCGGCTGCGGCTGTAGCTTGGGTCGGCACCGCGACGGCAACTGGGGTTGGAGCGGGCAATTCCTTTGCGCGCGAGCGCAGGCGACCGACGTAGGTCTGCGCTAACGACATTGTGCCAGTGTAGAGGTAGCCCCAGACGAATAGGAGTAGGAACGGTACTGTTAGGTAGTTCGTGTTCTGGATGCTGTAGACGACGCCGCCGGCGAAATAGATTCCCAGGACTACTTCCGTCCAGGGCAGCCAGCCTGCGCTCTTGTGATATTTCTTCTTCGCCAGGTCGACGGAACCCTTTCCGCCGGCTTCGACTTTGTATTTCGGCGTGCGGACAAATTCGGATTTCACTCCGACGATGGCTTCGACGACTGCGACTGCGTTTTTCACCGAAAGGCCGATACCGACGGCCATCACGAAGGGCAGATACCAGAACGTGCGTTTCCACGTCTTGGGGTAGAACGCTCGCTGCGCGCAAAGATAGAACGAAGAAATCGAACACGTGGACGCGAGGAATAGCGGCAAATCGATTAGCAGGACCTGGAACCAGCCTTGATAGAAGCGGACGATCATCGCCGGTAGCAGGATAATCGAGAGAAAAACCATCAGCGGGTAGCTGATATTGGCGGTGAGGTGAAAAAAGGCCTCGGCTTTGGCTTTTGCCGGCGCGTCGGAGCGCATCACCCGCGGCAGGATTTTTTTCGCCGTCTGCATCAGGCCCTTGGCCCAGCGGGCCTGCTGCGACTTGAAAGCGTTCATTTCAACAGGCAGTTCGCTCGGGCAGTCGATTTCGGGCAGGTAGAGGAATTTCCAGCCGCGGATTTGGGCGCGGTAGGAAAGATCGGTGTCCTCCGTAAGCGTGTCGTGCTGCCAGCCGCCGGCGTCTTCGATCGAGGTGCGGCGCCAGATTCCGGCGGTGCCGTTGAAATTGAAAAACAGGCCGCTACGGAAGCGCGAGGAGTGCTCGATGGCAAAATGTCCGTCGAGCAGAATGGCTTCGACCTCGGTGAGCTTCGAATAATTGCGATTCACGTAACTCCAGCGCGTCTGCACCATGGCGATCTGGGGATCGGTGAAATAGGGCACCGTGCGGCGCAGAAAATCGGACGGCGGGATGAAGTCGGCATCGAAGATGGCGACGAATTCGCCTGTGGCGGATTTCAGGCCTTCCTGCAGCGCGCCGGCTTTGAATCCTTCGCGATTGTCTCGATGGATGTAACTGATCGGGACGCCCAAAACCTGATGGCGCTCGACGCAATCGCGGGCGACCTGCTGGGTCTGGTCGGTGGAATCGTCGAGGACCTGGATGTCGAGAAGTTCGCGCGGGTAATCGAACTGCGCGACGGTTTCGATGAGGCGCTCGATCACGTAGCGTTCGTTGTAGATCGGGAGCTGGACGCTGACCTTGGGCCATTCGGCGACGGGCGGCGGTGGTCCGGGGACATTCTTGCGGTTCTTGAAATAGTGATAGACCAGCGCGTAGCGATGCAGGCCATACATGGCGAGGACGGCCATGACGAAGAAATAGGGAAGCATGATCGCTAGGTCGAAGGCGTTGGCTTGATAGAGGCCGCGGAAGGTAGGGTCGACCAGACGACGGAAGTAGGACGTGACCGGGTTCGAGCTCCAGATGAGTAGCGCGGCCAGGATGTGTGAGGGCGTCAACGCTAGCCTGCTTTCGATTCGGCGTGCCCGCGGTCACGCAAAGACTGGGCGAAAACAATTATACGGGGGTGGGGCAGGGTGTCAACGGTCGCGCGTCGATATGGCGGATCGGGAATTTGATGTTCCGTAGCGCGGCAACAGGAGGGTGAGATCGCTGCGCGGACGATTGCGCCATTGGCTTTGTGACGGTTTTACCGTCCTCGTACTCGTAAACGAATGGCTTCAGGTCCGCCTTTACCGAGCATTTGTAGGATTTGCCGGCACCCATCCGGCTGACCAGCATTTCCAATTCCTTGTCCTGTTTCTTCCAGCGGGCGCTGTATGGGTCAACATGAAAAGCACGCTGCAGTCGGATTCGTAGTCAAATCCCTGCGCTTGAGGCCGCCTGGTCCGAACGTGACCACGGGTGTTCCCAGAATCGGGTCGGTGACGATACGCGCTTTGAACCTGCGCTTTCGCTTGGGTCTGAGGGTGATTTCGCCGTTTCGTATCGATGCGTCGAGTTCGTCGCCCGGTTGAAGGCCGAGCTTCTGGCGGATGGAGCCCGGTAAGACGACCTGGCCTTTGGTGGAAAGCTTCGTCTTCATCGTAAGACGGTCTCACCATGTTCAGCGACTTTTCAGCGAGAATGGTGGGGCTGGGGAGAGTCGAACTCCCGACACGCAGTTTAGGAAACTGCTGCTCTATCCATCTGAGCTACAGCCCCGCGCGATGATTGTACTGCAAAAGGCTGGCCCGTCATTCGATCCGCCCGCCGGTTTTGTCGATCGAGCTAGAAGTCGTTGGATGCGTGCCAGAATTTCGTGCGGCGTTTCCGGGGGCGATTGGTCTGCGGAGAATCATTGGCCGGGACCGGGTGGTTGGGAGGCTTTCGCGGCCGGGGATTCCTGCTGCCGAACAGGATCACCACGATGATCCCGATAATCAACAAGTGGACGGGGCTATTCCACACGGGCACCTCCGCGCCGGGTCATCTTAACACACGGCATTGCTCGGTTTTACGAGCAGGCGGGAGTATCGGCCGGGAAACAGCAAGCGCAAATTCCTTCGCGAAGCGGCGAGGGCGGTACTACCTTCATAAGAGCTGTCCGCACCCGCGACGAGGTTGTCTTGGCCATGGCGACGATCAACCAAATTACATTGCCCGATCCGGAGATTGAGCACCGCGCGAACGAAATTCGCAAAAACCTCCGGAGGATGTCGCGCTCGAACTGGACGCTGTGGTTTCTGGCGATCGTGATTGCGCTGGCGCTGACGCTCGCTGTGGCAACGCTTTCCATGACGGTGATTTTCGACGCCCAGGATCCGTTCTACGTTTTTCGGATGAGCCAAGCGGTGCGCGGGCTGGTCGGTATGGTGCTGATCTTCAGCATCTACACGCTCTATCAGCAAATGCAGCTGATGCAGGCCCGGAAGCGGTTGGCCGAAGAGGTGGAGATTTCAACCGAGCAGCACCTGCTAGCGGAGTCCTATTTGAAGCTTGCGATGCTCGACCCCCTGACGGGTCTGCACAACCGGCGCTACGCGCAGGAGCGGTTGCTGGCGGAGATGTCGCGCGCGGAGCGATTGAAAAGCACGCTGACGGTGCTCATGGTGGACCTGGACGAGCTGAAGAAGATCAACGACTCGCACGGGCATGTGGCGGGCGATCTGGCGCTGAAGACGTTTGGCGAGCGGTTGAGCCGGGCGATTCGGGGGTCGGATCTGGCGGTGCGGATCGGCGGCGACGAATTTGTGGTGTTGCTGCCAGAGTGTGATACGCAGCAGGTCCAGCTGGTGCTGGAGCGGTTGGCGAATCTTTCGATCGAGCTCGAGTCTGCTGAAGTACCATTTCGTTTTTCGGCTGGGTTTACGGACTACAAATATGGCGAGACGCAGGAGGAGTTGTTGGACCGGGCCGATCATGCGCTTTATACCGAAAAGCAAATCCGGAAAAACCTCGCCGTTCCCGTTGCCTAGAAATTCTCCGAACAATTCAGGTACGTAACGTTCGTCGAGCCCAGAAATGTTGCGAAGGCGGCCGCTAAATAACCATGCGCGGATACGAAACCTGTTAATGCTTGGGCAGAGGGGCGTCTTTTTGGCGGCGGTAGGTGATCTCGGTTACTTGCGGATCGCCTTTTTCAGGGATCACTTCGGATTTTGAGATGTAGGTGTCGGCGTCGACGCGCGTGATGGTGGTGCGCTTGGGTTGGCCGTCGACGGGATTCTCGAAAACGACGGATTTCGCGTCAGCGCTGGCCAGATCGAGGATGGTCGGGCCCGGTTTTTCCCAGGCTACGAGCGAGGGCGTGAAATGGCGCAGATGGAATTTGATTCCGTCGGGTTCGTCCACTAGGGTGAAGAGCTCGAGCACCAGCGTTTTGTCGTTTTCTTCGAGCTGGAATGTGCCCATCATGACTCCGGCTTTCGGCGCGGTCCAGGTTTGCTGCGCGACGCGCGGTCCCCACGAGCCTTGCCAGCGTCCCGCGAGCCATGCGAGCTCACTGAGCGCGGGCTTGGGAACCGCGGGTTGCGAGACGTCCGCGGGCGCCTTGGCGGCAGCTGCGCGAGTGGAATCAACGGGTGGCGCGATAGCCGATTGCGTGCCTGCACCGGCTGCGTTTTGCGCGAACGCTGAGCAGGGAACTGCGGCCAGCAGAGCGAAGGCAGTCGTTGCGAGTCGTAGATGGCGAAAAGCGGTGTTCATGCAAGCTAGGGACTGGGTCCGAATCGCGGATGTGCCCTGCTAGGATTGTAAGCCCGAATGACCTTTCAGCACTAGCGCCACACGGCGGCGGCCCGCAGGCAGGCTATTCAACTAAACCACAACCGGAATTCGGCGACGCGCGTCTTATAGCCGTAGCGATCCGATGGCCAATGATGGCGACATCGCGGCGGGGAAAGCTTTGACGGGTGCGCGAGCCTATACGATAATGAATTTCCGCCCGGACTAGGCATATATATGAACATGACCAGGTTTTTTGGCACCGCCGTTTTGACTGCAGTCGTCTGCGCGCCGGTTGCGCTCGCTCAGTCCGCCACACCAGCCCCCGCTCCGGTCGCGAAAGCGCAGATTTCAACGGCCGATTCCGCGCGCGCTGACGCCTACTACTACTTCACCATGGGCCATTTGCAGGAGGAGCAGTTCGAGATGAACTCGAACTCCGACATGGCCACGCAGTCGATCGGTTCCTACAAGAAGGCGCTGGAGCTGGAGCCGGATTCAGCGACGATTCTGGAGCGGCTGGCCGAGATTTACGCGAAGTCGCAGCATATTCGCGAGGCTGTGGTCCAAGCGCAGGCCGCGCTGAAAATTGATCCCGATAATGTGGACGCGCACCGGCTGCTCGCGCGGATTTATGTCCGGACGCTGGGCGACATGAACGCCGGCGATGTGCAGCAGGAAAGCCTCGAGAAAGCCACGGCGGAGTTCCAGGCGATCCTGAAGAGCGAACCGAACGACACGTACTCGCTGCTGTGGCTTGCGCGGCTGTATCGATTCCAAAACAAGCATTCGGAAGCCGAAAGAGTGCTGAGGCAGGTGATCGATCACGATCCGGAGAATGGGCCGGGTCTCGAACAGCTGAGCCAGTTGCTGATTGATGAGGGCCGCTCGCAGGAAGCGATCGAGCTTTTGACGCGCGCGGCCGGCGATACCGCTTCGCCGGACATTTACGATCTGCTGGGCGATGCCTATTCGCAGGCGAAGGATTATCCGAAGGCCGAAGCGGCGTATCAGCAAGCGGTGGCAGGCGACCCGGATGATCCGGGGCATCGCCACGGCTTGGCGCAGGCGCTGCTTTCCGAGGACAAGTATGCGGAGGCGCTCGAGCAGTTCAACAAGTTGACGGAGCTGGAGCCTGGCACGTCGGAAAATTTTCTGCGGGCCGCGCAGCTTTACCGCCAACTGGGTAGATTTGACGAGGCCGCATCGAGCCTGGCTCGCGCGAAGCAGCTGGCGCCGGGTAGCCTGCAGATCTTGTACAACGAAGCGCTGCTCTACGAAGACCAGGGGCACTACGACGATGCGGTGAAGGTGCTGACCGACGCGATCGCCGGCATCAAGAGCCAGGTAGGCGGCGACGGAAACCAGAGTGCGCTGGCGGTCCTCTACGAGCAGCTGGGCCAGGCCTACGAGAAGCAGCACAATTATTCCGCCGCGCTTTCAACCTACGAAGATCTCGGCAAGCTGAATCCCGACGCGCAGAAACGCGCGCAGATGCTGACCATCGAAGCCTACCGCGAAAATCACGATCTCGACCATGCCATCGCCGAAGCGAAAAAGGCGGTGAACACATCCCCCGATTCGCCGGACGCCACCGTGACGCTGGCGATGCTCTACGGCGAAAAATCCGATACCGCGGATGCGCAGAAGCTGCTGCAAGGCCTGCTGAAGGGCAACGACGACGATCTTGAGATTTATCTCGACATCGCGCAAGTGGAATCGCGTGGCAAGAAGTATGCGGATGCGGAGCAGACGGCGCAGAAGGCTGAGTCGCTGGCGCATGAGGCCGCCGGAAAAGTAAGCGTGTGGTATCTGCTCGGGTCGATCTACGAGCGGCAGAAGAAATTCGACGACGCCGAGCAGGAATTCCGCAAAGTTCTCGACGTGAATCCCAACGACGGTCCGGTGCTGAACTATTACGGCTACATGCTGGCCGATCGCGGGGTGCGCGTGGACGAAGCCGCGTCGCTGATCCAACGCGCATTGAGGCAGGAGCCCAACAACGGGGCGTATCTCGACAGCCTTGGCTGGGCCTACTACAAACAGAACAAGCTCGTGGAAGCCGAAGAATATTTGCACAAGGCAATCGACCACGAAGGCGACGATCCAACGATCCTGAGCCATCTGGCGGACGTTTACTTGAAGCTCGGACAGAACGAACGCGCCGCGGATTATTTCGAGCGCTCGCTGACGGCTTGGCAGAAGGCGCTGCCTGCCGATTACGAAGCCGATCGCGTGACCGCGATTGAAACGCAGCTGAAAACCTTGAAGAAGCGGCTGGCGCAGAAATCCTCGCCGGACACGGTGAAACCGCAGTAAGCTCCCTCGGATGAAATCCAGCAAGAAAAAATCAGTGCGGATTCCTGCGTTTGCGAAGATCAATTTGTGTCTGCACGTGATGGGCAAACGGCCGGACGGCTATCACGAGCTGCGCACGATATTCCAGACGATCTCGCTGGCGGACTCCCTGGAACTGACTCGGGTGTCGGAGCCCGGAATCACGCTCGAGACGAACGACGCGGAATTGCCGACGGGGCCCGGCAACCTGGTGTACCGCGCGATCGACGCGATTGCATGCGAGACCGGATTTCGCGGCGGCGTTCGTGCGAGCCTGGAGAAGCGCATTCCGGTGGCTCGCGGGCTCGGCGGGGGATCGAGCGACGCAGCGGCAGCCATCATCGGCATGCTTCGGCTGACGAAGGGGAAGGTGCCGCTGGCGAGACGGATCGAAATTGCAGCGGGGCTTGGGGCGGATGTGCCATTTTTTCTTTTCGGCGGGCGGGCGCTGGCGGTGAATCGCGGCGATGAAATCTATCCGCTCGACGACGCGCCGAAGCGAACGGTCGTGGTGGTGTCACCAAAGGGAATCGGGGTCAACACGAAGGACGCCTATCAATGGGTGTCAGCGGAATTGACAAACCGCGCGAAAGCCCCTAATATTTGGGGGTTCTGCGCTCTGTGCTGGAGCCGGCAGGAAGGGCTCTCGAATGACTTCGAGGGTCCCGTTTTCAGCCGACATCCGCGACTCGGAGGAATCCGGGCGGATTTGCTCAAGCGAGGAGCCGCAGATGCCGCGCTGGCGGGTAGCGGGTCGGCGGTGTTCGGAGTCTTCCGAAACCCAGCGCGTGCGCGCCGAGCCGCTCGTGCATTTCCGGAAGATTCGGTTTTCGTCGTAGAAACCCTATCCAGGGAAAAGTATGGTCGCGCGATGGGATTTCGTGCGGCCGGCTGAGGGACGTCTTTGCTCACAGACAGGTGTAAGGTTTTCTGCGGAACGGCGAATCCTGCGCTGGCAGATTCGATTTGCACCTATTTGGAAGTGCCGCGCGGGCGGGCTGAGCACGGGCATTTTTCCGACGGCGAGACGCGCTATCAGATTCTGGAGAACGTACGCGGCGCGGATGTGTTCGTCGTGCAGCCGTGCAGCAGCCCGGTGAATCACCACCTGATGCAGCTGCTCCTGATGATTGACGCGTTCAAGCGCGCGTCGGCCTGGCGGATTACAGCGGTAATCCCGTATTACCCGTACGCGAGGCAGGACCGCAAGGACCGGCCACGCGTGGCGATATCGGCAAAGCTGGTGGCCGATTTGCTGGAAACGGCGGGAGCGAGCCGGGTTTTGTCACTGGACCTGCACGCGCCGCAGATTCAGGGATATTTCAATATCCCAGTGGACCATTTGTATGGCGCGCCGGTGATGGTGGAATATTTTCAGAAGAAGAATCTGGGGCAGGTGACCGTGGTTTCGCCGGATGCGGGCGGCGTGGAGCGCGCGCGGCTGTTTGCGAAGAGGATGGACGCGCCACTGGCGATCGTCGATAAACGCCGCATCGATGTGAACGTGAGCGAAGTGATGCACCTGATCGGTGACGTGAAGGGGCGTCCGGCACTGGTGATCGACGACATTATCGACACGGCCGGGACGCTGGTGAAGACCGCCGAGGCGCTGCTGCAGAACGGGGCAACGCGCGTGTTTGCAGCCTCGACGCATGCGGTGCTTTCCGGGCCGGCGGTAGACCGGCTGACGAAGTCGGCGATTGAGGAAGTGGTGGTGACGGACTCCGTGCCGCTGAGCCCGGAAGCCGCGAAGCTTTCGAAGCTCAAAGTTTTGAGCGTGGCGCCGCTCTTGGCGCGAGGGATTCAGTCGATTCACGAAGAAACGTCGATCAGCGAACTTTTTATTTGAGCTGCGGCTAGGAAAAGGAAAGAAATCATGGAGACGTTTACAGTCGAAGGAAAAATTCGCGAAGGGCGCGGGAAGGGTCCAGCGCGGCGGACGCGGGCCGAGGGCCTGGTGCCGGCGGTTCTGTACGGCGCGAAAAAGGACTCGATTTCTCTTTCCGTGAACGCGAAGCAGGTGGCGCGGATCCTGCGGTCGGAATCCGGCCACAACACGATATTCAGCGTGCAGGTGGCCGGCGGCAGCGAGGAAAAGGCCATGCTGAAGGACTGGCAGGTCGATCCGGTAACGAATTCGCTGTTGCACGTGGACTTGCTGCGCATCGACGTCAACGTGCGGATGCGCGTGCGCGTGCCCGTGCACACGTTCGGCGAGCCCGAAGGCGTGAAGCTGCAGGGCGGCATTTTTGAGATGGTGTCGCGCGAAGTGGAAATCGAATGTCTGCCGGGCGACATTCCGGAAGAGTTCAAGATGGACGTGAGCGGGCTGACGATCGGCAAGCAGCTGCGCGCGGGCGATCTGCCGGTCGATCCGCAAAAGGTGAAGCTGCTTACCGACGCGAAGCAGGTGCTGGCGCACGTCGTTACGCTGAAGGCGGAAGAGGTAGTGACTCCGGAAGCGACGGCTGTGGCGTCGGAGACCGCGCCGGCAGAGCCCGAAGTGATCAAGAAGGGCAAGAAGGAAGAAGAAGGCGAAGGTGAGGGCGGAGCCGAAACCGCGCCGAAGGCCGAGAAGACCGAGAAGAAGAAGTAACGCTTGCCCGACGTGGGCCCGTCAGGAGGCGGCTCGCCAATGTGGCTTGTCGTTGGCCTTGGCAATCCGGGGCCGGAGTACGAATGGACGCCCCATAACCTGGGCTTTCTTGCGGTGGACGCGCTGGCTGGCCGCGGGGGAATTCGAGTGACGCGGCCGGAATCAAAGGCGCTGGTCGGGCTGGGCAAGCTGGCGGGCCTGGATGTGGCGCTGGCCAAGCCGCAGACGATGATGAATCTGAGTGGCACATCGGTGCGGGCGCTGCTGGAGCGGTACGGAGCGTCGCCGGCCGATTTGATCGTGCTGATCGACGAAGTGGATTTGCCGTGGGGAATGCTGCGCGTCCGGGACAAGGGGCGCAACAGTACGCACAACGGGTTGCAATCGATCATCAGCTCGCTGGGCACGGATGAATTCATCCGCGTGCGGCTGGGATGCCAGCCCGAGAAGATGTGGGGCGACCGACGGGATTACGTGCTGGGTCCGATGGATCGCAGAGAGCGCAAGATCGCGGAGGACATGATGATCGACGCGATCGACGCCGTGGAAGTGATCTTGAAGGACGGCGTGGAGAAGGCGATGTCGCGATTCAATCGCAAGGCGTCGCCGGACGGTGAAGGCGAGGAGAGTTCGGAGTAGGGAATAGGCAAGGGAAAGTTTGCTGCGGTAGGAAGCACGGAGTTGAGAGGACACATGGAAGAGCGACAGTACGATTTGATTTTTATCTGCCGGCCGGATACACCGGAGGCGGACGTCGATAAGGTGATCGCAACGGTCGAGCACACCGCCACGGACAAGGGCGCAAAGATCGAGAAGACGGAGAAATGGGGCCGGAAGCGGATGGCCTACCGAGTGCAGCGGCTGCGCGAGGGTTTTTACGTCTACATGGTGCTGAAGTCGACCCACGGCGAAGTGGTGAAGGAGCTTGAGCGCCGGCTGAAGGTGGCCGATCCAGTGATGAAGTATCTTACCGTGCGCGTGGACGAGGAATTGAAGCGGCAGGAAAAGCTGAAGCGGCATCGCGAAAAGCGCGCGGCGCGGCGTCCGCGCAAGACGGTTCCTTCGGCTGTACCTTCGGCCGCACCGGCTGCGCCGGCAGCTCCCGCACCGGCTGCGGCGGCTTCCTAAACTTTCTTTGAGACGAGATCAGGAGAAAACGAATGGCAGATGAACAGGCACCACGTCCGGCCGCGCCCCCTGCGGCGCCCACGGGCTCGACGGGATATCAGGGAGGCAGTTCGGGCGGACATTCCGGCCCACCTTCGGGCGGCGGGCATACGGGGCCTCCGCGGTTCGGCGGGCCGGGCGGTCCACGTCCGGGTGGTCCGGGCGCGCGTCCGGGAGGGCCGGCGAAGCGCGGCAAGCGGAATTTCGTGCGCAAGAAGAAGGTCTGCCGCTTCTGCGTCGACAAGTCCGACTACATCGACTACAAGCGTGCGGAGATTCTGGCGCCGTTCCTGCAGGAGCGCGGGAAGATTTTGCCGCGCCGCATGACGGGCACGTGCGCGCGTCACCAGCGCTGGCTGACCGTGGCCATCAAGCGGGCGCAGAACATCGCGCTGCTGCCGTTTGCGGCCGAGCTGTAAAAGAAATTGATTCCGCAGGACGGGTATTAAACCCGTCCCTACCGCTATTTGAAAGGCTCAGAGGCAGACATCATGCAGATCATTTTACAGGAAGACGTCGAGAAACTCGGATCCCGCGGGCAGGTGGTCGAGGTAAAAGAGGG
>DATNKM010000022.1:0-6410 GCA_035603395.1 Candidatus Acidiferrales bacterium
CAGCTTTTTCACCTTGGGGTGAACGTGAAATCCCTCCGGATAGCTCGCCAGCGTTTCGCCGATCATCGTCAGCGAATCGGCGGCAACCGCCGTGGGAACTTCGAGTGAAGGATCGTACTTCCCTCCGCGAAACGCGCCCCAATACCGCGGCAGCTTCCGCATCTGCGGGCTCTTCTCAATTTCCTGGGCCTCTTTTTGGGCTGCGTCGAGATCGTCGCGGACGCGCTCGACCATCGGCGAGGGGTCGACGCCGGTCTTCTCCGCGTAAATCTTCCACAGCTCCGGATGCGCCTCGATCTTGCGGTAGCGCAACGGCTGCGTGATCGTCGGATCGTCCACTTCGCTGTGCCCGTGGCGCCGGTAGCCGATCAGATCGATCATCACGGGCGTCTCGAACTGGTACCGGTAATCCAGCGCCATCTTGCCCACGCGCACCACCGCGTCGGGATCCTCTGCGTTCACGTGGAAAATCGGGATGGGCAGGCGCTTGGCCAGATCGGAGGAGTAACGGGACGACCCGCCGTCCCTTGGAGCGGTCGTAAAGCCGATCAAGTTGTTCACAATGATGTGAACCGAGCCGCCGACCGCAAACCCCTCGACGCCTGCCATGTTCAGAACCTCGGCGCAAATGCCTTGGCCTGCGAACGCCGCGTCTCCGTGCATCACGACCGCTACCACGCGCCGCCGCCCGTTTTCGCCGCGCCGTTGTTGCTTCGCGCGCGTCCGCCCGATCACCACCGGATCGACTGCTTCCAGATGGCTTGGATTCGAAACCAGATGAATTTCCACTTCGCGTCCATTCGCCGAGTGGAAAGCTCCCGTCGCGCCCATGTGATATTTCACGTCGCCGCTGCCCAGCGTGCTCCGCGGGTCCACGTCCTCGAATCGCGCGAACACGTCCGCCGCCGCGCGCCCCACGGTATGCACCATCACGTTGAGCCGCCCGCGATGGCTCATCGCCAGCATCGCTTTTTCCGCGCCCTGATCGGACGCCGCGCTCAGGACCGAGTCCAGGAGCGGAATCAGCGCGCTTTCGCCTTCCAGCGAATACCGCTTCGTGCCCAGATAGCGCGTCTGCAAAACCTGCTCGAAGATATCCGCGCGAATCAGAAGATCGAGAATTCGGTCCCGGTCCGGCTTCGGCGCATCCGATTCCATGCGTTGCTGGATCCAGGCGCGTTTCTCGCGGTCCGGAATGTCCATGAATTCCACGCCGATGCTGCCGCAATAAACGCGCCGTGCGGTATCCGCCTCGGGTCCCCAGCCGTCCAGCTCCGGCATCGGCGCCGGTTCCAGATCACCCAGCGGATCGAGGCTGGCCTGCATGTATCCCCAGCGGCGAAACGATTCCCAGAGGCGGTCCTGCTGCGTAGTGGAAGATGCGGATTCCGCGATTGCCTGTTCCCGACTCATACCTTACCTATCCCTCAGCTTCTGATTTGTGGCGACCGCTATTGTATCAATTCTAGGGTTCCTGAAACGGCGGACTCGGGCGGAAGTGCGGTTCAGTTTTCCGGCCAGCAACCCAGCAGCCGGCGGACCAGCACGAGCTGCCCCAGATGGTAGGCATTGTGATCGGCGATCAGCAGGACTTCCCGCAGGATGGTCTGGCCATCTCCGCGCGGAATCGGCGCCAGCAAGTCCGTCTGCGGGTCCGTCACGAGCTTGCCCATCGCCTCCAGGTCCTTTTGCAGAGCATGAACGCTCCTGTCCCAGGCAGCCGCGTTCGGCGGCGCCGGTTTCTTCGGCCAGTACCCTTGGGGCCATTTCGGCGACGCGTGCTTAGGGTCCTTGCAGAACTCGTAGATGTCCCAGGTCGCAAGGCGCATATGCTCGAGCAGTTCCCAAGGCGAATGCTCCGCTCCCTTCGGCCGCTTGCCACGCAGTTTCTCGGGAATCCCTGAAACCGCCTTGAGCCAATCCACGTGCGCCTCGTGCCAGCCCAGGGCTCGCCGCAGATAGTCGCGCACACCTTTTTCATCGATCAAAGTCAGCCTCCACTCCCCATCAATTTTAGGCTCGCCTCTCGCATAGGGTCAAATCAGCGGACGTACCTCGCGCAAGGTTTGCCGCGCTGTTTACTCAGAAGGTTACACATTGCTCTGGTCACATTGACCCGGTCGTTTTTGCGCTTAAAGATGAACGAATGATGGGTCGAACCATCCGGTGGACGGCGTCGGCGCTTGTTTCCTCGGCCGTTCCGCTCTCATTCGCTGCTCCATCGCCGGCCCAAGCGCCGCTGTTCGTCAGGATCACTCCCTCCAGCGTAACGCTGCTGGTCGGCCAGTCGGCATCGTTTCGCGTGATCGACCAGGCCGGCCACATGGTGAACCACATCGCCTGGCACGTTTCCGACCCAGACGCTTTCTGGACTCGCGATGGAGACGAATTCACGATCGTGGCGAAGGAGCCGGGCGACTACCACGTTGACGGGAGAAGCGCCGACGGCTCAGCGGAAGCCACGGTCACGGTGGCCCATGGTGATCGGCTCCCTCCCGGCTCCACTCTGTGGCGGTCGGGCGACATCCAGGGCTGCCAGTCCGTGAAAATCACGCCGGCGCTTCCGAATACCGCCGGCATCGCCTACTACCAGCAGACGCAGTGCGACGACGGCGGCTACATCCAGGCCTACCGCGCCAATGGCGTCCAGATGTGGCGAACGAAAATATCGGACACCGGCGTGCCACCCTCTGCCGGTGGCGACATGCCGGCAATTCCCGCCGCGCGATTGAACGTGCGCTCGGCATCGGTTTGCGATTCGATTTCGGTCGGCGACGCCCAGGCGAAGATTCGCGATCTGCTCCATCAGCAGAACCTTACTTTCAGCGAAGGCGCTGCCTCCGAGCATGTGTGGACCATCGACGAATCGAATACGCAATGCAAAGTGTGGTTTGACGAAAAATCGCAGGTCAGCAAGAAACGCAAGGTCTTCGTTACGGAATAAATCCGCTTTCAAACGATCTGAACTCTGCCCAGTGAATCTTCAGGCCGCGCTCGCATGAGACTTTGCTCCGGCCCCCTCGACCGACTCCAGCGCTGGTACGTCGACGTGAAGAAACCAGCGGTCGAGCACCACGTGCCGCGAGAACCATCGGCTCGCCATCAGTTGCCGCGAAATGGCGCTCAGCAGACTCACCGGCATCCGCCGCCCAACCTCCGTAGCCAGATCTCCGCGCGGATTCCCGAATCGTTCCCGCAAACGCGTCGCGTAGTGACCAAGACTCGCCGCGCCGTAATTTCCGTCTGCCTCGAGCACCACATCGGCGGCAATCAGCCCCGATTCGATCGCCGGGCGAATCCCCTCGCCGCTTTGCGAGTACGAGACGCCGGCCGCGTCTCCCGCCAGCAGCACCCCGTCGTCGACGATCCGGCTGCGCATGTCGCGCAGCAGCAGGTACGCATGCCCCTGCATCGGACTGGGCAGGTCGAATCCAATCCGTTTCGTGCTCTTCAGGAATTCGACAAAATCCGACACGTGCTTCGGCAGCCCGCGCGCGTCCAGCCGGCCCAGCCCGATATTCAGATAATCGCCCTTCCGAAAGCACCACCCATAGCCGCGCATGTCCCGGCAGAAGTAAAGCTCCGGCACGTCCTCGCGAATCGCGCAGGCCGCGCTTTCCCGGACCTCCATTTCGAACTCCGCCTCCTGCGCAATCACCGCGATTTCCTTTCTCGCATCCGCTCCCAGATACCGCGCCACCGGACAGAAATGCCCGCCCGCGCCGACGATCATCCGCGCCCGTATCTCGCCATTCACGATCCATCCGTCCGCAGACCGCTCAAGCCTTGTCAGGCTGGCGCCCAGCCGCAGTCGGGCGCCGCTGCGTCGCAAAAGATAATCGTCGAACTCGCACCGGCGGATTCCGTAACTGATCGTTTTGCCGTAGCGTGTTTCAACGCCAGGGGAATCGATGCAGCCCGTGCGAAATCCGGTGAGGGGCTGAAGCGTGCGGCCCGCCGCGTAGTCGCGCACATCGATCTGAAGCTCTTGGAGGACTACCGGAGTGATCCACCCGCCACAAACCTTGTGCCGAGGGAAAACGCTTCTATCGAGAATGACCGTATCGAGTCCGCGGCGCACCGCTTTTGACGCGCACGCCGAGCCGGCCGGCCCTCCGCCGACGATCAGGAGATCGCACGAATCCATGGGCTGTTCTCGTCGTCCTGTTCAGAATATAAATACGCCCGCGTCCACGGGATCTGCCGGCATTGCTCGCCTGCGAACACGATCTGGAAAAGCTGCAGGTTGCCGGCGCGAAACGCGGCGATCGATCCCGCCAGATACAATCTCCAGGTCCGCGCGAAATTCTCGCCGAACATCTTCACCACGTCATTCCACGCATTCTCATAACGCCGCAGCCAGCATTCCAGCGTCCGCGCATAATGCATGCGCAGATTCTCGACGTCCAGCACGGCGTAGTCCCACGGCTCGAGCACGCCGAGGGATTCCGCCAGCGAAGGCGCGTACGCCCCCGGGAAAATCCGCTTTCGAATCCACGGGCTGAAGGCATGCGGCCGCTTGCGCCCGATGAAATGCAGCAGGCCGCGCCCCGTGTCGCCGATCGTCCGTTGAATCACCCCTCCCAGCGCTTCGTAATTCTCCGCGCCCAGATGCTCCAACATTCCCACCGAGACGAACGCATCGTATCGCCTGGTGATGTTCCGGTAGTCATCCTCGACGAACTCGACCTGGCCATCGAGGCCTTCTTTGCGCGCCCGTTCGCGGGCCACCTGAATTTGCTCATGAGAAATGTTGAACGCCGTCACCCGCGCGCCGTAATGCCGCGCCATATGCAGCGCCAGCGCGCCCCAGCCGCAGCCCGCCTCCACCACGTGCTCGCCCGGCTGCAGCCTTATTTTTCGGCACACGTGATCCATCTTCGCCAGCTGCGCCTGTTCCAGTGTTTTTGCCTCGTCCGGAAAATACGCGCAGGTGTAAACCAGACGGGAATCAAGCCACAGTTTGTAAAAATCGACATTGAGGTCGTAGTGGTGATGAATGTTCTTTGCTGAACCGCGCAGAGTATTTGCTTGCACCCAATCCAACCACCGGGAAAATAATCGCGCGCACCGGCTCGGCCCGCCCTCCGGCATCGACTCCAGGACCGTTTCCAGCAACTGAACCAGATCGCCCTCGACCTCAATCCGTCCGTCGCTGTAGGCCTCGCCAAAGCCAACCTCGGGATTCAAAACCAGCGAAACGAGCGTCCGCAAACCGTCGATTCGCACGGTCGCCAGCGCGTCCGTCGCATCCGCGGGATAGGGATCGCCATCGCCTACGGCGAGACGCACGTGGGGTGAACCGATGGAACGGTGGAGTCTGTGCAAGAACCTGCGATTCATCGTGGAATCGCGAGAAGTATTCGAGCTCGCCATGGCCGAATCATCCCGCCTGCTGAAATTTGGGCGCCTAAAATACCACGCAATCCGCATGGTATTCCAGCGCCACGAAGCGTCGCGCTGGTTCGGCGGCGGATCCCGCAACATGGCTACGCGCGGGATCTTACTGGAGGAAATTCCAAATGATGACGAGGCCACCGATTCGGCCAGGCAACGGCTGCCGCTTGGCAGCTCGTCCGCCTTCGCTCGCGGGAAACACTCCCGCCGCAGCGTGCCTGTATTAAGTGCTTATTTCTCGCAGCGCATTGCCGCGACGCGATCGATATCGCTACGCCGTTGCGCCAGCCGAGCCGACAGTACGCCGGTGCTGAAAACATTCCCGGCAGTATACCGGGCGCCCCTGTGTGGGCTTGAAAGGAACGGTCGTCTCTTTCCCGCACTGCGAGCAGACCGTTTTTGTTTCTACGCGCTGTACGCTTCCTGAGCCTGCCTCCGTTCCCTGTGCCCGATTCGCTTTGCAGGCCTTGCAGCGCTTCGGCTCGTTCTTAAACCCCTTGTCCGCGAAAAACATCTGCTCGCCGGCCGTGAAGACGAATTCCGCCCCACAATCGGCGCACTTCAGGACCTTGTCATGGTATTCCATACGCTGCTCCGGGGGCCGGGTTCGCTCGGGGCAGGCATCGGCGCAGCCCGCAGCCCGCGGGCGTACAAGTTGCCGCCAATTATTGCGGCCTTGTCTCGCCCGCTGGCTCGAAGCTGAATGGAAAGACTGAAGTGATGCGGTTGCCTAGTCTTGCTCACGCCGCTGCTTCTTACGGAGACGCTTACGCGAGAGGGCCTGTTTGGCTCGACGCTTTTCCCCCGGCTTCATGTAGTAGCTGTGCTTCTTGATTTCCTTGATGATGTCTTCTGACTGCACTTTCCTCTTGAAGCGCCGGAGAGCGTTCTCCAACGACTCGCCCTCTTGAATTACGACTTCTGCCACGCGTATTCACCCCCGTCCCTTTTGTCTTGGCTTGGACCGAATATTTCCAGCAAGCGTAACCGGCATCTGTGCGAACCGGCTATTG
>DATNKM010000010.1:0-8134 GCA_035603395.1 Candidatus Acidiferrales bacterium
CGCCCTGTTCGGCAATGGCGCCTACGTCGAAGGCTGGGCCGAATACGGCGCGCAGGTGATGATGGATGAGGGGTTTCTGGGAAACGACCCGAGATTCCGCATGATGATGCGCAAGATACGCTTACGCGTGCTCGCCAATACGATCCTCGACGTTAAACTCCAGACCATGAACATGACGGACGACGAGGCGATGGACTTGATGACCAAAGACGCATTTCAAACCCAGGCGGAAGCCAGCGGGAAACTTTTGCGAGCGAAGCTCAGCTCGACGCAGTTGCCGACCTATTACGTTGGCATTCGCGAGTGGTTTGCGCTGCGACAGCAGTATCAGGACGCAGCCGGAAAGAATTTCGACATGCTGAAATTCCACGACGTCGTGCTCGACCAGGGCGCGCTGCCCGTCCCGGTGGTCGGCAAGCTGGTGATGCCCCAGGCAGCTGGGAACTAGGATCTCATGCAATGAAAGTGCGCGCCGCGGTCGCCCACGATGGCCGGCACGAGTTCTCCATCGAAGAACTCGATATCAGCGAGCCGGGCCCGGAAAATATCCTGGTCCGCATGGCCGGCTGCGGGCTTTGCCACACGGACGTGAAAGCGTGCGAAGGCAATATGGGTGTTCCGATGCCTGCCGTGCTAGGCCACGAAGGTGCGGGCATCGTCGAGCGCGTCGGCGCGCGCGTCTCCAAGGTCAAGCCGGGCGATCACGTTGTGCTCACCTGCGATTCCTGCGGCGCCTGCCCCACGTGCCTGGCCGGGAATCCCGCGTACTGCGATCAACTGGTGCCGCTGAACTTCACCGATGGGCGCGCGGGTGAACCCGGCTCATTTCACAGCGGCGCAACCGAAGTTCACGGACACTTTTTCGGGCAATCGTCGTTCTGCAACTACGCTGTTACACGCGAGCGCAACACGATTCCGGTGCGCACGGACGCCCCGCTTGAGATTCTTGGCGTGCTCGGCTGCGGCGTCCAAACCGGCGCCGGAGCCGTCATGAATTCGCTCGCGGCACCCGCCGGCAGCGCGATCGCGATCTTCGGCGTGGGCCCCGTAGGGCTTAGCGCGGTGATGGCCTCTGCAGTTTGCGGCTGCTCCGCGATCATCGCCGTTGACGTGCTCGCCTCGCGCCTCCAAATGGCGAAGCAACTCGGAGCCACGCACACGGTTCTCGCCGGTCCGCAGGTGAAGGTCGCCGAAGAGATTCGCACAATTGCGCCCAGCGGCGTTGGCTGCGCTTTTGACACCACCGGCCGCGCCGACAGCAATCAGCACGCGCTCGATTCCCTCACCGCAAAAGGGATTTTCGGGTTCTGCGCCGTCCCGGCCGAAGCGCCGAAAATGTCCCGCGTAATGTCCCGCGGTATCTCCATTCGCGGCATCGTGCAGGGCGATAGCGTTCCGGACGTTTTCATCCCGAAGCTGGTCGATCTCTACATGAACGGCCGTTTCCCGTTCGACAAAATGGTGACGAAATACCCTTTCGATAAAATCAACCAGGCCATCGAGGATCAAGCAGCGGGAAAAGCCGTCAAGCCGGTATTTCTATTTCCCCCGTAAGGCGCGTGCAGCTTTATTTCAGGTACTCCGGCTGCTGGTCGGGTGTCCAGTGGAACCCAGTGTGGTTTACTAGCGTTTACTTACTTGGTTAACTGGGGTTAATATACGCCATGCGTGCTCACCGATTGCGGATCCGGGTCATCCTTGCGCTGCTCGCGGTCGCAGTCGCCGCGCGGCCGGCGCGCGCACAGGACTCCGCGCAGGCGCCTCCGCAAGACACACAGCTCGCGCACGTGGAGGATCAGTCAGACTCGCAAACAGCAGGCGATTCGTCCTCGGGCCAGTCGTCTTCCGACGATTCACTCACCCTCCTGCCCCATCCGGACGACGCCGGCTACTGGATTTCAGGCCAGGCGAACGTGGTATTCCAGTGGCACCCGTCATTCGCGGCGAAATACACCGGTCCGAACAGCCTCACCCCCGGCGCCCAGAGCGCGACCACGCATGTTCTCACCGTCTTCACCGGCTTCGAGGTGACTCCGACGACCGAATTTTTCGGCGACATCGAGTACGCCACCGGCGGTGGCATCGGCCACGCATTCGGTCTCGCGGGTTACACCAATCTCGATTCCGTGCGAACCGTATCCGGCGCGCAGCTTCCAACGACCCCTTACCTCGCGCGCCTGATGATCCGCCAGATCATTCCGCTCACGGATGAAAGAGTCACTGAGGACCGCGACGAATTTCATCTCGCCACGTCCGTGCCGGCGCGCCGCATCGAATTTCGCGTCGGGAAATTCGATCTCGCCGATTTCTTCGACCTGAACACGTGGGGCCAGGATAGCCATCTGCAATTCCTGAACTGGACGGTCGACAACAACGGCGCCTACGACTACGCCGCCAACACCCGTGGCTATACCGACGGCGTACTGCTGGAATATGACGATCACTGGTTCGCTGCGCGCTTCGCCGTCGCGCTCGAACCGAAGATCGCCAATGGTATCAATCTCGATCTGGACATCGCCCGGGCGCGCGCTGAAAACCTGGAGTTACAGGCCACGGGCAAGCCAGTCGCGCATCGCACCGGCACCGTACGCCTGCTGAGCTACCTCAACGAAGCGGGCATGGGGAATTACAAGGAAGCGATCGCCGAATTCCTGGATCACGAAACCGCAACGCCCAACATTATCGACACGCGCCGCCAGGGCCGACACCGCTACGGCTTCGGCTTGAACTTCGAGCAGTCGATCACGGACGATATCGGAGTCTTCGGCCGCCTCGGCTGGAGCGACGGACACAACGAGTCGTGGGCCTACACCGAAGACGACCGCGAGTTAGAGCTCGGCGCTTTCTCGATGGGCGCTCCCTGGCACCGTAAGAACGATCGCGCCGGCATCGCCTTCGTCGCCAACGGAATCACCGCTGACCACCAGCGATATTTGGCGCTCGGCGGCCTGGGCTTTCTGCTCGGTGACGGCGCGCTCACCTACGGCCCGGAGAAAATCTTCGAAGGTTTCTACACCGCGCACCTCTGGCGCGGCTTCTTCGCATCCTTCGACATCCAGCACATCAACAACCCCGGCTATAACCAGGCTCGCGGTCCTGTTACCGTGCCGGGCCTTCGCCTCCACGTCGATTTCTGATTCGGCGGGAGCATTCGCCGCAGCTCCCTCGACGGTCTGGTTTGCTCTAATGCGCCTGCGGCGCAGGAGCCGGTGTCGAGTTGTCCCCTGGCGCCGCCGCTCCCGCCGTCACCAGGATCACGGGTACGCCGGGCTTCAGGGCATCCATCACCTGCGGCGGCAATTTATCGGCACGCGCCACGAGCGCCGTCACCTGCCACATTTGCATATCGCTGAGCGATTTCTCAAACGACGGCATGCCGGATAGTCGAATTCCATTTTTCACTTTCCAGTACGTGACGCCCGCGGGATCGTCACTCACGCGCCCGTCCACGGTGAAGAGCTGCGGCGGACGCGGAAATTCTCCCTGGCCCACCGGCGGGACCGGCTGGTTCGGCAAACCATGGCACGCCGCGCAGTTGTTCTGATAAAGGTTTGCGCCGCTCACCAGCTCGGAGGTGGCGAAATTCGATACGTCACGGTTGGGAGCCTCGCGCTTGATTCGCCCCTCCAGTGCCGCGCCGGCCAGCGCTGCTTCGCCCGGTATCGGCGGATCCGACGTTGCCGCCGGGAAGTGACCGCTCATGGCGTACAAGAAAAGCAGCAGCGGCAGGATCAACAGCCCCACGATCAACCCGATCAGGAATTTCATGTCGCGCCTCCGTTCGACTTCTAGTCAGTGCGTCTCGCGCCGTCAATTTAGATGCCCCGCGCCGGCGATTGCAACACGCATCTCGCTTCGGGCAGCTCACTCCGATCGATGGACTGGCGCCGGCGAGTTCGCCCCGTCGATTCGGAAGGGATGCGAAGGCGCGTAGTGGAAATCATTTCCCGTCGAATAGAGGGGTGCGGTCGTTCTCCAGGATGATTTTTCCACGGTATGAATGGGTGAGTGAGAGTTTTGTTGCGAACTCTTCCATGTCGACGCGCCGACAGAAATTTAGTTTTCGCGCCATCTCCCGCGTTGCTACGAAAGTAGAAGGCATTTTTTCGGGCGCGTGCTGCGGCGCTAAGATTAACAGTGTGTGGTCGATGCTCGATGCCCCCTGAATCGAGGTATTACAATGAGGCCATCGATCAGCATCTTGACATACCGTATGGCGATCGATAGGATGCTCGGGGGTTTTCACCAATGGAGAAAGCAAAGGTCCGCGTCTCTCCCAAATTTCAGGTTGTGATCCCCAAGGCGCTCCGCGAAGAGCTGCGCATCGAAGCGGGACAAGAACTACTGATGTTCGCGCTCGACGGCGTGCTGCGTCTGGTGCCGCGCCGCTCGATCAAGGAGCTGCGTGGCATCGCTAAGGGCCTCCGATGGAAAGACGAATATCGTGACCACACGGAGCGGTTCTGATCTCTACCTCGTTGACTCCACAGGCTGGCTCGAATACCTGACCGAAGATTCCAAGGCAGCGGCGTTCGGGCATTACCTCGAGGGCGAAGCCTCGGTCATCATGCCGTCGGTGGTCATCTTCGAGGTCTACCGCCAACTCGCGAAGCATCGCGGTCGGCCGCTTGCGGACCGCTTCGCCTCGCAGGCACTGCTGCGCCGCGTCGTCCCGCTCGACGAAACCGTCGCGCTCGCCGCGGCCAACGTGAGCCTCGATCATCACCTCAACGGCAACGACGCCATCGTCTACGCCACCTCCCGCGTCTGCCAAGCCCAGCTCGTCACCGCCAACACCCACTTCCGCGGCCTCCCCGGCGTCATCATTCCCTGACCGTATCCGAGCTTCGTCCCGTGCCCTAAGTTTGGTAATATCCCGGCAACCGTACAGGCATCAAAACAACTTGACCGGGGGGGCCGGGATGGTTGAATGGCCGCACCTCAAGCTGCGCTCGATCTGGATCTGATTCAGTATCTTCAGTTGAAGCTTGCCGCGCTCGGGCAGCCGGCATCGAGTTCCGCATCTGACGCGCCCTTCCTTGAAATCGCGCGGCCTCTGCTGCGCAACCATTACGAGAAGGAACGCCGTCTCGGTTCCTACCTGTGTCCCGCCGACGCGCGCATCCAATCCTTTCTCGACGAATATCTGGCTGACGCCTGCCCCGATGCGGCCGTCCCGCGGCTTCCGGCCAGCACGTTCATCCTCGACCGGCCTGGGCTGGCGCGCGCCATGTCTTTGCCGCCCGACTTGAACTGCTTCTCGTCGCCTTACTTGCGCTCCTATCGCGTGCCGCAGGGCGTGCTGCACAATCCCTCAAGCGACCGCCGCACCACGCGGGGCGTCTTCCACATCGCCGAAGGCGGCTTTCCGATTCCTGCGGATAAGCAAGCTGTGCCGACGCGCACGTTCGCCGCTCTGCTCGCGGCCGCTCTGCGTCCGCCGCGCGAGGTTCTCACCGTGCCGTTCACAGCGGGACAGCCCGAACCCGCGCAACTGTTCGTTTCGCTGTTGCTGCGGCCGCTGGTCTGCCCGGCCACGGGATCCGACCCCGCGCGAACCATGGAGACCCGGTTTTTCGCGCCCGGCAGCCTGGTGAGCAATCTCGATTTCGTCGAATCGATTTTCGGCAACGGTGGCGATCCGCATCTGCCGGAAAACAATGCCGCTCTTGATGTGGCGCATTGGACCGGCCATACCGGCTGCGTGATCCTGGCACCGCATCTGGTCGGTATGAAGAAATCGGCGCTCGGCCTGCCGCACGCGAGCGAAGCCACCGCGCGCCAGCGTGGCGACGGCATGTGCTGGAGCGACCCCGACGAGCTGTACAACGATGGCCAGGCGTTCAAAATCTGTGCTCGCGATCAACAGGGCGTGATCGTCACCGTGATTGCGGACAACTACTACGGCTACTGCAAGAAAGAAGTGAAGACGCAGATCAGCTACGCCGCAAACCTCTTCGGCCTCGCGGAGGAAGAGCACGCGGGAGGTGCCATCGCCTTCGCGACCTACGTTCTCGGTTCGGAATTCTACGCCGGACGCACCGTCAGCCTCAAGAAAGCTACGTTCGAGCAGGCGATGGGGTTGCTGGGCGACCTCGTTGAGCACCATTCGGAAGGGTATGGTGTCGATGGCCGGTATCGGGACGTTTTCTACCTGCCGGAGGATTCTGTCTTCACACTTCGCGACGGCCTCGTACGGTGGCAGCAAGGCGGAGACCACCGTCAGCTAACTCTCCATCCTTCAAACGTTTACGTCCTGCCATCCGGTTTTCGTGTTCACCTCGAAAAGCAGCCATACGGTACCGCATGGAGACTCATCGGCTCTCGGCCGCGAGGTACGCTCTGTCACAAGCCCTGCACCGTCTCCGGCGGCGGCAAATCCGAGATCTCGAAGTCGATTGCGCACGCGCTTCTCAACGGCCCGGTCTACGTTCGCGACTACTGCGAGGATATGGATAAGGTCGCCGAGATCTTCGAGCGCGACTTCTCGACGATCTACAAACACCGGCCACCCGACGCGCGTGCGAAGCGGCCGGTCCTGAGCCCGGACCGGACCATGGGCTCTGTGATTCGCCTGTTCACTACGTCTCCGCACTACACCGACGAGCACAATGAATGGATCCGCAACCTGCCGCAATCCACGCGGCAGCTGCTATTCACCGTGAAGCGCTATTATCGCCCCGAGTGGGGCGACAACTGGCGCGAGCATTTCACCGTGGACCGCATCGACGGTTTTCTCGGCAACGAGCTCAAGCTCGATAGCGAGCCGCTGATCAGCAATTACCTGCGCGTGGGCCACGATCGCGACGGCGCTTGGCGCATTTACAAGCTGCGCCCTGATTTCTGCCCCGCGGAAAAGGTGCAGGTCGAGGACGACATCACGGCCTCCGTCGTGCTGCCGCGGGCGAGCCTGAACGACCTGGACCGCGAGGCCATCGGTGAGAGCGTAAAACTCGTCGCGAATTGCGAGACGCTGCTGTTCCAGCGACCCGATGACGCCATCAACCCCGGCGTCGACCGGCAGGCGGAAGCCGACATTGCCAGCCCCGGCACGTTTTTGTCGAATTACGAGCCGCTGACCGGCGAGCAGGCGCACGCGATGGTCGAGCACGTGGTCGATTTCGACCGTTACACGAAACCGATGCAGCGGCTGCTCCAGGATTTCGCATCGCGGGAATCCTCAAACAACGGCACCGCGTTCGTCGTCGCGTCGTCGCATCCGCGACTGGTCAACGGCAAGCCTTCGCAGAATCCGCGCTACCTGCAAAAGCGTCCCGATCTCGTCTCACCGCGCGCCGCATATCTTGCGCGCATTGCGGCGCGGCTGGAGCGCGATATTCCCGCCGACCGGTCCGTGCATTTCCCGGTCACCGCGGTTCTCGCCGGGCGCAAGAATAGCCCGCCCGATACCGCTGCGGGCATTCCGCCGCTTGCCGTGTACGCGCCGATTCATTATCAGGAGCTGCCAGAGCTTTTCATGGAGTGCATCTCGAGCCTCACCGGAAAATCTCCCGCAACCACCGGTTTCGGCAGCGAAGGCGCGCTGACGAAAGGGCCCTTCAACGCGCTGTGGCCCGTGGTCGACTTGAATAACGCGCTTGTCTCCGCGATTCTTACCGGCGACACCGGCTTCACAACGTCGGCCGGATACGTGGGCCCGCATTTTCGCGTGGATCACGACGTCAGCCTGCTGGTTCCGGAAATCTGGTGCCGCATGCGCACCCACGAGCGCGATCCCCGATTCCTGATCGACGGCGGATTCCTGGAAAAGATCGAAGATTTCGCGTTCGAGGGGCGCGTGGTGCTGGCAAGCCGGCTGGGCTATCGCATCACGATGGCGTTCGTCGATCACTACCTGGGCCGCATTTTCGAAACGCCCGATTCCGTGTTCCCCATCGAAATGTTGCGGCCGGAATTGCAGGACGCGGTGATGTACGCGGCGGGCGTAGACGCGATCGTGGAATCGCAGCGCCGCGTGGCGCTGAATTATTTCGAGGACGGCAGCTTCGAGGCGGCGTGTCCGCCGCTGCGCGCGCTGCTGGAAATCATGGCGCACGGTTCCTATTACGGGATGGGAGTGGAGCACCCCGAGGTGCGCGCGATGTTCACGCGCGATGCGCTGCTGGCCAGCGAC
>DATNKM010000050.1:0-32786 GCA_035603395.1 Candidatus Acidiferrales bacterium
AACCCGAACGCCCGCGGTTGAATCCAAAGCGTCTATTCGATCGGCAATGAGGGGGAACTTAGTGCGGCGACTGCTGGGACTTTGCGCAGTAGCGGTGATGGTGTTCGCGGCGATGGCCGTCGCGCAGAATGGCGCGCCCGCCACAGGGCCGATTATCGTTACCCCTGAGGCGTATCCATCTTGGAGCAGTTACGCCAGCGACCGTGCCCTGCCAGCTGGGCCATTAACCGTCTCCCCATATGCGATGCCGCGCGCGACCGCACCTGGAACGCCAAGGGCCCTCACGTTCTTCTCCCGAGCCGACCTGCCGGACCAAGTCATTCAGCAACAAGATGGCGAGTCGACGTCCGGGGAAACCAAGAATTCTCTGATTTTCTGGAGCAGCGCTGCGGGAACAGGTCGAGCGGGCTTTTCGGGCGATGGCGGTAAAGCTCCTGACGCGACGATGAACTTGAGCCAAGGCTCGCTGGTTAAGCGGAGCGGAATCGCGGTCGCGGCCGACGGGACGCTTCTCATCTCCGACACAAAGAACAGCACGATTCGGGCTGTCGCGGGCGTGACGAGCAGCGAGGCCGGAATTATACGCAGCGTGGTCGGAAAATGGGCTGCGGCGCAGAATTTGAAGCTGGTAGAGCCCATGGGAATTGCAGTCGATCGCGCTGGGAATCTCTATATTGCGGACCACACGGCTGGAATTGTGAGCGAGCTGACGAAGGCGACGGGTCAGCTCACCATTCTGGCGCACGTGGCGTCGCCCGCTAGTCTGGCCGTGACGACGGACGGTTCGAAAGTTTTTGTCGCGTCACCGGAAACGGGCGGTGTCTTTGCGATCACGACGCTGACGCGTTCGGTTGCGACGGTTCCCGGCTTCGCGCCAGTCGCCAACGAATCAACGGCTAGCGCCGTGAATCCCTGCGCGGCGCTCGAAGCGACAACAACCGCCACTGCAACCGCGACAACTACAACAGCTCCCTCCACTGCCGCTGTGCGGCCCGTCTGCCCGGCGGGGCTTGCAGTGGATGGTGGCGGAAATCTGTTCGTGGCCGACGGGAACAACGGAAACATTCTTCGCGTGGATGCTGCGACGAGCAAGACCACGGAAGCAGCGGCCGGCATGATCGAGCCGGGTGACATCGCGTTCGATGCGGAGGGAGACCTTTTCGTGAGCGAGCAGGGCCGCAACCGGATCATTGCGATGGGGGCGGTGGGCGATCCAGCCAGCAATCTGACACTCACCGCGCCTGCACCGCCGGCCGGATGCCCGCAGGGGGCTTCATTCACCTATTGCAACGAGCCGAGCGCGGGAACCTCGGCATCGTTCGCGTTCACTGTGACGAATACTTCGGGCAGCACGATCAGCAATATCGTGATTTCGCCGGCGTTCGTGCCGCCCGGAACAAATCCGCCTCCGGCGCCGACGAATTTCACGACCACGAGCACGAGCTGCACGGGAACGCTAACCGCTGGCGCGAGCTGCGCAATCAGCGTGGCCTTCACGCCGCTTGCCTCAGGTCCGATCATCGGGCAGGTTCAGGTGACTGACGGCACTCCGTCCGACACGGAAACGATCAACCTGGCCGGGACGGGCGACGATTTCGGCCTGGCGATCGTGGCGGGGCTCTCGCCGGAAGTGACCGTGTCGCAGGGGAACACGGCGACCTGGAGCGCGCAGCTCAACGCCGACAATGTGTTCGGCACCCAAGGTGAGACCGTGCAACTGGCCTGCCCTTCGAATTTGCCGGAGTTTACGACCTGCGAGTTCAAGCCCTGCCCGGTGATCCCAACGGTGGGGGGCGCGACGGCATTCAGCATTTTGATTCACACGTCTACGGCGACAATGGAGACTCCGCCGATTCCGAACCCGTGCAATTCGCCGGAGGCTTCGGCGCGGGTGCGCGCGGGCGCACCGGCCGGAGTGCTGCTGATAAACGCCGGCCAGCCATCCGGCGGTGCTCCGCAATTCCCTGCTCTGCTCTGCGTATTCGCGGCGATTGCGTTGCTATCGGTCGGTTCGTTCGCGATTCGCAGATCGGCGGACCCGCGCGCACGGCGCGCTTTCGCGCTGCTGACGCTGGTCCTGGTTGCGGGCGGGATCGTCGCGGCGTGCCACAAAAGCACGGCAAATTCGACGGCGACGCCGACGGCTACAACGGTCATGAACGTGACCGCCAACGCCTTCGATTCCAGCGGCAATTCGATGCGAGCCAGCCGCGGGCTGCAGATCACGCTGGATGTTATCAAGCAGTCCAGCAATGGCCCGTTGCCGGGCGCGGTTCAACACTAGAAGCACCCGTCACAAATATACGATTCGGCCGAGATCGCTGCCGGGCATACGCCGGCGGCCCTTGGTCTGTTCCAGGCGGACGTAGCGCTCGATGAGATTTTCGGCGGCCATTTTGCGCCGTGCCGAGCAGATCCTGGGCTAGGGCGCGCGCTGCAGGACCGCGCTACCAGCAGCGCTGCCGTGGCGAACGCCAGCGGATCGGTGGCGCTTCGGATCTGCACCGGATCTGCGCTCCGGGTGAGCAGGCGCGGCACCTTTTTGTCGCGGAGGTGCACGGTGACAGCCTGCGTCGCCCCGATCAGATTCACTTTTTTCTCGCGCCATTCCCACAAATGCAGGTAGCTGCTCGGTTGGAGGTTCAGCAGCGAGCCGCCGCTCGTGAATTTCTCCGTCGACGTGAACACGTGTGTGGTGTTCGGCGTCGCGCATTTCCCCCGTGTCTGCGGCACCATGCAGTCGGTCGGCAGCTGCGAACTCGCTACGTCGCTGATTTCCCTGGGCGTGATGCCGCTGACGGCATCGGTCACGAGCGCGAGATCCTGCCGCTCGACCGGGAGACAGACTCCTTTTTCGGCCAGCTCGCGCTGGAGCCCACGGTAGGCGGAATTGAGCAGCGGCGTCAGCAGCGTATCCGTGAAGACGGTGCCCGCCGTGACGTTGAGCAGCGCGCGCGAGATTGAGTGGGTCCTGTGTCCGCAAGTATGCCGTGGTCGGTACGACCGGCGTGAGGGCCTCCGGAAACTATGGCGAGTGTTTAGTCGCTAGTGACTCGCGGCAGCCGGCGAGCGATAATGCGTGCGAGGTGCGGCGATGAGAACGGATCGGCGATTGTGGCGTGGGCCATGTGTGCGGATTATGGCGGTGATGATGGTTGCGGTCGGCGCGATTGTAGGCGCTGTCGCAAGGCCGCAAGGGCCGCCGGCGCTGATGCTGCCGGAAAATCAGGTGACGCACGTTTCCGAACACGTTTACGCCATCATGGGTTTTCCGAATATCGGGATCGTCGTGGGCAATCGTGCGACGCTGGTGATTGATACCGGGCTTGGGCCGCGCAACGGAGCGATTGCGGCGCATGAGGCGCAGAAGCTGGCGAAAGGGCCGGTGCTCTACCTGACGACCACGCACTATCATGCCGAGCATGCCGCGGGCGACAATGGGTTCCCGGAGAATACGATTCTGGTGCGTCCAATCGCGCAACAAAAAGAGCTAGAGGAGCGCGGAGCGGCGTTCGTGCAGATGTTCAGCAGCCGAAACGCGCAGATGAAGGAGCTGCTGTCGGATACGAAGTTTCGCACGCCGGACATTACCTTTGAAAAAGAGCTGACCCTGGACCTGGGCGGCGTGACCGCGCGCCTTTTCTGGCTGGGCCAGGCGCATACGAAGGGCGACGAGATGATCGACGTGAAGCCGGATAGCGCGTTGATCTCCGGCGACATCGTGCAGAACAAGATGGTGCCGAATCTGCCGGATGAGAACGCCAGCATGAAGGGCTGGGTGGATATTTTGGCTCAACTGCGGCCGATGAAGTTCAAGTTCATCGTGCCGGATCACGGTGCGCTGGGCGACGGATCACTGATCGAGCAGGATTTTCAGTTTTTCTCAGAGCTGCAAAAGCGAGCGCTGGGGCGGAAGAAACAGGGCAAGTCAGCGGACGAGGCTGGGCAGGCGCTGAGCGCAGAATTTAAGACAAAGTTCTCTGATTGGCAGGGGCTGAGTTCCATCCCCAACGTCGTGAAGCACGTCTACGCAGAAAATCCATGACTTTTGCCGTTCTCCACGATTGACATTGAATACCTCGCATGATGTCCCCGGCAGGTGATCCAGTCGCGTGGATCGGCTGCCATCCAGCGGCTTCTCAGCGCGTGCAAGGGTTCCCGGATCTTAAAAGGCAAGCACTCCGGAAGGTCCTGTTTAGAAACTGCTTAAGGCTCGTTAGGCGGCGGCTTCGTTGCGGCTTCAACACCCGGCGTAATCAGCCCAACGCGCTCGATTCCGGCGCCGCGCATGACGTCGATTGCGCGCGCGACTTGCGCAAATGGCACGTCCCCGGCGCCCTTCACGAACACCACTTTCTCGGCGCGCGTGCTAAAGATCGCGGAAAGCCGCCCGCCGAGCGCGTCCCAGTTGGTCGACTCGCCGTTGATCGCCAGGGCGTCGCCCGGCAACACTTGCACGACGATCAACCGCGGGTCGGGCCGCGAATTCGAGGGGCCCGGCTGCGGAGCGAGAGCGGGCAGGCCGGTGGGAATTTTCGGCGTGATCACCATGAAGATGATGATCAGTACGAGCAAGACGTCGATGAGCGGAACGATATTCGGCGACGAAACCAAGGAATCCTTGCGGCCATCGGCTGCTACTTCCATACCGGTCTCCCTCGCGAGCGTCGCGACGCGCCGCGCCGCTCTGCTGGTTCCGACATCCCGATTACTGCGGCGCTCCGGACTTGCTGGGAATTTTCTCCGTGAGCAGGCCGATGTTGTCGATTCCGGCGGCACGAATCTGATCTACCGCGCTCACGACGTCCTGATATTTCGCGCGAGCGTCGGAGCGGACGTATACGGTCCTGTCCGTTCGGCCTGCGACGAGATCCTTGACGTCGTCACCCAGCGAGCTGAGCCCGATTTCCCGGTTGCCTGGGCTGAGGAAGAAGTTGCCGTCGCGCGTGACGGCGATGACGATGGCGTCATCACGGCCCGCGTACGGCATCTTGTCCGCATTTTTCGCCTTTGCCATTCGCACCAGCGATTCAGGCTGCATCAGCGGCGTGATGACCATGAATAAGATCAGGAGTACGAGCATGATGTCCGCCATCGGGATCACATTCGGCGCAGCCATCAGCGCAGGCGTTCTTGGCTTGTAGGACATCGTTCACCTCTGGGTTGAATTGACACCGAGGCGAACCGTTTTGTGCCGAGGGGGTTTCAAGGCTCGGGCGGCTTGTCCGTCTTTCCCCGTGTTTAAGGAGCTCGCTAGGCGGAAGAACCGACAGGATTATCGAACTGGAGGGCGTAAAAAGACTGAGGGCGCAAATGCCTTCCGGCGTTTGCGCCCTCTAAATCGAGCCGTAAAGTTCGGCTTTTGATCCCCCGGCTCGGCTTACGCCGATCCAAGGGCCGCCGCATTTCAATCCGGCGACTCAACAGCCTTGCGGTTGCCGCGTCATCCAAACTGTTGCGTGCAGCCTGCGAGCTTCTCGATCCGGCCGGCGCCAAGAGAGCGGTGAGGCCCTCGCGACATCCAACCGAACCGCCAAGCCTCGGAGATTTGTTTATCCGATTCAGCGCTACGCCCGCCGTGAAGCGGCCGTAGCCTCCGAACCGAACCGCTATTTCCCCGAGCCCCGCGAGCCAACCTCGCGTCACAAACGCTGTGAAGCGCCTGCGACTTCTAGGCTGAATCGCGAAGTCTCTCGACTACCGGTTCCACTCCGAATCGCGTTAGCGGTTAAACATTCGCGACCGCGGGGCTGAACCGTTGTCTGTTAGCTTCCGGTTCAATCTGGGGCGCACAATAAAACTTTCGCGAATTGCCGTCAACTACACCATGCAAAAAAAACTGTGCATATCTGTGGAAGCGGTGGAAAACTCGCCCGGGCCGTCGCTCTGCATCGCCGAAAATATCGGCCGTCACTCCGGACGGCGGATGCGCGGCGATGGCTTCACAAAGACGCTGCCAGGTTGGCAGCGCTATGTGGAGAGGATTTCGTCGGCCACGCGGTCGAAATCGCGCCCGTCTTCGCGGATAGCGGCGGGACGATTCGAAGGCGCGGACGACCCAATCGCACGCGGCGGGCATGAGCGAGAGGAATTCGTCTGCGGCGGATTCGAGCGTGAAGCAGTGCTCGTGCGCCACCGCTCGAGCCGGACGCATTCTGGGGGCCTGGCCCATCTCGATCGTTTCGCGGACCACGTTGCCGCTGGCGTCGTGGTCCGTCGAGCGGCCCGCGATCCAGGTGAGGCGTAAACCTCCCCCGGACCACGCAGATATTCGGCGCACGCCAGGCGCTGCTCGGTTCCAGAGGGAGCCTCGTGCGTTTCTCGCATCACTCGGATCACAGGACGGTTGCGCGCCGCGGGAATCGTATGACAATCAAGAGAAGCGGATGGCAGGGAGGAATTTTCATATGGCGACGAATGAAGAGTCGGTAGCCCGGGTATGCGCGCGGTTTGCGGCGACGATTTTGATTCTGGCTACGGGGACCATGCTCGCTCAACCGGCGTGCGCCCAAGGCACGGGCGGATACATGCGCTGCATTTCGGCGAGCGGGCGCGCGATGGCCGGCGTATCTACGGACGCGACGTTCAACGGTTGGATTCCGTTGCGGCTGACGACGATGCCTACGGCGGCGGAAATGTCGGCAATGACGTCTGAAGATGCCGCGACGGCATCGAAAGAGGTGCATCCGCCGATCGTGGTGGTGAAGGACCGGGACAGCTCGTCGCTGGCGATTCTAGGTGCCTTTACCAGCAAACAGCATTTTCCGGAGATCGACATCGCGGTGACCGATCACAGCGATCATTCGGCGCTCCGTTACAAATTGACAGACGCGACGATTATCGCGGTGCGTGCGAGCGTCACGCCGGACGCGGCGCAGGAGCCCGTGGAACAATTGCGGATCACGTACGCGAAGATTGAAGTGCAGTGAGGGCGCATCGATAAAAGGCGGGCCGGAGCTTCAGAAAAACGCCGCCAGGATGCCAGCGCTACTTATTCTGCGCTACGGTTTGTTGCGTCGCTGACTGCGAGACCGGCTGCTGCGGAGTGGATTCCAGCGTCGCCGGGTGAGACTGGGCGTAGTCGCCCTTCCCTTCCGCGGGGTATTTCAGCGCGATCCATTTGTACCAGCCGCCGTTCATCACCTTGATGTTGAAATAGCCGAATTCAGCCAGCTGCTTGATCATGTCGCTGGTGTCGTTGGGGCAGGAGCCGTAAAGCACCAGCGTCTTGTTGCGCGGCAGGGGGATTGGGAATTTCGTGATGCGCATGGCCCAGGGATAGCTCATGGCACCGGGGAGATGGCCGTCGGCGTAGCCGTCAGCGGGCTGCGTGTCGACGAGCGCGATCGACGAGTCTTTGTCCTGAACCATTTTCAGCACGGCTTCTGGCGCGACGGTCTGCGGCGCGGGAAGAGCCTCATTGGCGAGCGTAGGATCGACCGCAGAAAGGTCCTGCTGTTGCGCTCGGGCGGCCGGCGCCGCGATCGCAAGCGCCAACATGGCCGTGCCTGCCGCGAGTGCGAATAAAGTCTTCATGTTGACCTCCCGCCGATCGAGTCTGGTGCCGTTTTGCGACTCTATTGCCGATGGTACGCCCGCCAGCCGAACCGAGTCAACGCAAGGTGCGCGCAAACAGAGGCTTCTGGTGTAATGTCAGGCTATGGGAAATAAGGACGCAAAACGGCGCGAAACTAAAAAGCCGAAAAAGAAACAGCCGAGCGCGCACGAACTCCGCATGGCCAGTCGGCCGGTCTTCACGAAGCCGAAGTGACGGCCGCTTCGCTTACGCCGGACGCCTGGTGGTGAGCGGCGCTTCTTCGCTCACGCTTGCCGAATTGCTGACGCGGTTCGCCCGCTGCAGGATGGCATTGATCTCATCGCAGAGTTTGACCAGCTTTTGGGGGTCTTTTTCCAACGCGGCTTGCCTGCAGAGCTCGCGCCAACGTTCCTTGCTAACGGACATTGCTACACCCCTTCGTCGGGCCTAGGGAGCTTGATTGTAGCGCAAGCGCCGCAAGAGGCATATCGTATGCGGGCACGCCAATAAGCAACGTCCCGTGGGGGCTTCGATGAATCTTCGATTCATTTTCCTTGCTTTGATTACCGGACTGGCGATCGGCGCCGGGGACGCGCGGGCGCAACAGTCCTCGTCGGCACCCCAGGCGCCGCCTGCGATGCAACAGCCTTACGTGGCGCGGGATCCCAGCACGTTCAAGAATGGACGGCTCTATTCCGTCTGGCCCCACGATGCCGACCCGGAAATCAAGCGCTTCGATAAGCCGAATTTAATCCTCACGAAGAACGGTCTCCCACGTACGGCCAAGCTGCTGGTGTTTTTTCCCGGCACGGGTGGAGAGCCAAACGGATCGTGGCCGTTCCTTGAGGCGGGCGCGGACGCGGGATATCGCGTGATCGGCTTGATGTATGACAACGGTGTCGCCGTGCCCACGATTTGCGGGCCGCAGTCCGATCCGGCTTGCTCGGACCGGTTCCGCGAAAAGCGGATTTTTGGCGATGGCGTATCGAGCGATATCGACGATCTTCCGAACGAATCCGTCGTCAACCGGCTGATCAAGCTGCTGCAATATCTCGACAGGAATTTTTCGGATGAGGGTTGGGGCCAATATCTCGTGAACGGGCAGCCGAACTGGGCGCGCATCGCAGTCTCTGGCCATTCGCAAGGCGGCGGCGTGGCGGCGTACATCGCGAAGAAGCGGTCGGTCTATCGCGTTATCAATCTTTCGGGTGCGTGGGACCGCGTGGAGGTGACGAAGGAGTGGGCGCCGTGGATCACGTCGCCGAGCGCGACGCCCATGGATCGCTGGTACTGCGCGTATCACGCCAAGGAGTCGCGCGCCGAAGCAATGAAGCTGGCCTATGTGGCGCTCGAGGTGCCGCCCGATCATATTCGAGTCCTCACTCTCGAGCCGAATCCGGCGAACGCGATGCCCAAGGGCGCCGATGTCTATCACCTCAGCATGTCCGCCACGGGCGTCACGCCGCTTGATGCTGACGGCAAGCCGGAGTATGCAGCAGACTGGGCGTTTTTGCTGGGCGCGCCACAGTGACATGACGACCCGAGCCGCGAAAATTGTCTCGGGCGTTGCCGTAACATTTCTTCTGTGCGTGTCTGTACCTTCATCGTCCGCCGCGCAGGAGGCGGCGGAAAAGGCGCAGCTCGATGCAGTAATTGTCAGGCTGTCGCCGCCGGTCTATCCCGCAATCGCTCGCACGGCGCATATATCGGGGAAGGTCGTATTGAAGATCGGAGTGCACAAAGACGGAACGGTTAAATCTTCTGAATTCGTGAGTGGCCCGGCGTTGCTTGGCCGGGCTGCGATCGACAGCGCTACCGGTTCCACGTTTGACTGCCCGAACTGTGAAGAGGATGTCACCTTTTACGGCGTGATCTATTCATTTCAGTTGATTGACAGGGGATGTTGTTCGGCGAACGAATCCGATCCTCAGCCGCAGGATGGTCAGGCGGCACCGCCGGCAGAAGGGGTGAGCCAGTCGGGCAACCGCATAACCGTCACCGCTGATGTCGTGTGTTTATGCGATCCCCGCGCTCATGTCGGCAGAGTGCGCTCGCTGAAGTGCCTTTACCTTCGGAAGTGCGGCGGGCGTTAGATCCACGCAACTTTTTGGCGCCGGCTGGGTTTAACCAATTGGAACCGACGGGCGGGACTATTGTGTCCGCCGGGACCGACGTGCATCATAATTTATTATATCGCAGCCTAAGTTCCGACCTGTCGGGTAAGGCGCGGCGGCGGGACAATCCAAGTGGAGGGATTCATACATGCGAAGAATGTTGAAAGGCCATCATCTGCTGCTATTCGCAATACTCATAACGGCCGCTGTCGCGATGCCTGCGGTGGCGTCCGCGCAAGTTGCGGTGGGAATCTCGATACGGGTTGCCCCACCGGCAATCCCGGTGTACGAGCAACCGCCCTGCCCGACGGAAGGCTACCTGTGGACGCCCGGATACTGGGCCTATGGTCCGGACGGCTACTACTGGGTGCCTGGGCTATGGGCTGCGCCACCGCGTGTCGGCTTCCTTTGGACCCCCGGTTACTGGGGTTTTGCGGGAGGCCTTTACGGATGGCATGCCGGCTACTGGGGCCCGCACGTGGGATTCTACGGCGGGATTAACTACGGATTTGGTTACGGCGGCGTCGGATTCGTTGGCGGCGCGTGGCGCGGCGGAGTGTTCGCGTATAACACCGCGGTGTGGCACGTGGGCGGTGGCTTCCACAACGTCTACGAAGACCGCACGGTGATCCACAACACGACCATCAACAACCATTACAGCTTCAACGGCCCGGGAGGAGTCGACCGGCAGCCGTCGGCTGAAGAGCGCGGTTACCTGCACGAGGAGCACATCGGGCGCACCCAGGATCAGATTTCGCACCAGGGCGCCGCGCGAGTGGACCGCAGCAACTACGCTTCGGTCAACCACGGGACGCCGGCTCACCCCGAAGGCATGGGCGTGAACGCTCGGCAGGATCGCCAGCAGAACCGGATCAATCAGGGAGTTAAGTCCGGGCAGCTGACGCCGGGTGAGACCAAGCACATCGAAAACAACGAAACCAAGATTCACGACGAGGCGAAAACCGATCGTCAGGAAAATGGCGGCCACCTGACGGGCGCGGAGCACAACCAGATCGAACATCAGCAGAACAAGGAAAGCCGTCAGGTCTACAACGACAAACACAACGCCAAGACCGACGCGCATCCGCACGGCGGTGGCGGTGGCGGCGCAAAAGACAAGGAAAAGAAGTAACCGACCTACAACCCACGGAGCGACGAACGGGGCGGCCGAAAGGTCGCCCCGTTTTCTTATGCCCGGTTTACGCACGTCATCCTGAGCGAAGCCGAAGGATCCCTCTTCGATTGACCGTCTCGCCGGTCGTTACGCCCACGAGAGATTCTTCGACTCCGTGGTCGGACGTCCGCCGCGGCGGACGACAAGCCAGACCGTCCGATCACTCCGCTCAGAATGACGCGAAAAACTATTGCTGCTGCGAAGTAATTGGCCAGATGGTGGAGGCGCTTGTCAGACGATTGTCGGGGTGGCGTAACAGCCGCCCCCTTTTTGTGTCTGGGGCTTTCTAAGGAACGGCCCCGATGCTCTTCAGGTAGCTGTAGCCGCTGAGCTCACCGGCTTTTTCGAGCATCGATCTTACGTCCGCCGCCGAAAGATGCGCGGCGAATGGTTCCCTGCTGTCGGCGATCCCATAGGCCGTGACCGTCACCATGGTGGCGCCCTGGGTCAGGTCTTTTTCAACCACGGAATCGAACGTATCGTTGGCCTTATGGTGGAGCGTGTCGTAGATGTCCTGATCGTTCCAGAGAACCAGGGTTGGCACGCCGAGCAGATCGAAGTCGGCGTGGTCCGTCTGATATATGTACTGCGGGTTTGACGAGACTCCATTGGCGCCGAGACCTTCGAGCAGCGGCGAAATTGCCGCGAGGGATGGCCTTTCATCCTCGCGCCCCATTACGTACCAGCCCCGGGCGGGCTGCGAGCCGCTATCGGTAACCAGCACGGCGTCGATGTTCGGAAGTTCGGTGAGATGCCGGTTTACGTACGCATGCGAACCCAGCAAACCCTCTTCTTCCCCTCCGAATAACACGAATCGAATCGTCCGTCGCGCCGGGCGGTGCAGCGCTTGAATGGCGCGCGCCGCCTCGAGTACGCTTGCGACTCCCGTGCCGTTGTCTTGCGCGCCCGTGCCGGGCTGCCAGGAGTCAAGATGCGCGCCGACGATGACGACCTCGTCCGGACGCTCGGTGCCGGGAATTTCGCCGATCACGTTGGGGATCGGGACATTCTCGCGAATGCGGTTGGTTAGCGTGAACTGCATCGTGACCCGGCCCTTGGCCAGCAAGCGCCGGATCAGGAGCGAGTCTTCCAAACCGATCTGGGCCTGCGCCATTCGCGTAATCCCGCCGCTAAAATCGAGCGAACTCTCCGACTCTGCTCCCTTCGCCCCGCCGGTGCTGAGGACTGCAATCGGAGAGAGAGAACGGAGATGCTCGAGGCCGCGCAGCTGGGTTTCGATCGTTGGATGGTCACCGAAACTGGCGCGATCAAACAATGCGATTCGGCCGGTGATCTGGTCCTTTTGCGCATTGAGACCGTCGATGGTCATGCTGGAGACGTACACCACGTCGGCGGTAATTCCGCCGTTCGGCGTCGAGGGGCTCCAGCCAAGCGAATAAATGTGCAGCGGATGATCGACCGGGCTGATGAGGTGGCCCGTCGCCGGGCCATCGGGTTCCCATGTGGCGGGGATGGTCCATTCCTCGGTGTGAACATCCGCGAGGCCGAGAGATTTGAACTGCTCGACGGCCCACGCGGCGGCACGCATGTAGTTGGCCGAGCCGGTGAGGCGCGGGCCGATTCCGTCGGCTAGCTGCTCGTCGTACGCGTAGGCTTTGCCGTTCAGCAAGGACTCGCCGAGGAGCTGGCGAACGGCTTCGCGGGTTTCGTTCGATACTGTGAGCGCCGCCGGCGCAGAAGACGATTGGGCGAGAACCGGCGCTTGCGCCGTGAGCACCCACGCGAGGCATAGAGTGACAGTCCAGCGCGCGGTGGGCATTCAGTTTGGGGGCGCCGGCTTTGCGGCGGCTTTCTTTTTTGCAGGCGGCGGCGCAGCCGTATCGGTGTTGGCGGCTGCTGCTGCGTCGCCTGGCGCGGGCGGCTCGTACGTCCAATCGGTGTCGATGAGCTGCTTGCCGTTCAGAGTGTCCTTGAGGTCGCGGATGGCGCCCTGCGCGTTGAAAATGGTGTCGGTATCGTTGCAGGTTACCGCGCCTTTGTATTTGTACTTGTCGACCAGCATTTTGATGAACGCGTTCACCCAATCGTCCGGATTCTGGATGTCGGCCGTGTCGAAGGCCTCGCTGAAATAGACGGTCGGCTTCTTCTGGTCGGAAAAGCAGTACGAAGCGCGCGGCTGCGGACCCTGGTCCTGCGCGGGTTGCTGGTTTTGATTGTCGGTAGGAGGCGCGTCCTTTTCGCCGTTCGCGGGAGGCGCCGCGGCGGCGTCGGAATTGGTTTTCGGGTTCTGGTCGGACTTTTGGTTTTGGCCGGGCGTCCAGTTCACGTTGACGAGTTGCATGCTTCCGCGCTGGGCGGCACGCTGGTAGGCGTCCTGGACGCGCTGCTGCATCGCCGGGTCGGCCGGCATCTGGCGGCAGACGGCGCTCGTGACCGTATCGAGTTTGTAGGCGGCCTTCACGAAGTCGCCCCAGGCCTTGTTGATCGCCGCGCTCGGGGCCGCGCCGCCGCTGGGAATCATCTGGCTCAGATACATCGTGATGTGGCCGCCGGCGGTAGACGTGGCGATGCACTGAAACGGCCCGTCCTGCTGCGCCGTCGCGACGGACGCTGCCAGTCCGACGACCAAGGGGAGCACTACCGCTGCCAATCGAGCCCTCAACACGACACCTCCGCGCACCAAAATCTCCGCGAGGCGCAAAATGTTAACACAACCGGGCGCCTTCTCGGACGGGCAGCGGAGTTCACGACTGCGGTGATTTCGTCAGTCGGTGCGGAGGCAGAGAGACGACAGGATGCACAGCACGAGCAAAACGGATGGCCCTACCAGCCACAACTGGGGCGAGGAGGCGAAGAAATCCTGGACCGCGTTTGTGGCGCCATATACGAAAAACGGCGTGCAGAGAATGGTGCCCGTCAGCGCGCCGATCCATGCCTTCCTGAGAAGTAGCAGCGCGACCGTGGCAAGCACAAGCGACACGAGCGTAGGTTCGAGGAGAAGCCAGGTGGCGTCGCGCCAGCCGATTTTCGGGACGCTCCATGCCGCCGTCCCGAGTAGAAGAATCACGCTCGCGCCAATGCAGATGAGCGCGCGGCGGGAGCTGGGAATCAGCGTAGCTACCCCGCTCAAAATCAATAGCGACGGCCCGAGATTGTATAGCGCCGGATACAGTAGGTCCGAAAGCTTGTAAGTCGGGGCGCTCACGCCAAGCATCGCGCCAACGAAGAGAGCAAAGACGAAGTCGCACAATAATCCAGTCGCGATGTAGAGCAGGCCGACGAGAGGATTCATGGCGGGGAGTTTACAGCATGGTTGGCTGCCAAATCGCGGGATTTGTTTTGGCCGAGAGACAAGGCTCCCTGTAGTCGCAGCCAGTCCATCTTGGCTTAATGGCGGGCACGCAGCACCTAAACCTCCCGTCGAGGTCACGCACTTGAGCGTCAGACCGCTGCCGAGATTTGTGCTTCTGAATTTCGTAGTCCTTGCGGCGCTGGTGGGCTCTCCTTTCTCAGTGCCCGGCGACACTTCGCTACTGAAGTATGCCGAGGTCGGCGCAATCCTGGTCGCTTTCCTAAACTACTCTCAAGCGGTTTGGACGGCTATCGCGGGTAAAAGCGGATCGGATGACCCAAGGAAGGGAGCTGCCAAGACCCATCGATTCGCCGCCATGATTGTTGTCAGTTGGGCAGATGTGCGCCGGGCGGGTCCTGGTTTTTTGAGTTACTACGGACGCCCATGCGATTACCTCCGGGGCGATGGGCGTCGAGCCGTCTTTTCCGCGCAGTTTTGGCGTCGCTATTTACTTCAGAAAAACGCCAGCCGGAAACTGGCGCTGCGAATCTCGTTGCGGGAACTACTGGCCTGTAGTGCTGCCAGATGCACTACAGCGTGTTTTTGACGGATGGAACGTGCGACGGCTCAAGCGTTTACGAAGGTGCCGGAGGTCATTCGTTTTCCCATTATGTAACCAACGTACTATTTCTCGCGTTGGAGCGCGCCCGTAAATTGATGTCAGCGGGAAGAGCCGTAAACGCCACGAGAAGAACAAAGACGGCCCGCCGAAGATACTGAGGAGAAGTCATGAGTTCCACGAGTTCCACGGTTGAAGAAAAAGCAAAGATGGGCGCGGCCTCCGCAGGGGCGAAAGCGCCTGAAGTGGACCGCCGGCGCCGGCGCCGCGCGAAGATTTCCGCGCAGGTTCACATCAAGGCTGTGAATTCCCCCGAGCCGTTCGAAGAAGTCTGCATGAGCGTCGACGTCTCGCGCGATGGCCTGCTGTTTACGGCGAGCCGCCCGGGATACTGGAAGGGCCAGCAGCTCGACGTCGTGTTTCCGTACTCGACCGCGGCCGCGGCGCTGAATACGGCGCAGAAGGCGGACATCGTCCGCGTGGCGGAACAGGCAGGCGGAAAATTTCAGGTTGCTGTGCAGTTCCAAGCCGCGAAGTCGGACGCAACAGGCGCGCAAAAGCCCGCGTCGCATGTGGGCGCGGCGAACGGCGCCGTGCCGGTGATGACCAAGGAACAGTCCGTTGTGCTGGCGGTTGAGCCCGATACGCGTACGGCGGAAATCATGCGCAACATGCTGACGCAGGATGGCTACACCGTGGTGATCGTGCCGACGGCGCAGGAAGCGCTCGAAGTGCTGCGGACGACCGTTCCCGTGGTCTTCATAGCGGAAGTCGAGTCCACCGACATGTCCGGCCACGACCTGTGCCTGATCATCAAGCGCAACGAGCGGTTACAGCGCGTGCCCGTGATTTTGCTGACGCGTTCGGCGCAGCCTGCCGATTATTCGGCGAGCCACCAGTTAGGCGCAGTGGTCTGCATGGCGAAACCGTTCCAGCCCGAGCGTTTGCAGCACGTGGTGCGTCTGGTTGCGCCGCCGCCGGCCATCAAGAGCGTATACGGCGCGTCGCGCGTTTCGACGAGCAGCATCGAGCGGACGCTTTGATTCGCGTCTCGCTCGCGGTTTCTGCATTCCTTTGAGTTCCCTGCCCCTTTTGTAACCGGCTGCTCGCGGTGGAACCAGTCCCCGCCGCGGCTAAGCCGCCCGTGATCGGTACCACGGCTATCCGCCGCCGCGCAATCCCGTTGAAGCGTACAAGTCTCGTAGGCCCGACAGCGGCACACCCACGCCCATCGTCGCGATCGTACAACGCAGTAGCGGCGAGCATGGCGCCGGCGAAAACGACAGGCCCGTCGGCTCCATCCACCTCTCTGAAACTGTCCGAAGAAGGAATGCGAGCATGGCACCGTAAACGATACCCACATTCGTGGTAAAACAACGTGTCGAACGCGCCAAGAATTCCGAGCGTGGCGAGCAGGTAGAGCGCCCATTTCATCCGCAAACCACCTTGCTGCAAAGTGAGCGTATCGTAACACCCATCGTCGCGCCTTGGCGTGTTTCCCACTCATGATACGATGTCGCGGATGAGCGATAAATTTGTTGTCGGGTTGATTCAGATGCGCAGCACGAAGGATGCTGCCGAGAATCTGTCGCGCGCGTGCGACAAGATCCGCGAGGCTGCCAAGCGCGGAGCGCAGATCGTCTGCATGGACGAGCTGTTTCGCGGCGAATATTTTTGCCGCAAGGAAGATGCCGATCTTTTCAACCTGGCCGAGCCCTTTCCCGGGCCGACCACGGACGTGCTGACGCAAGCGGCGCAAGAGAACAAAGTGGCGATTGTGGCGTCGCTTTTCGAACGGCGAGCGGCGGGGCTCTATCACAACACCTGCGCCGTGATCGACGCGGATGGCGCGTTCCTGGGCAAATACCGGAAGATGCACATCCCGGACGATCCGCTTTACTACGAAAAATTCTATTTCACGCCGGGCGATCTGGGGTTCCCGACATTCGAGACGAAGTTCGGGCGCATCGGGGTGCAGATCTGCTGGGACCAGTGGTATCCGGAAGGCTCGCGCGCAGTGGCGCTGGGCGGCGCGCAGGTGATTTTTTATCCCACGAGTATCGGTTGGCATCCCGCGGAGAAGGCGGAATTCGGCGCGGCACAGCTCGATGCCTGGAAGACGATTCAGCGCGGCCATGCGATTGCGAACGGCGTGTTCGTCGCCGCCGTGAATCGCGTTGGATATGAGGGCGATCCGGCGCACGGCGACGCGGGACTCGAATTTTGGGGCAACTCGTTTGTCGCCGATCCGTTTGGGAAAATCGTGGCCGAGGCGGCGCAGGATAAAGAGGACATTCTCGTGGTCGAATGCGACCCGGCGAAGAGCGAGGACACGCGGCGGAATTGGCCGTTCCTGCGCGACCGGCGCGTGGACGCCTACGAGCCGATTTTGAGCCGGTGGCTTGGGAAGTGACACGAGTGAAGGCCCGCAAGTCCGCCCCTCAACCTACCTACCGCATGCCCGCCGAATGGGAGCGCCACGAGGCCACCTGGCTCGGCTGGCCTCACGAGCTGACGGACTGGCCCGGGAAATTTGCACCGATACCGTGGTCGTTCGCGGAAATCGTGCGGCATCTGACCCGTGTGGAACGGGTAAACCTGCTGGTCGAGAGTCGTGCGGCCGAGGCTCGCGTGCGGTCGATTCTCAAGAAATCGGGCGCGACGCTCGACGCCGTGACGTTCTTCCACGTGCCTACCGATCGCGGATGGATGCGCGATTCGGGGCCGATCGCGGTGTGCGGCGATGGCGGGAGTGCTGCGCTGCTGAATTTCGCCTTCAACGGATGGGCAAAATACGACGATCACAAGAAGGATGCGAAGGTCGTGACGCGTGCGAACGCGAAGTTGAGGCGGCACGTCGTGGAGCCCCAGTACCAGGGGCGGCGCGTGGTGCTTGAGGGCGGATCGATCGACGTCAATGGCCATGGCACCCTGCTGACTACCGAGGAATGTCTGCTGAGCAAGGTGCAGGAGCGCAATCCGGGTTTCACGCGCGAAGATTATGCCCAGGTTTTCGAGCGCTATTTTGGTGCGAAGAATGTCATTTGGCTCGGGCGCGGGATCGTCGGCGACGACACGCACGGGCATGTGGACGATCTGGCGCGATTCGTGAATCCGACAACGGTAGTGACGGTGGTCGAGGACGATCCGGCTGGGGAGAATTACGGCGCGCTGCAGCAGAATCTGGCGCTGCTGAAAAGCGCGAAGGATCAGGCGGGCGAACCACTGCGGGTGGAGACGCTACCGATGCCGGAACCCGTGTGGTTCGCGGGGCAGCGGCTGCCGGCGAGCTATGCTAACTTCTATATTGCCAACAAGATTGTGCTTCTGCCCACGTTCAACGATCCCGCCGACCGAGTTGCGCTTGACCGACTGGCGACGCTCTTCCCCGATCGCGCGATCGTCCCGGTCTATTGCCGCGACCTGGTGCTGGGCTTGGGGACGATTCACTGCATGACGCAGCAGCTTCCGGCCCTTGATACGCCGTAGTCAAGCTCAGCGAAGCCTTCCAGTCGGCGACACGCCGTGGGTGAGCCTGCGCACGGGTAGGCGCTATGCGCGACGGGTTTTCATGCGGTCGGCGGGCAGCTCGATATGACACTCGATCGGGCTCCTGATCTGGCCCAGAACCACACAACCGGTACTCGGAGGGTGGAAGTTCCAGATCTTCGCTTCCTGCGGGGAGATCGATTCTCCGTCGCGTTCCTGAATTTCGATTTTGCCCTCGAGTCCGCCGCCGGCTGACGGGCCGAGTTCTGTGCGGCAGCGCAAGGCGGGAACAATGCCGACGCGCATACCAGGAAGGTCAACACGAGTTCGGGTTATCGGGTAGCACCGAGAGGCGCCAGCAGGATGGCGAAGCTGCGGATTGCCCCCTAGTAACTCTCGTGGAAACCTGTACTTGCGCTCTATTGCTATGGATGGTTTTGCACACGACGATAGAGATGAGGATTTCCGTTCCGACGGCGGCTCTGGGCGGCCGAGGCGCGGAAGTTTCGTCGGGGGACGAAACATACATGGCACGATTTTCAGCGGGCTGGGCGGCGAGCAATGCCTGACGCAGCGCGGGTGGCACAGGCGCACGCGCTCGACGTTCCGATCGTTCTGCGTGGCGCGAAGAAGTCCGCAGATTCCGAAAAGCCCGAACTGTTCACCGAGACGGCGCGAACGGTACTGGTGTTTGACAACGGCGCCGTGCTGCATCTCCACTCCAAGCTCCTTGTTGGCCAGACGGTGTACATCCACAACACGCAAAATGGCCGAGAGGTTTTGTGTAAGGTGCTGGAAGCGCCGGGCGAAGGCGAGCTGGGGCTCACTGATTTGGAATTCACGACCGCGATGCCTGATTTCTGGGGCATCCACCTTGGCGGCGATTCCGCTGCGGCAGCGGCACCAGCTCCGGCGGCTGCGACGGATTCTGGAGCTGCCGATGGCCATTCCGCTGAACAAGCGAAGATGCGCGAGCCTTCCGGGAAGCCTGCCGATGACCCGCTGGCGATGATGTTAGAGACCGCTTCGAAGATCGACGTGCCGTCAATGACCACACCGGGGAAGGAATCTGGCTTTCCGCTGCACGAAGAGCTCATGTCCGCGCACGAGGCGGCGCCCGATCCGTCGGCTATCTCGGTTCCGATGCCGGATTTCGAGCCGGCGGCGACGAGCGCTGCCCCGGCCAGCGTGCCGACCGGCGAGCAGATCGACGCTGCCATGAAGCAGATGTCCGTCGCGGCCACGCCGCTGACTGGTGCGGAGGCGGAAGGCACGAACGACGAAAAACATATTGCTGCGCTGATGGCGCGGGACGCGCGCCTGGCGAAGTTCGCGGCGTTCAAGGAAAAGCAGCAGGTGGAGAAATCGCAGCGCGCAGCGGCGCCGGGCGAACCAGCAGCGCCCACAACGAAGAACGCTCCCGAGCCCGCGACCGACGTCGAGGGGGCGCGCGAAGTAAAAACGATATCCTCGAAGCCTTCGCTGGCGGAGCGGCTTACGACCGGGAAGAATGCGAACTACGTTACGATCGGAGCGTGCCTCCTGATCGCGGTCGCGATTTTTTTCATCTGGCGGGCGATGCGCGTGCCGCTTGGGCCGGATATGATGCAACCGGATGCTGCGACAGCCCGGCCGAAAACAGCGGCGCCAGCGAATGCGGACCAACCGGATGCTTCGCCTTTCAACACGCAGCCGGTGAAGTCCGAGTCTGCTGAGCCGCACTCGAGTCGGCGCCGTGAAGACGACGGCGCAGATTCAGGATCTACGTCTTCCCGGCGACGGAACTCAGCGGAGGCAATCGGCGCCGCGATCGTCCCTGCGCAAGTCCTATCGCAGCCGCAGCCGACATTGCCGCTCTGGGCCTTGGGCGTGCAGCTGGATGGAGTGGTCACGCTGGATGTGACGATCGACGAGCACGGAAACGTGGCGGGCGCTCAGGTGGTATCGGGCCCGCGCGCGCTGCAGCGCGAGGCCGAACGTGCGATCGGCTTGTGGCAATTTTCGCCTGCGCAATCGAGCGGCAAGCCCGTACCTTCCCACCTCAGGCTCAACGTTGAATTTCTACCGCCTCCCCCGCCGAAGCGATTCCCGTAAATCGAGTGTGGGGACTTCACCCGATGCTGCTGATAGATCGAGCGAGCGCCTGCGCCGTTTTGTAGTATTTCCTGGGCTATCAGGGTGTGGGCAACCTCGTGATCGACGTCGAAGTGAATTCAGTGCGCAGCGACTCGTACCCTGGCGGCTGCGCAAACTCCTGACGTGCCCTGGGTGTGCATCGACAAGGGCTCGGACTGATTTCGAAGGGCCATCAACGCCGGCGCGACCGAGCAACCGCAGCAACGGGCGTTCGAATTTGATTTATCCTGCTTGCTCGGCCATGGCGGCTACCGCGCATCCTGTGAGTGGGTGCCGTCGGCATGGATCGATGCCCAAGTGCGCGCTCGCCTAGAGAGCTGGAGTTTGCGGCAAACGATCAGCAGAATCCAAAGTGCCGCAGCCGTCCAGCACCCCGTACAGAACGCATTACATTGGGCGCAGGTGGGCGGAGCGCCGCCCATGTCTTCCGAAAAACGCCGACAGGCTGGCGGTGCTGGCAGGAAACTAAATCCTTCCGCTGCGGGCGGAGAACTGTTACAGTTTTGTCCCCACTGGGACTACTTCGACAGGAGCGTTCGCCGTGCTGAATTTACTCTCAACTCGATCGTACAAGTTGGTCGTTTTGTTTGTGGTGGCGCTGGCGGCGGCTGGAATTGCGGCGGCGCAAAATGCCGCGGCAACGGACGCGAGCAATACCCTCGACGTGAGTGCGCTGCCTGCGCAGCCCGAGGCGAGCGGCGCTCCCGATCCGACGGCTGCGCTGCCGACGGCGGCGAACGCGAGCCGCCCGGCACCCGCTCCGGATACGGGCAGCTGGAGCGACAACGCCGATGAAATTACCGTGGTCCAGCGCCTGCGCTGGATCACCGTAGGCACGATCGGCTGGCAGAGCCTGGCGTGGGGCGTCGTCTCCGCCGGCGTGGGCACCGCGGAAAATCACCCGCAGGAATACGGCACGCACTGGAACGGTTTCGCCGACCGCTACGGGATCCGGATATCGGGAGTTGTGACCAGCAACGTGACGGAAGCCGGGTTGGGCGAGATTTGGGGCGAGAATCCGCGATACAAACCGGAGCCAGAAAAATCGTTCGGCGGCCGGATCGAAAGCGTTATCTATCAGACATTCTTCACACGGCGCGCCGACGGGAATTTCGAACCGGCATACGCGCGGTTCATCGCCATTCCGGGCAGCAATTTCATGTCGAACACCTGGCGCGTGAAGGACGAAGCTGACACGCCGCACGCGCTGGAACGCACCGGGTATGGATTTGCCGGCGCGATGGGATCAAACGCGTTCCACGAATTCTGGCCGAGCGTCAAATCGCACTTGCATTTCTAGAGCGCTACCTCGACGGCTATCGCACCGCCCGGCGCGGTTTTATTGAATCGCGATCGTGGTGTGGCCCTGGGCGATGGCGGTGGCCAGGCGGGCGCCGCGTTCGTCCGTCGTGAAGCCGAACCGGCAGCGCACGAACTGCACGTCCTGCACGTCCAATTCCCCACTCTCGTAGCGCACTCGAGTTCCCACGAACGTCACGTTGCGCCAGCGGATGCCGTCGAGAGTCTGCGCAGCGCCTTCGATGATCAGATTCTCAACCCGCACATTGTCGGTGAACGCGCGCGAGGAGGGCGGAAGCAGTACCTCGGCCGTATCGGGCATGAGCGTCGCGTCGAGAATTTGGCCGCCGAAGGAGGTGGAATCGAGCTTTTCTCCAGCGGCGATTTCGCGCGGCACGCCGATGGCGATACGCTTCGCGACGGAAGGTTGCGGTGGGTCGGGCGCGAGCGACGATTGAAACTCGGCGAGCGAAATGCGCGCGAGCGTCACGTGCTCGAACAGCCGCGTGTCGTCGGGTCGCTTCTCAAGCAGGCGATCGAGCGCGGTGAGCGCGGGCGCGAAAAAGTCCGGTTGGGCGCCGGCGGAAATCAGGCGTTCGGTGGTGAGGATGGTGTCGGCGCGATCGACGGCGACTTCTCCGGCGCCGATTTGGCCGGAGCTAACGTCTTGCGTGGCGCTTAGGAGCGCGTCATCGAATTCTCGCTGCCAGCCGGTCGCGCGCGGGTCTTCCGCGGCAGGTGCGACGGCCGGGATCGGCGAGTAGGACGCGGAAGCGGCCGCCTGGCTGGCGCTGTATGGATGCTTGGTCCAGCCGATGCCGCGCCACGCCAGCGTAAACAAGAGCACCGCGGCGAGCGCGATCGTGGCATAGCGCAACAGTCGATTTGAAGTGTACCGACGGCGGCGGTGCTTGCCGCGGTGCCAATGGCGCGCGCGAGGATCCGGACTGTGCCAGCTGCCCAAGGTAGGTGGACGCCTCCGACGGGCATTTTAGACCATCGGAAGCTGCGGAGCGACGGCTTCGGCATAAACGGCCGTCGCGGGGCGCGTGCAGCGGACCCATCGGTGCGCGGGGCCGGGCGATGGCACGAGTGCGATGGCAGAAAGGCATTCTTGTCGGCACACGAATGCCCGTCCTCCTGAGCTGCGTCGAAGGATCGCTCTTCGTGTGAAAGCGTCGCCAGGCGTTACGCCGAAGAGAGATTCCTCGACTCCGTGGCAGGACGTTCCGGCGGGGCCGGAACGAGAAGCAAAATCGTCCTGCCGCTCCGCTCACAATGACGGTATCCGAAACGCTACGGGATGGTGATCCAGGTGGTGCAGAGGCTGCGCTTGGAATGGGTGCCGTCGGCGCTCATGGCCGAGACAGAGACGAGGTGCTTGCCGGATTCAAAATCGAGCGGAGGGCTGGCTTTGGTGATCCCCTTCACGGGGCCGCTGGGCTTCAGAGGCAGTGGAATCGGGAACAGCATGACCGGATTTTTGGTGCTGCCGGAAATGTCGTAGGCAATGAATTGCGTGATGCAATGTTTGGTGATTTTCGCCGTGCACGCGGGCGTCTTGCTGAAATCATAATCGAAGGTCACGGTGACAATGTGAACGCCGTGCGACGCGGCCGGCGGAGGCGAGCCCTGGATCGGCGCCCCAGCCGCGGGCGAAGAAGCGGACGAAGATGACGAGGGCGACACCGTGGCGCCGGTCGACGGCGCGGGTGTCTGTGCGAAATTCGGCCGTACGACGAAGAGAAAAAGAAAGAAAGCGATCGCGACAACGATGGGAGCGGCGAGATGTCGATCGAGAGCCGGGGACATGAGTTCCGGAGAAATTATACTCCCGGGAAACGGCGGGGCGGGCCGATTTTAGTGTTTGTGCCGATGAGGAGCAAAGGGTATTCGCGCGCGGCTAGTTCTTGTCGTCCGTACGGATTCCCTTGGAATTCTCCGTTTCAAGCGTCAGCGTGAGGCCGTCCGATGGCTGACCGGCGATCGTTTCAGGAAAACGCCGCCAGGACGGCGGCGCTGTGTTACTGCTGCGGTGCAGGTTGCGAGTCCGGCGTCGATTGCGGAGCCGCTGGCATTGGCGCGGCTGGGCGCAGGGTGAAGGCCACACCGATGCGAGCGTTTTCGTCTACCGTACGCTGAAGATCCAGCTGGCCCATGTCGACTGCGGTTTCGCCGCCGTAATTGGTGATGTAGTGGAGCTTACCCGCGTCGAGCCAGTAGCTCATCGCTTCGTAACTTGTGCCGTCCTTGAGATAAATCAAAGTGGCGGGAGGCGGAGCGGGAGCGGCCGTCTGGGAAGACTGGTCAGTAGCCTGCTCGGGCGCGGGAGTATCGCTGCCGCTGGAATCGCTGGCCGGCGTGTCATTGTCGTACAGGGTCGGCCCGGTCGTGCTGCCCACGCTGTAGGAATTGTCGTAGCTGGGACCGAAATAGCCCGGGTAGCCGTAACCGAATCCATATCCAAATCCGAAGCCAAGGCCGCCGCAGCCGAAGCCCGGATCAAATCCTGAGAAGGGATCGCAGAAGCCTGCGCCGTAAAATCCGAACGGATAGAAGCCGAACGCCGGGCCGTAGTAGTATGGGGACCCGAAACCCGGGTTGAAAACACGATGCGGAGGCACCGGGTGCATCGTGAACGACGGCGAGCGGCCGAAGAGCGCTCGTTGCCCAGCGGATGTGGATGACGAATCCAGAGCGTTACTGCGGACGGTCGCAGGCGAGTCCTGCCAGATCTCGTGGCCCTGTCCCGAGAAACTGAGCGCTCCGGAACCGGTGCGAACCGAAGGATCGACCGGCGAGACGTGCGAGTCCGCCGGCGGGAATCCGATCACGGACGTGTGCGGGCGTGCCGCATCACCGTGCATCACGAAAATGGTCGGGCTGCCCGGCGAACCGGAAGACGGTCTGCCGAAATACGGCGCGTGGGTGAGAGCGTTGCCAGATGCCGAATTGGAAGGCGGCGCGGATGAAGCCTGAGGCCGCGATGCTGCTGGTGCTGTCGAGCGAGCTGGCGCGGAATGAGAAGAAGCGGGCGCGGAATGCGAGCTGCCTCCGCCTCCCCAGTGTCCACCGCCTCCGCCGAACCCCCCGCCACCGCCCATATGCCCACCGCCGCCTCCGCCGTGCTGCGCGAAGACGGAGCCCGGCGCAAAAGCGAGAACCGCTCCCGCCAGAACGACCGTGGCCAGGACTTTCGGTGCTGGTATTGAGCGCGTCATGTTCGCACCTCGCAGACCTTCGAGGGCAATCCCTGCGGTGGATTGATCCTACACCATTGGACGCGGCAGCGCACGGCATGGTTGCAGAATCACGCTCCTCCGTTGTGGGAATGCCGCTGCTTCGCCAGAAAAAACGCCGGCAGGATGTCGGCGCTACGCGTGCCTGGGCCCGACCTGCCTTCGGCACGGGAGACCTTCTTGTATACTGCCGCGATGGTTCCTTTTTTGCATTTCGGCCGGTTGCTGGTACCCACGTTTGGGCTGATGATCGCTGCGGCGATGGTGGTGGCGTACTATGTGTTGCGGGCGGACTTTGCGCGGCGTGGCCTGGCGGAAAAGGATTCGACCACTGCGGAAATGTTTGTCGCGGTGCCGGCGCTGTGTGGGATTGTGGGCGCTAAGCTGTATCACGTGCTTGAGACGCCGCGCGAATTGCTGGCCGATCCCCTGGGTCAGCTTTTCAGCCGCTACGGCCTGGCATGGTTTGGCGGGCTGATCGCGGGATTTGCTGCGTTTGTGTGGCTCGCGCGGCGATTTAAATATTCACTGCTCGCGGTTTTCGACGCCGGCTCGGCTGCCGCGGCTATCGGATACGGGGTCGGCCGGATCGGCTGCCTGCTTTCGGGCGACGGCGATTATGGCGTGCCGACTTCCCTGCCGTGGGGCATGAGTTTTCCGAACGGGCTGGTGCCGACGACCGAGCGCGTGCATCCTACGCCGATTTACGAGCTGATTGTGGCGTGTGCGGTCACGTCGATTTTGTGGCGCATGGGGGCGCGCCAGATTCGAGCGCGCAGCGAGCACGGTTCGGCTGGCCGGGCGCTTCGGCCGGGCGGCGTCTTCGCGGCGTATCTGATTCTGACCGGCGTGGCCCGATTCCTGGTCGAATTCATTCGCATCAATCCGCGTTCGTTCTTCGGTTTGACGAATGCGCAGGCGGCGAGCTTGGCGTCGGTGATCGCCGGCGTGGCATTATGGGTGGCTGTCTCCCGGAAGGATTTACCAGAGAGGCGCTGAGCGGATCCCTAAAATGGCCTCGGGTCACGCCGACCGTGCGTAAATCGTAACAGCCGATCGCGAGCCGCGATCGTAGTCTGCTGGGCAGAACATCAAACGGCCCTCGGCGCGCTTTCCGCCGAGGGCCGTGAGAGTAACCGAGATGGATGTGGTCAGGCTGCTACGTTAGGCTTTCTTCGTGGACTTACGGCGGCCGCGACGCTTCACCGGCCGATCCGCCGGCGGCTCGCCGATCAGCTCCGCAGTCCAGATTGAGGTGACAAACTTTTTTACGCCATGATTGTCGAAATCGATGGTGGTGCGTTCAACGGTTGATTCCGTCACCGTCCCGATTCCGTACTGATCATGCCGAATGGTCTGCCCCTCGCTGAGAGTCTGCACATTGCCTCCTAGGATTACGACGAGTACCTGAAGTCGGGTTGGATCTTAGAGGGCGGTGACGCGCTCGGCCTGCAAGCCCTTGGGACCCTGCTTGACTTCAAATTCGACGGCCTGTCCTTCGTTGAGGCTCTTGTAACCCTCGGACTGGATCGCCGAGAAGTGCACGAAGACGTCCTCACCGGATTGGCGTTGAATGAAACCGTACCCTTTTGCTGCGTTGAACCACTTTACTGTGCCTTGTTCGGTAGCCACTTTACTGCTCCTAATTAATTCATAAGGCGACGGTTAGTCGTCTAGAAGGCTATCTGCGCCCCCGCTGGCCTGGCCCGTTCAAAAAAAACGGCCGTCGGGTGGTCGCCCGGCAGCCTTGTGGAACGCGTCAAAAGCGACACAAGAGCAACAAACGCAAGCTATTTATACCACAAATGTGAGGCTGAAACAATGGGCCCGAGACCGGGGAAATGCGCCTGCCGGAAGTGACGCTATCAAAGACCGAAGGCGTCGGCAAGAAGCTCGTAGGAGCGGCGCCGATCGGCGTGTTCATGGGTCATGGTGGTAACCATTATTTCATCCACGGCGGCGGCCTCAGCAAGCTGCGTCAGGCGGGCGCGTACCGTCTTGGGCGAGCCGACGATGTTGCGGTCGCGATTCATTTCCATGAGTTCCCGCTCATCGGACGAATATGGGTAATTCGTGGCCTCTTCGATCGACGGGAGGCGGCCCATTTTGCCAGAGCGGAAGCGCAGCAGCGTGAGCTGGAGCGGCCGGGCAATTTCTTCGGCGCGCGTGTCAGTTTCCGCGCAGACCACCGAGACGCCAATCAGGGCCTCGGGCTCCTTCAGATTCTCCGACGGCTGAAAATGCGCGCGATACATACGCAGCGCAGCGATTGCGGGGAGCGGCTGGATGTGGTGAGCGAACGCGAATCGCAGCCCCAGGCGCGCGGAAAGCTCGGCGGAAAAATCGCTCGAACCGAGCAGCCAAACTTCCGGCATCGCCACGTCGTCCGGCATGGCGCGGATGCGCTCGAGCGGGTGGCCGGGCGGAAAGCCGTGGTCGAGGAACGTGAGCAGGTCCTGCAGCCGGGCCGGAAAATCGTCGGCACCCAGCAGCTCGCGCGAGCGACGCAGGGCCAGCGCGGTAAGCGAATCGGTACCGGGCGCGCGGCCGAGGCCCAGATCGACTCGGCCGGGATGCAGCGCCTCGAGCACGCGAAACGTTTCGGCGACCTTCAGCGGCGTGTGGTTGGGCAGCATCATGCCCCCGGAGCCGACGCGGATGTTCTTGGTTGCGTCCGCCACGTGGCCGATCATGATTTCGGGCGCAGAGCTGGCAATCAGCGGCGTGTTGTGGTGCTCGGCCAGCCAGTAGCGCGTGAACCCGAGTTTGTCGGCGAGCTGCGCGAGGTTGAGCGTGTTGCGCAGAGCTTCGGTGCTAGTCGAGCCGCTCGCCACAGGCGAAACGTCGAGCACCGATAAGCGATATTTCTTCTCCGTAACCACGCTGTTCCCTTCCCGGCGCAATCGAGCCCACTGAACTCGAGCGGCGATTGTGGCACACGGATGGGATGCGAGCGCTGCCGGCAAGGGTTCAGCTGTAAATGACCGGCCGAACCGGCGTAACGCGGTATTTGCCTAGCGTGACGGCGAAAGCGACGTTGCGGGGTGAGGCGCAACCGTCTCGCTGACCGTGTAGTCGGGAGGAATCTCGAAGAGCGACGGCTCCGGCTCAGTTCTTTGAATTGCCGTCAAGGAAACCGTCATCGGTTCCGCTCCGGTCGCTCCGTGCATCACCTGCAGCAGGTCGGCTTGGAGATCCGGCGAACACCAGGTTTCCGTTACGCGGTCGATGACCGCTTCCGGAGTTGCATCCGGAATATGCGGGTGCATGGTCGAGCGGATACCGATGGCGTCGAAGCCGTCGATTGTCTGATGGCCGAGATCCTCTGAGGTCGCGTCCTTCGCGCGGGCTTTGCCTTCGAACTCGGAGCCGCACGTCGCCACCGCCGCCGGGCGCGGATGTGCCAGCGGGCCCGCCCACAGGTGACCGATGGCCGCGGAATGGCTAACGTTATTCAACTGAATGGCTTCGCACTTGAGCGGGTCGTAGATGGTGACGGCGCGCTCTTCCATTTCGGTTCCGGCGCCTTGGCCGGATTGGACTTGAACATCTGAAACAAACCGGTCCACGCGCACACGGCCGTCCTGATCGCGGCTGATCTCGACGGGGTGCTCCTGAAACGTGCGCGGCATCTTTGAGTTTGTCATGGTCAGCAGGGCATGAAACGGGTTGTTCGGGGTCATGGCGACGAACATCCCGTTGTAGCCTACGCCGCCCGTAGCGCATTGCGCGCGCACGGTGGGCGCAAGCGCCACGATCGCAACAACAAGGAGAAATGAGGAGCCGAATCGGGGCCGGAGACTGGACATCTTAGCACCCCCGTTATAACTCCAATCATACATGGGATGCTGGCCCGGGTCCAAAAGTTGGCGCTCGAATCGCAGGCTTCCTGTCGCTGGTACTGGTCTTTCGAGCGCAGCAGAAAAACGTCAGCAGGACGCCGGCGCTACGTCGAAGCAGCGGGGGCTTGCGCGAAACTGGCGCGCGTGATTTTGAAGAGAATGTTTTGTTCGCCACGAACGTCTGGGCGTGTGCCAGAGCGGATGCCTCCGATTTTTTCCATGGCGCGCTGCGAGCGCATGTTCTGCATCCCCACGCGGAACACCACTGCGTCAACAAATCGCAGAGCGTGCTTCACCAGGAGCTGTTTCATCTCGCGGTTGTAAGCGCCGCCCCAGCGCGGGCGGGCCAGAAACGTCCAGCCGATCTCAATTTCGTTGCCAGCCTCATGGTATTCGTAGTAGCGCGTCGAGCCGATCACCTCGCCTGTCATGGCGTCGAGGACGAGAAACGCTCCGCCCGATTCCATAGCGCCGCGAAAATATTCGCGGAAAACTTCCTCTTTGTAGCGGTCGCGCTGCGGATGTTGCTCCCAGATCAGCGGGTCGGAGGCGACGCTAAACAACACATCCCAATCCTCCGCGCGCAGGGGGCGCAACGTGACCAGGTCGCCGCGCAGCGTCGGTTGAAGCTCGAAAGGCATCGCGGCGATTGTCGCACATCGCAGAGCCGCACACGCGCATTGCAAAGTGGCATCGCCGCGGATAAGATTCGCCGTCGCAAGGGAGCTAGGACAAGGAGCTTTCGATGAGGATTCCGAGATTTTACGCAGCAATGGTGTGGACGGGCGCTGGCCTGTGGCTTTGCATCGGCGCTGCGGCGCCGCGCGCCCAGGCTACGGACGCATCCGACGCCGCGAAATACAATTGCGATCGCGAGTGCCTCAAAGGAATCACTGATCTCTATTTCCAGGCGCTCGCGCAGCACGATCCTTCCCTGCTGCCGCTGGCTACGGACGCGAAATACTCAGAGACAGGCGCCGTGATGAAGCTGGGCGACGGTGTCTGGCGCTCGGCCGGGCCGCCAAGCTATCGGCTGGAAATCTACGATCCGGAAACGGGAGGCATTGGGCTGGACGCAGTCGTCACCGACAACGGCGTGCCCACGATCATCGCCACGCGGCTCAAGGTGGAAAATCACAAAGTGACTGAGATCGAAAGCATCCTGGTACATAAGGGCGACAAGTCGGTGTTTCAGGCTCCCGAGCGGCTGCTGCAGCCGTCCGCTCATTTCACGCGGTCGATTCCAGCGCCGGAGCAAAATTCCCGGCTCGAGCTGATGGCCGCAGCCGACGCTTATTTCCGCGCGTTTCAAACCGAGGGAACGCCCGATTACATTCGGGCGCCGCTGATTCCGGAAACGCTGCGCGTGGAAAACGGGATGCAGGCGACCAACGTGGCCACGTCGAATCATCCGGCGATTGATGCGGGCGCTCAGTTCGACCAGGCGATTTTCAAAGGCACGCGCATCTACGACCGGCGCTATCCCGTGGTGGACGTCGAACACGGCGTGGCGCTGGCCCTTGTCCGATTCCATCATGACGGCCCGCCCCGGCCCGGAATTTCGCCCGAGCGCGGCGACACCGTGGTCGCGGAGTTCTTCGCGATCGAGCAGGGCAAAATCGTGGAGATTCAGGCGACGTGGATCCAGCCGGAAAAGCAGTTGCCGACACCATGGTGACGCGTAGGCAGTACTAAGGCGGTAGCGGTACGAAGGTACCGCTGGAATGTGCGACCCCGGTACTGAGCGAATGAACCTTTGACTCTACTGTGGGTTGCATGCCGCCTGCGCTAAAGTTGCGGTTCAAACACGTACGCGAAGACGAAGAGGATAATCGAGAATGAACGATACGTTTGAGTTTCCACTTTCCGAGCAGAATCCCGGAGGCAATCGTCCGCCAAATATCCCCGAGGCTGGTAGCGAGGCCGATCCAGGCACCACGCGCGGCGAACGCCGCTGCCGGCGTCGCGCGCTGATTTCCGCGCCGGTGCGCGTGCGCACCATCGACGTAACCGATTGCGGCCCGGACGAAGTCTCTGCCACGCTCGACGTGTCGCGCGGTGGCGTCCTGTTTGCGACCAAGTGCGCCGCATTCGAAGTTGCCATGGTCGTCGCCGTGACGTTTCCTTACAGCATGTCGCCCGTAGCCGCACAGGCCGAGCAGATCGGCCGCGTGGCGCGCGTGACGAAGATGCCGGACGGCCGCTACTCGGTGGCCGTAATGTTCAAGTCTGGCGCCGGCGAGATCGTCGATTCGTGCGGGCACAAGCTCGAGGACAAATCGCTGCCGCCGGCAGTGACGCCGGAGTATCCGACAGAGCTGGGTTCAAAACGGCCGCTTGTCCTGGTAGTCGATAAAGCTTTGGCGATACGCGAATCGCTAAAGTCGTATCTGACGGCCGAAGGCTACGATGTAATTGCGCTCGGCAGCGCGCCCGAGGCGCATCACGTTCTGAGCATGTTCACGCCGGCGCTGCTCATCGCGGAAATCGAAGGCGAGGATTTGCCGGGCTATGAGCTTTGCGCGCACGTCAAGAGCACGCCGCGGCTGAAGACGATTCCCGTGATGCTGCTGACGAGCTCGGCGTATCCGAGCGATTACTCGAACGCGCATTCGCTGGGCGCTGTGGTCTGCATGGCGAAACCGTTCAGCCAGGAGCGCCTCGGCCACATGGTGCAATTGCTGGCGCCGAACGCGCGGACCGCGTGCGGCGGCAACGCTGCGAAATCGACAAGATTCGCTCCGAACAATCGGTTTCGACCGAACAAGTAAGCTTCCCGAAGCCGCGCGTGAGACGCACGGTCGGCCAGCTGGCGCGTCCTGGTCGCTGCCGGTTCGCCTGGATTCCCACCGGTGAAGATAAAGCGACGCCCGTAGCGAACCCGGCCCCTCGGGGGTTAACGCTGTAGACGCATAGGGCTTGATGTTTCCAGCGGCGCCTCGTCGAACCCACTAAAATTAAGGTATGAATTGCCCTAAGTGCGGCGCCGAAGCTCGGGACATCGCGCGGTTTTGCCCGCGCTGCCATGCAACTCTGCGTTACGAGTGCCCCTCGTGCCACCACGAGCAGCGACACGGAGGCACGTGTGACAAATGCGGCGTCGATTTCCTGAAATACATCAATGCGGTGGTTGCCGCGAAGAAAAATGAGTCCGACGCGGCGCGTGAGCGCCTGGAACAGCGCTCCACACTGATGAAAAATCTTCTATTCGTTCCATTCACGCTGGGAATTCCACTCATTCGCAATCTTCTGCTGGGAAGCCACAAAGATCGCTGAGGCCTACTCCGCACGGCGATCCTTGAGAGTTGCACGCGGACAGCTCTTCCTCGACAGCAGCCAGACACGGATGAAAGCATTCGCGCCAGCCCACCCGACATCTGCGGGCGTATACGTCCGCCAGGCGCTGTCGGTCCCGGTGCGAGCGCTGCATCTCAAAAATCTGCGTGCACTCAATTTCAGCTCGTAATTGTGTTGGCGAGCGGCTAAGGGTTCGGGCGAATCGTGACGAAATTTGGTGCTGGTGACCGGAGCGTGCGGCAATTCCGTACCGACCGCTTGACGTGCGCGTGAGCCCAAGAAACCGCGCAAAAATTACTTGAGGTTTGCGGAATTACTAGGTGGCCAGGGTTCCAGGAGCTGTTCCTTCCGATAGATCAGTGCGTTGATATCGTACGGAGCTAGATCGATGCTGTGACCGTGAGTGATCGCATCGGTGGGGCACGCTTCGACGCAGTAGCCGCAGAAGATGCAGCGCGAATAGTCGATGTTATAGACGCTGGCGTAGCGTTCTCCCGCGGAAATTCGCTGCGCGTCGGTATTTTCCGCGGCCTCGATATAAATACAATTCGCGGGACAGGCTGCCGCGCAGAGAAAGCAACCTACGCATTTTTCGAAGCCGTTTTCGTCCCGCTGTAAGACGTGGATTCCGCGATAACGCGGCTGAACGCTGGCGGGAACGTCGGGATAGGCCTCCGTGGTCGTCTTCTTGAACATGGTGCGGAGGGTAACGGTGAAGCCTTTGGCGAGGGTCACAAAGACCGCGCCCACTTCATTGACGATCGAAGCCATCGGACCTCACTCTAGC
>DATNKM010000055.1:0-2305 GCA_035603395.1 Candidatus Acidiferrales bacterium
GTTTACCACCAGATTCCCGGGGATGAAGAAACTCGTGCCGGCCGAACGATCGAGCAGCAGCAGAATTCCGCCGGCAAGCAGAACGCTGAACGCCAGCAGGCTGAGGATCGCGGTAACAAACCAAGCCCAGACTGTCAGCGGCATGCGCATCAGAGTCATGCCTGGCGCGCGCATGTCGATCGTAGTAGAAATAAAATTCAGCGAGCCGAGCACCGACGCGGCGGAGAAAATCAGGATGCCCACGATCCACAGCGTCTGGCCGAGGCCCTCGCCGGGGCCCGTAATTTCGCCGAGGCCGCTGAGCGGCGGATAGGCTGTCCATCCGCTGATGGGCGCGCCGCCGGGCACCGCGAACGCGGCGAGCACGCAGAGGAACGCGACAAGCGTGAACCAGAACGACAGCATGTTCAGCCGCGGAAACGCCATCTCCGGCGCACCGATCTGAATCGGCAGAAAATAGTTGCCGAATCCGCTCTGCGGCGCCGTGGTCAGCACGAAGAAAATCATGATCGTGCCGTGCATGGTCACGAGCGCGAGATATTGTTCTGGTGTCATGATGCCGCCGGTGATGAACGGCAGATGCGCGGCAGGCCACACGAGGTGAAAACGCATCAGCAGCGAAAGGATGATGCCGATGGTGACCGCCGCCAGCGCGAGGAAAAAATATTGCAGGCCGACGATTTTGTGATCGGTGCTGAAGACGCGGCTGCGGATCGATCCGGGAGAAATCGCGGCGCTGCGCGTCATTTCGACGGCACCGGCGGAGCGACCCCGCTCGTCGGCTCGAGCGCCGCGCGGTAATCGCTTTCGGAAACTACGCGGAGCTCCGCATTCATCTTGTTATGCCCCAATCCGCACAGCTGCGTGCATACGATCGCGTACGAGCCCATCTTCGTCGCCGTGAAGTGGATCGGGATCATCATGCCGGGGACGGCGTCTTGCTGGAGGCGCAGCTCGCGCACGTCGAAATTGTGGACCACGTCTTGCGAACGCACCAGCAGCTCGATCGGGCGGTTGACGGGCACCGTGAGCGTGGCGCTCACGACGTCATCTTTACCGTTCGGATCGTTCGGATCGAGGCCGAGCGGGTTTCCCGCCGGCGCATCGACCAGGCTCGGATCGAGCCGGCCGAATTTTCCGTCCGGGCCGGGATAGCGGAACGTGAAAACGAATTGCGCCTCGGTCACTTCGATTTGAATCGCGTCCGGCGCTGGAGGCGTGTAGCGGTCCATCGCCCAGGCCTTGCGTCCCGCCACTGCCAGGCCTACGAACACGATCAAGGTGATCGAGGTCCACACAATTTCCAGCGGCACGCTGCCGCGGGAAAACCGGGCGGGCGCGCCGCGGTCGCGAAACCGAAACACAGCGAACGCGAGGCCGAGCTGCGCCAGCACAAACACCGCCCCCGCCACGTACAGCGTCCGCGCGTATTGCTGATCCACCAAAACCGCGGCGTCCGTAATCGGCGCCGGTGCGGGGAAAATATGCGCCGCGAACGCAAAGACCGTCGCGGCGACCAGCAGCGTCAAAACCAGCGCCAGCAGGAAAGCTGCGGTGGCCGAGCCCCGGGCGTGCTGCCTGCTTCGATTCATGGTCAGTGCAAGACGCGATGATATAGAACCGCGCGACGGAATTGTAGGGAGATTGTCCGCTCGATCGCGGAGCCGGGGAGAAGATTAGAACCCTCGAGTAGCGCTACACCGGATGGTCCGCGCGCATCTTTGCGACGGACGCGACCACGATTTTGTTGAGCGTCGGAAGATCGATGTCCGACAGACGTTTGATGTTGATGCAGGATTTTCCGGCGGCGCATTGGCCGAGCTTGGCCAACAGTTCCTTGCGGCCGGAATGATCGGGATGCGCGTAAACGGAAATGTAAGCCTTGCGCGCCGAGAACGCGATCAGCATCCAGTCCATTTCGCGCCCGTCCGGATATTTATAGCGGCAGCTTCCGAAGCCGACGATGCTGGGCCCCCACATCTTCGGCTTCGACTTCGTGGCCTTCTGCATCATCTTCGCCACAATCCAGCATTCGGCGCGCACCCGCTCGTCCTTGATGGCGTTGATGTACGCCGCAGGATCGACTGCGGTCTTTTTTGTTTTGATCTCGGCCATTGAATTTAACGCGGGGATTATACAGCCAGAGGCCGCGGCGATCGAGATCACGAATCGCGCCGTCTAGAATGTAACCGTAGAGTGAAACGTCGCGCCATTTAAAATGTAACCCAACCAGAGAGCGATTTGAGGAGGTTAGGTTGGGAAACAAAGGGCGATGGGAGTATCTGCGAGCGATCTACGAGCGCTA
>DATNKM010000067.1:0-14838 GCA_035603395.1 Candidatus Acidiferrales bacterium
CTGAATCGGAGGCGCGGGCGTCTTCGACGGAGCCGGCGCGGCGCCGGGCGTGGACGTCTCGTTCAGAATCGAATTGACGCCGGACGATGGCGCGGCGCGTTTAAACGAAAGCGTAAGTGAAGTCATCATGAAAACGATGGCGCACCAGGTGGTGGCGCGCGAAAGAAACGTGGCCGCGCCGCGCGGGCCGAACGCCGTCTGGCTGCCTGCTCCGCCGAACGCGCCGGCGAGATCGGCGGCATTGCCGCTCTGGAGCATGATCACGGCAATCAGCACGAAGCACACGAGGATGTGCAAGGTGACGAGCACTGCCGAGACGTGCCAGCCGATCCAGATCAGGCCGACCGCAACCGCCATCGCCACAACCCATTTTCCCCAAGCCGGCATTTCCGCCCCTGCTTCCTTCGCGCCGGGCTACCTGCGGCCCGATGGACGCGCGCAAAATTCTAAGCTGAATAATTCACGATCGATGCGAACGATTGTGGATCGAGGCTTGCTCCGCCGACCAGCGCGCCGTCGATTTCCGACTGCGCCATCAAGCCCTTGATATTGTCGGGCTTGACGCTGCCGCCGTACAGAATCCTGAGTGCGGAGGCCAACTCGAACGAAAACTGCGCCTCGGCAAGCTCCCGCAAGTATCGGTGCGCCTGGGAGGCCAATTCCGGAGTCGCTGTCTTTCCCGTGCCGATCGCCCAAACCGGTTCGTACGCCAGCAGAATACGCGAGAATTCCGCTTGGGTCAACGCGGCGAGGCCGCCCCCGAACTGACGCTTGAGGACCGCTTCGGTCTGGTTGCTCTCGCGCTCGCTCAGGACTTCGCCGACGCAGACGATCGGCGTCAGGCCTGCTTCGAGAGCTGCTTGCGTTTTCGAGAGCACCGTGGCGTCCGTGTCGTTGAAATACTGGCGGCGCTCGGAATGGCCGATGATTACGGCCGTGCAGCCGGTTTCGATCAACATCCCCGCCGAAATCTCACCCGTAAACGCGCCTTCAGGCCGGCCATGAACGTTCTGCGCGGCAATGGCGATTTCGGTGCCGTTCGCGGCCTCCGCAGCCACGGCCAGCGACGTGTACGGCGGCGCGATCACGATGTCGCAGTGTTTAGATTTAGCCACGAGCGGCTTGAACGCGGCGAAAAACTGGCGCGTTTCCGCCTGCGTCTTGTACATTTTCCAGTTGCCGGCGATGACAGGGCGTCGCATGAAGGATTACCGCTCGCCGAGCGCTTCGACTCCGGGGAGCTTTTCTCCGGCGAGAAACTCAAGGGACGCCCCGCCGCCGGTAGAAATGTGGGAAATCTGGTTGGCGACGCCGGAGCGCTCGACGGCGGCGACGGAATCGCCTCCGCCGACGATGGAGGTGGCCCCTGCCGCGGTAGCTGCAGCGACCGCGCGCGCCATCGCCAACGTGCCCTGCGCGAAGGCGGGCTTTTCAAACATGCCGAGCGGCCCGTTCCAGACGATGGTCTTTGCTTTCGCGATTTCCGTGCTGAATTCGGCGATGGTTTTGGGGCCCACGTCAAGGCCCATCAAGTTTTCGGGCGTGGCCGCGATGTCGGTGGTTTTCACGGCGGCGGTCGCATCCGGGGATTCCGCGAGCACGTGGTCCACCGGCAGCAGCAAACGGAAATTGCGTTTCTTCGCTTCGTCGAGCAGGCCGCGGGCGAGATCGAGCTTGTCGTTTTCGACCAGGGACTTCCCTACGGGCAGTCCCTGGGATTTCAGGAACGTGTAAGCCATCGCGCCGCCGATCAGCATGGCATCGGCGAACTTCATCAGGTTTTGCACGACTTCGATTTTGTCGGAGACTTTCGCGCCGCCGAGTATGGAAACGAACGGCCGCTCGGGATTCGAGACGGCTTTGCCGAGATAGGTGAGCTCTTTTTCCATGAGCAGACCGGCGGCAGCTTTCTGGACGAACTTCGTGATGCCTACGACGGAGGCATGCGCACGGTGCGCGGAGCCAAACGCGTCGCAGACGAAAATCTGATCGCAAAGGGCGGCGAGCTGCTTGGAGAACGCGGGATCGTTCTTTTCTTCTGCGGCATGGTAGCGAACGTTTTCAAGGAGCAACACTTCACCGTTCTTCAGCGCGTTGCTTTTCGATTCCGCGTCGACACCCACGCAATCGGCTGCGAACGCGACCGGCTTGCCGAGCAGCTCTCTGAGCTTCGCGGCGACCGGCGCGAGGCTGTATTTCGGGTCGACCTTGCCCTTGGGCCGGCCCAGATGCGACGCGAGGACGAGGCGCGCGCCTTTTTCAGCAGCAAGCTTCAGCGTCGGCAGCGTCTCGCGGATGCGCGTATCGTCCGTGACCCGGGCGCCGTCGAGCGGTACGTTGAAATCGACGCGGATGAAGACGCGCTTGCCGTTCAGATCGAGATCGCGAATCGAAAGTTTGCTCATGGCTCCGGTTGGATGTTCGCGCGCGTTCGATCGTCTCTAGAGAGTCTTTGCGAACAACTTGATCATGTCGCGGCAGCGGCAGGAGTAGCCCCACTCGTTGTCGTACCAGGAGAGAACCTTCACGCAGTTCCCGCCGACGACCATCGTGTATCCGGAATCGACGATCGACGAATTCGGATTGGCGCGGAAATCGATGGAGACCAATTCCTCGGTGGTGTATTCGAGGATGCCCTTCATCGGACCTTCGGCTGCGACTTTCAGAGCGGCGTTGACACTTTCTTTCGTCGCCGGTTTCTCGACGACTACCGTGAGGTCGACGACGCTGACGTTCGGCGTGGGCACGCGCATGGCGTAGCCGTCGAGCTTACCCTTGAGCTCTGGAATCACCAGGCTCAGAGCCTTGGCGGCGCCGGTCGTGGTCGGAATCATCGAGAGGCCGGCGGCGCGCGCGCGCCGGAGATCTTTGTGCGGCAGATCGAGCAACTTCTGGTCGTTGGTGTAGGAATGAATCGTGGTCATCGTACCGACGACGATGCCGAACGTGTCCTCGAGAACCTTCGCGACGGGCGCGAGGCAGTTTGTGGTGCACGAGGCGTTCGAAACGACGTTGTGTTTCGCGGGATCGTAGGTCTTGTCGTTCACGCCGAGGACGATGGTCGCGTCGGGATCGGTGGCCGGCGCGGAAATGATCACTTTTTTCACCGGGCCGCGAATGTGTTTGCGTGCGTCGGCGCCTTTGGTGAAGAGGCCGGTGGATTCAACCACGATCTGGGCACCGACCGAAGACCAATCGATCTCGGCGGGATCCTTGACGCGGAAAACTTTGAAGCTCTTGCCGTCGACGGAGATGCTGTCGTCCGTGTGGGTGACTTTATTCGAGAGATTGCCCAGGATCGAATCGTATTTCAGCAGGTGCGCGAGCGTCTTCGAATCCGTGATGTCGTTGACGGCGACAATCTCGATGGCCGGGTCGCCGAGAGCGGCGCGGAAAATATTGCGTCCGATGCGGCCAAACCCGTTGATACCCACTTTGACAGCCATGCTGCCTCCTGAAAATTATCGAGAACAGACTGCCGGCGAGAAAAGCCAGTAGAACCTGTATGGTACTGACGGCGCTGGGGTTTCGTCAACGCGGTTTGGGAATGACTTTGGCGACGGCTGGCTGGCAGATTTCAAAATGCGAAACGCTGGTTTGGGCGCTCAAAACTTGGAATTTGTGTGTCACTTCGGGCGGTCCCCTTCGTTTGTTTTCAATGCGATAGGCTCAAAACGACTTTGCCCTGGTGTGTCACTTTCTATCAGGTTCCCCAGTAACGGAAGACCCGAAAGCCTCATGCCTCACTTGATTCCCGACGGTCAGGTTCGTGGGACTGAAAGCCCGCGCCGCTGGCAGTGCGTTAGTCGTACTCTTTGACGCGGATGACGGTGTTGCCTTCGAAGGTGACGAAGGTTGTCTTCGAGGGTGGCGTGCCGTAGATCCAGTCCTCGGTGTCGTTGCCTTCCTGATCGCGCTCGCGGACTTTGTGTTCGGGGCGGCCCAGGGCGGCGAGGACCATTTCGGAGTCCATGCCGACGATGGCGCGCTCGTCCTTAATGGCCTCCTGGAACTGAGGCGCGAGCGTATCGATCCAGTTGACCGTGGCCGAGTGCTGTTTCGAGAAATCGAGAAACACGGAAAGGTCGCGCTTTAGATCATCCGGGCTCATGTCCGGAACGCCGTGGGCGTAATCGAGCACAATCGTGGCGCCCGGCAATTGCTGCTGCGCGTAGGATTGCGTCTCCGGAGGCGGCGCCGTACCCACATTGCCCATTCCAACGGTGAGATGGTCGCGCAGGCGGAAATGCTTTTTTCCGCCGCCGTTGATGCGAAGGACGATCGAGTCGGAATGGAAATCGATGCCGGTGATCTGCACGGTATCGCCCTGGCCTGCGGCGGTGCCGTAAAGCCGCAGCGCGTCGCTCAATTTTTTCATGTCGAGCGGTTTTCCGGCCGGGACTTTGTAGCCCTTCTTGCCCCCGGGGAGGGGCTGAATGACGTGCGCGAACTCGCCGTCGACAAAGCGGACGAGCAGAAGTCGCGACTGCGGCTGCAATTCTTTAGCGGTGTGGTCGGACGGCTGCTGCGCCGGTGTTTGCTCGGCGTCGGACGGAGACGTGGGGGTTTTTACGTCCGAACCCGGCAGCGTGGCCGGAGCGCTGGTGCCTGCGTTGGCGGGCAGCGGGCGCAGAGTGGTCACACCGGGAATGTCCCCGCCTAAAGCGAGCGCCATCCAAAGAGCGATCGTGACCTGAACGCCCATGCCGATTGCGGCCATTCTACGGCGATTTGGGTCCGGGGTGAATAGCAAGTTGGAGGCGGGGTGGGACGCGCGAGAAAAGGCCCCCTTAACGGGGTCGAGCGCGCGCGCACGAGGGCCACCGCAAGCAGTGCGGAAGCCAAGCGTCTCGCACCGAGGGCGCTCATTGGGGAGCTGCTCAGGACGAAGGCAGGACCAGGCGAGGTCCTCGTACCCGACTGTTCGGTATGGCGCATCGAAATACTTGAGTGAGCTACGTGCGTAGCGGCGGGCGTCGTCCGGCGGGTCGAGCATGATCGACCCGCTGCTGCTTCAGACCGCGCATCGCGGCGTAGTGCACGCGACGCGACACTGGATTTTTCACCTGGGCGCGCTGGGTTTTATTCCGCTGGGGCTGCTGGACGCTTCCATCATTCCTCTGCCGGGCAGCATGGACGTGCTGACGATCGTTCTGGCCGCGCGGCGCGCCGATCTGTGGTTCTACTACGCTGTGATGGCGACGATCGGATCGGTGATCGGCGAATTCGTGACGTATCGGATCGCGCGACGGGGCGGAAAGGACATGCTAGCGAAGAAATTCTCGCAGCGACGGCTCCAGCAGGTCTATGGCGCGTTCGAGCGATGGGGATTCGGTGCGATCGCCGTGCCTGCACTGCTGCCGCCGCCGATGCCGCTGTTGCCGTTCGTGCTGACGGCAGGAGCGCTGCAGTATTCTCCCTACAAATTCACAACGGCAATCGCGGTCGGGCGATTCGCGCGCTATACGATCCTGGGATTCCTGGCGGCCCGGTACGGACGCGGAATCCTAAAATATCTGACGAGTGATGGGCACGTGATGGTGATAACCGTGGTCGTGTTGCTGCTCGCCACAGTCGCCGTTACTGTATTTTTGCTGACGCGAAAGCGGAAGAAACTGGCGCGCGCCTAGCTGCTAGCGGCAGAACGGCGCGAAAGCGTTGATGAAGGAGACTCGGAAGGCGTCCTGCCGCGTGATCAGGTTGCCGGTGAGAATGCCCCAGGCGCCTTGCGCGTCGCGGATGCCCGTTTCGCCCGCGAATTCGTCGATCGCCACCGAGAGCTCGACGCCCTCGTCGACGACTTTTTTCACCAGCGGCTCGGGCAGCGCGATGGCGCCCGACTGTCCGTACGATTCCCTGCCCGAGGCATCCAGGACGCAGGCCCAGTTTTCGAGGAAGACGCGGCGCGTGCCGCGGTCGTGGATTACGTCGAGGCCACCTTCGAGACCGGCGAAATATTCCCAGCTTTCATTTTTCTGGCGGGCGAGGTTCAGCAGATTTTCAGCGCGCTGGCGGGCGCCGGTGATCATTTCGTCACGCGAAAGCGGTGTGTGGCCCACACCGCTGGGAACATCGACGCCGACGACCTCATAGCATGCATGGGGCGCGAACCGCTGCGAGAGGGCCGCGAGCGCTTCGCGCACCGCTTCGAGCTTCGGCCTGCGCAAGCTGCCCACGGCGACGAGAATCGGTTCCATGCCGCGCGAGCCGTTCAATCTTTCCAGAGCTGGGTTTGCTTCTCGCGTGAGAAGCGAGCGGAGAGAAATTCTTTCAGGCCTTCGATCGAGGAAAACACCTGATCGGAACAGCCGAGCATCCAGGCGTCGATTTCTTCCACGGGCAAGGAGGTGAGCAGGTAGACAGGAATTCCTTTCCGATACGCGGCGGTGAGAGCGGCGGGCGTGGCTCCGCTTGAGCCCGTTTCCGAATCCCAGTAGTAGACGACGTAGTCTGCGCGGTTTTCGAGCAGCTCGATATCGAAGGCAATCAGTTTACGGACCACGCGACGGAAGCGATCGAGGTCGGTTCTCTGCCAGACGCGGAAATGGGTGATTTCCTCGTCGGTGAGAACCTTGCGAGCGTCCTCCATGGGGTCACACACGCGGTGACCCAGGTGATCGCGCAGGAAAGGTGAAAGCTTGCGGAGCCAGAGCGTTCCGCTCTGCTGCGAAAAGTCGATTGGACCGCAGAGGTAGGCCAGCATGGGCTTGGACGGCGAAGACTCTAGCACGCGGAAACCGATCGAGCTACAGCCATTGATTAGAGATTCGAAATACGTGTGGAAAAAATGGAGCGGGATAAGAGAATCGAACTCTCGCCTCCACCTTGGCAAGGTGGCGTACTACCACTATACGAATCCCGCTTACTGTTTACTGCCGGAAGCATTTATAGCACGCCGGTCGCGGAGCGACAAGTGCGGCGCTGGGACGCGTTTCACAGCGCGAGCCGACGGATTTCGCCCGCGGCGGCGAGTGATTCGATGTTTTCGCGAGAGACTAACGGCTCGGCTAATCAACTTCCATGATGCGCGTGGCTTTAACGACGGGCGATTTCTTCTGTCGCTCGGCAAAACGCTCGGCCCGTTCGCGATCAATATAGACGCGGCCGAACTTCTCGCCGTCGTGGTAATAGACGGTGACCTGCCAATGGCGATGCTTGCGTCTGCGGTCGCGTTGAAACCTGCTAGAACCCTTATTCGCTTTTGGCTTGGGACTCTTTTTTTTCACGGTGGAGTGGCCCTCAATGCCCCGGACTATAAAAATTTAATCTCGCTCGCGCAAGTAGCAAGATAAGAGTTAACTATCCTATTATTTAACAAATACGAGTGCTAGCCCCGATCTCCTGCGCTGGTTCGATGCTCGTAGTCGACGAGAAGTCTCACGCCCGGTGAGTATTTTCCGATCTGGTTACGTCGAATGGAAACAAGCGTGAAACCGGGTGGAACTTTTCGCCTCGGGCGTGCGTAATATGGGATGTAGGGAAGGAGCGAGCAATGGTTGCAAATCTGAGGGGCACCCTCCAGATCGAAGACGTTGGGAATCACCCGGCACGAGCCGTGGCGGACCTGCGCTGTCTGTTGGCCGGCGGCGCGACGACGACCGCGGACCCCAAGCGCCGCGGTTTCTATGAAATAGAGAGCGATTCGACCGTCTATTACATCCACGTATCGCCAGTGTCGGGAAAGATTTTGCTGCTCGCTACCTGGCAAAATGAAAACGTCCCAACGGGCGGCGCGGCGTAGGGCTCCTACTGAAGCGTCACGTTTCCGGCCGAAAGATCGCCTGCCGTCACATTCAACTGGTCAAAATCCGACTTCTTAATCTTGAAGAGGGCGGGATTGCCGTCCACCTGGGCGTAGGCCGTATCGCCGGTCAGGTTCGAGACGCGCAGATTCAAGTCCTTGCCGTCCTTGCCCGTGAGAGTTAGGTGCACGGCCGGATTTGAAAGCTGAGCGAGCTGGGCCGGCGAGGGATGATCGATTACTTCGGCGGCTTGCATGGTGCCCAGCGGATCGAGCACTTTCCAACTTGCTGCCACCTTCCCTTTTTGATCGGCGGGAGAGTCGAATATCCATTCGGCCGGATCGCTGGGTTTGGGGACGAGCGTGAACGAACCGCGCGCGGTCTGCAGCTGGAAACGCTTTAGCTCGCTGGTGTCGGCGTGGAGGATCTGCTTATCCCGTAGATCGCCGAACTTCTGCGCCAGCTTGCCCTCAAGGTCCGCGTCGATGCGGAAAATCGTGGGCCGCGAATCGTCGCGGGCGAAATAGGCATTGCCGTCTTTCTTACCGACCATCAGCGTGGCTTTTTGGCCCTTCGCATTCGCTGCTGAGAATGTGATGCCCGGCGATGCCAGGCCATACTTCGCCAGATTGTCCGGCGTTTCGCTGGCGATGGAGACGATCTTCGCGTTGTTCACGGCTTCGAGCAGTGAATCCACGGCGTCGTGTCCGGCGCCCACCGCCTCGGGTTTCTCGATCTTCCACTGATCGTCTGCTTTCGAGATGGTCACGTCGCCGCTGGAATTTTTCAGATCGATGGAATGGATGTCTTCGGGCGCGAGGTGCAGGACGGCGCGATCGCGCATGTCGTCGAGCGATTTGCCCGCGCTGGTCGCGAGCAGCTGCGGCAACAGCGAAACGCTTTGGCCTCCGTCCACAAGGGCGTAGGCGTACTCGTTCGTGAAATCCTGGTTGCCGAGAAGGATGGTGTGCGTGGCGCCGTTCGCCAGCTTGAAATCGACGGAAATTTGTGCCGGGTCGAGGCCGTAGGCCTTGCGGCGATCCTCGGAGCCGGGTTCGGTCTGTGCGACGCGGGCGTCGGCGATCTGGTCGACGATTCCCCCGGCCGTCGGTTGATCGGCTTCCGTCGAGACCGGCTGCACGATTCGCCAAACGCCATCGCGCTTTTCAAACTGGATCGCGGGAGTGGACGGTTGGGCCGGGTGCGAAATCGTGAACGACGCGATATCGGAGGCCTGAAATCCGGTGAAAGCAGGCTTCGATGCGTCGGCGGTGTCTGGCTTTTTCTCGCTGCCTTTTTTCCAGTCGAAATAATAGACCGCTGCGCCGAGAACGATCGCGCACAAAAGAACGATTAATGTTGGTTTTTTGACCATCGTCGCGCCCGTGTTCTTATCGCCGTTTCCACCAGACGGAAATCCCGAAGATGATCACGAGACCGGGCAGGAACAAACGCTCGATCCATGCGAGTCCGGTAGCCTGGGCAAGCGTGAGCGTGAGGTGGCGGCTGGTTTCCGGCTTCGGGCGGATGGAGATCATGTTTTCGTCCTGAGCGAGCCAGTTGATGGTGTTGAGGAAAAGATCGCCGTCGCTGCCGGGGCCGCCGAGGACTTGATTCTCCGCGAAGTCGGAGTCGCCGATTACGACCAGGCGGGCGCTCTTTTTATCGCCCTCTGGTTCGCTGCCAGCTACGCCGAGCGAGAGCGGGCCGAGCTGGTCGGTCTTCGGATCGTATTGAACCTTGTGCTCGAGCTTCGGCTTGGTGAAGCTTTTTGGCGAAGTCATCAGCAGCTCGACGTCGGAAGGCTGGGCCTTCGATTTATCGGCGATCGAGACCGTGCGCGCGATGGGGAAATAGGTGAACTGCTGCGCCAAGCTCTTGGTGATCGGGCTATCGCCATACTGCGCAACCAGGGGAATCTCAGGCCCGGCTCCGAGCAGCTGGCCCATGCCGCTGGCGTCGATTACGACGTTGTTGCCGACGTTGATGTTCCATTCCTGGAAAATCGGATCGAGCTTCGAATCGCTGTCGGGATCGACCTCGACCAGGACCTTGCCGCCGTCATCCAAGAACTTCTGGACCATCGCGACTTCCTGAGGGAAGAACGGCTTGGTGGGACCGGCGATCACGACCACATCGCAGTCAGACGGGACGCCGTTGCCACTGATGAGGTTGATTGTATCGGTCGAGTACGTCTCTTTTTTCAGGTTCTGAGCGATCTGGCCGTAGCCTTCGACGCCACCGTCCTCGATGGATTTTTCGCCGTGGCCGGTGACGAAGCAGACTTTCTTGACGGTATCGCGCGTGACTTTCAGGATCGCATTGGTCACGTCCGCCTCGGAGATGCCGCCTTCGATTCCACCTTCGAGCGGAACTTTTTGATCGCCCGACGCCACGATCACGTCATTGATTCGCTTGGCGCCGTACTGTTGCGCCACTTCGGGTTTCTCCTGGGGATTTACGTCCTGAAACTTGAAATGCGGACTCAGATGCTTGTACTCGATCATCAAATCTTCAAAGTGCTGAGCGTCGGGAGTCATGTCATTGGGTCGCGCGAAGCGAACGACGGTGACATCACGCTGCAAGCCGCCGACGACTTTGTGCGTCTGATCCGACAGGCTGTAGAGCTTCTCGGTGGTCAGATCGAAGCGCTTGGAATGGCGAAAACTGAGGAAATTCAGAAACGCCAGGATCGCCAGCACCGCGACCGACAAAAGGATGGTGTTCGAACCCATCTGCGACGAGCGCCGCGAGAAAAACGCCAACAACGGGTTGATTCCAAGCACGATCGACGCGAGAAGGATCACTCCGCCGCCGATCAGCAGGATTTCACTGGTCCGCAGCATCTCGTTCTGAATTGAGTAGCGCAGGAATCCCGCTACCACGCAAGCGATGCCGACCGCAGCCAGCGATCGCGCCATTTCGTTCCGATCAAATTTCATCCGAATCAGTCCTCCGCGATCATCCGGATCGCGCTACGCCCGCCGCCAGCGCATCGAATCCACCGAGCGGACGGTCAAGAAAAGGAAAAGAATCATGAAACTCACGTAATAGGTCACGCCGGCGGTGTCGATGATGCCGCGCGTGAAATCGTCGTAATGGTTGATGACCGAGAGATATTGCAGCACCTGGCCGGTGGGGCCGCTGGCCGCCTGGACGCCGAAATCAATCGCCCACAGGAGCAGAAACGCCGCGAATGTAAGCACCGCAGCGATGATCTGATTCTCGGTGAGTGATGAGAGAAACGTCCCGAGCGACAGCAACGCTCCGCCGAACAGGAGCGCTCCCAGATAGCCGCCGAGCACGACGCGGAACGGCGGCGCCGGGTCGCTGTGCATCCACATGTAAACAATCGCGCCGGCGGTGGGAAGCAGCATCGCCGCGAACAGCGTCATCGACGCCAGGAATTTGCCGAGCACGATTTGCAGCTCGGTGATCGGCGAAGTCATCAGCAACTCGAGCGTGCCGCGCTTTTTCTCTTCCGCGTACGCGCTCATGGTCACCATCGGAAGCAAAAAAAGGAAGATCAGGGCGAAAAGCTGTAGAACCGCGCGCAGGACCCAGCTGGGAGCGTCCGGCTGGTCGCCGCTCGCGTAGCTGACGTACACCATGAAAAAGTGGCCGGTGATGAGCAGGAACAGACCGACAACCACGTAGGCGACCGGTGAAACGAAGTATTGGCCGAGCTCCTTGCGATAGATGGCGTACAAACCCCGCATCGATTCCTCCGATTAGTTTGTTGCCTGTGGCTGCGCGACTTCGTCGGTGGTCAGTTCCAGGAAAATATCTTCCAGGCTCATGCTGACGCCGCGCAATTCGTAAAGCTGCCAGCCCTTTTCGACAATCTTCGCGGCGACCAGACTGCGCAGATCCTGGCCGGGCGCCGCCTCGACGGTCGCGGCGATGTGACCGTCGGCCCGCGGCGTGTCCAGCTGCACCTTGCCCGCACCCGGAATTTGCGCTAGCAGTTCCTGCAGCGCCTTTTCCGGCGCGTTCGCTTCAATTTGAATCCTCTGGCCGCTCTTGAGCTGTGTGGTCAAATTCAGCGGCGTGTCCACCGCCGCGATTTTGCCTTTGTTGATGATGACCACGCGATCGCACGTCATGCTCACTTCCGGCAGGATGTGCGTCGAGAGAATAATCGTGTGGTTGCCGGCGAGATTCTTGATCAGATGGCGGACTTCGATGATCTGCTTGGGGTCGAGCCCCACCGTGGGCTCGTCGAGGATGATCACATCCGGATCGTGGACCAACGCTTGCGCCAGCCCCACGCGCTGCTTGTAGCCGCGCGACAGGCGCTTGATCAGCTGGTTGCGCTTGTCACCGAGGCTGGTCTTTTCGAGCACGTCGTCCACGCGGGCGCGGCGCTTATCCGCCGGGATATTCTTGATCCGCAGGACGAAATCCAGGTAGGTGGCGACGGACATGTCAGGATACACGGGAGGCGCTTCGGGCAAGTATCCGATGTGACGCCGCACCTCCATCGAATCCGTAAACACGTCGAAGCCGGCCACGCGCGCCGTACCGGAAGTCGCCGGCATGTAACCGGTGAGGATGCGCATGGTGGTGGTTTTCCCGGCGCCGTTCGGCCCGAGAAAACCAAGAATTTCGCCTTTATGAACGCTGAACGAGACGTGGTCCACGGCTGTGACCGGGCCGTAGGCCTTGGTCAGATTCTCAACTTCAATCAATGCCTTCCTCCGTATGATCCCTACGATAAAAAGAGGAAAAAATACTCTGCCCAAACGCTGGCGAGCACCCTGTTATACCAAAAAAGTGTCGAAAACTGAAAGTCGCGCCGCGGAATGAACGCCTTTCCGGTCGAGCGATTTCTGCAGCGCGCTCGGCCTTGCCATCGCGAAGCGCCTAGGGCCGAGTTCACGACGCTCCTGAGGTGCGATCATCAGGCAACGAGCCCCGCCCCACCTGCATCCACCACTGCTGACTGAGGCCGTTCATTTCGGCCTGGGGGTGTGGACTTACCCACTCTGTTTAAGATGCGGTGCATCGACGGAGGGTTGGGGCGGATTTGGCCGGCGATGGAGATCTCGATTGACTCTCCCTGGCCGTTTTGTTATTCAACTCAATTCGCTAAATGCGCCGGGAGCATCTTGAGAGCACGCGTGCGGGCTGCCATCGAGGGAAACTCCGAGGTAGCGAGGCGGTTCCGGCGGCGCACGCCCCAGCAGCAGGCGATACCGTGCGAGGGAGCAAATTCGAATATGGCTTTTCTGGTGGCTCGATGAAGCGATGGCGATTCGCCGCGATGCTCGCTGCAGCATGCGCCGGCCTGATTGGTTTATCGGCATGTGGTGGCGGCAACAACCAGATTTCGATCGTTCTCGCTACGGCCAACGGTCTGACGACGATGGACGAGAGCCTGCCAGCCCCGTCAACGCCGAGCACGCTGAACATCATGGCTTCCGTGGGTGGCGACACCACCGGGAAGGGCGTCACCTGGCTGTTTCAGACGAATCAATCCGGTTGCGGTAGTGCGGGGGCCACTCAGCCAAGCTGCGGGACACTCACGAACAACACGCCGTTCTCGGTCACATACACGGCGCCGTCCATTACCAGTACGACCGCGCTGTCGGTGATCATCGAGGCGAAGTCGGTTGCCGATCAATCTGTGACGAAGACGATCACGTTATCGATTGTTTTGCCGCCCGTTTTCGCCACCACGGAATGCAATCCATCCGGTGTGCTACCCTGCACCCTGTCGAACGGGAACAATGCGGTGCCCTATACCGCGAATTTTAGTTTCACCGGCGGCGTTTCCCCCTACACCTACACGCTGCTGGGCTCACTGCCGCCCTGCCTGAAGCTGCAGACTTCGACGACATCCACGACGGGTGAGATCATCGGCACGCCCTGCAACACCACCACCGGTACGTACACTTTTACGATACAAGTACTCGACAGCGGAGGCGCCCCCGAGGTCAGCCAGGGGTTCGTTATTACCGTTGCGGCCCCGCCGGCTCTGTCCCTCACGCCAGGTCCGCTACCGCCGGGCACTGTCGACGGGACCTATAACGGCCTGATCAGCGCTACCGGTGGAGTCGCGCCGCTGACGTTTACAATCACGTCCGGAACCCTACCGCCCGGGCTGTCGCTGAACGCCACCACAGGCCAGATCACCGGTGTTCCGATCGACAATTCTGGCGGAAACGTAAACTTCTATCCGCACAACTACCCATTCGCCGTGCAGGTCGAGGATTCCGCTCTTCCGACCCCGCAAAAGGCGCCGGCTTCTCCGGCAGCGTTCAGCATCACGATTCAGGGAGTGCAGCCGCTGCAAATCTCGCCGACCGGGCTGCCCACCGAAATCCTGGCGCAGGGCCAGACGGCATCCTCGCCTGGCTACAGCACCACCCTGAACGCGTCAGGCGGAGTCGCGCCCTACATCTGGACCGTGACGCAGGGCCAGCTCCCCTCCGGGTTGACGATTTCCGGCAATCCCAACGGCACGGCGACGATTTCCGGAACGCCGGTACTGGTGGGAACCTCGACATTCACCGTTCAGGTGGCGGATTCGGAAGTGAATCCCAGCAATGGAAACCCCGCTCCCGCCACGGCGTCACAGGTCTATCAAATTCAGATCGTCGCCGGGACAGAGAACAACACGCTCTTCAGCGGGCAGTACGCATTCCTTTTCACGGGCTTCGATAATGATGGTCCCGTGCAACTGATCGGGACGCTCACGTCAAATGGCGACGGTGTGATCACTACCGGGACCGTCGACAGCAATCGCGTCTCGGGTGTTGCGATCGGCGGATCGATCGTGGCCCAGGGCGGCACAACGCCGCCAGGCAGCTCCTACACCATGGGATCGGACGGTCGCGGCACCATGGAGCTGACCATGACGTTCGGCGCCAATGCGATCATCGTCGCCGATTACCGCCTGGTAAGGGATTCGGCCGGCAACATCAAATTCTTCCAGGATTACACCACCAAGACGACGCAGGGTGTAAAGCCGCCGCCGCACGGAGAAGGAATCTTGAAGCCTGTCGCCGGAGTGACGTTCGCGGGCGGCACTTTCAGCGGCAACTACGCCCTCGACCTTCCCGGGTATGAGGCTTCGGCGAATAAACCGGTG
>DATNKM010000084.1:0-2309 GCA_035603395.1 Candidatus Acidiferrales bacterium
TGATGGAAGAAAAAAAGATTGGTGAACAGCCCGATCAGCTTGTAAAGCGCGTAAGCCACCAAACCCGCGAGGAGCCCAATCCCGGCCGCCAAAAACGAAACCAGCACAATCCGAAACTGCGCCGGCTGTGCATCGGCCGACGATGGAATAGAAACCGCCGGACTGATTCCGTTCCGACTCCCCTGTCCCGCAGCGTGGATCGAACTCATCATTTGGTTAGTCTTTCTTTCCGGTAGTCTTCCCTTTGCCGGTAAACTCCAGTCGCGCAGCGGCGAACCAATGCAGCCCCACAGCGGCAGCCGCAGCGAGTGGAAAAATTGACAAGCCCCAGCGGAGCGAAAAGAAAACTCGAGACAACTCTGCACGGAACAGCGCAGGGTTGTGACGCAAAAGTCGCGGCTCACGATCCGTTCAACTCTCGTGCGCAGCAGAGGTCTTTCGAACCTTCTCCGGCGGCATCAGCCCCCGCAGCGCCGCCACCAAATCCGGAGCCGCGCTCCTCAACTCGTCATGATGATGCAGCGCCAGTTCCTCCAGTACCCGCTCCCCCTTGGGCGTCAGCGCCAGCAACACTTCGCGCCGGTCGTCCTGCGCCCGCTCGCGCCGCACATAGCCACCGCTCTCCAGCCGGTTAATTAACTCCACCGCGCTGTGATGCTGAATCTGCAGCCGGTTGGCCACTTCCCGAATCCGCGGCCGCACTCCCTCCGGAATCCCCTTGATGGCCAGCATGAGTTGGTACTGCGCCATCTCCATTCCAGCCGCCCGTACGGCGTGCTCACGGAAGCGCAAGAACTTCCGAATCTGGTAGCGGAACTCGGCCAGAGCCTGATAATCAGACAGGGTGAGCTTCTTCATGCCCAGAGTATATCGTGTGCCGATACTACGGCTCCATTATATCGTGCAACGATACATATGCAAATGCGCAATCGCCAATACGGGGCCGCCGCGGCCGCCTGTTCGTCGTGCGAAGCTCGACACCCCGGGCCGAAGCCGGCAGCCTCAGAGCACGACTTTCACGACTTTCACCTCCTCACCCCGCCGCTAGCCTCTTTCCCGCCGCCCCATTTAGAATCCGTAGTCCGGAATTTGGTCCACAATTTCGCCGCCGCACAGGAGACCTGGTGATTCCGCGCTATACCCGCCCCGAGATGGCCCGCATCTGGAGCGACGAAAACCGCTTCCGCACCTGGCTGGCGGTCGAAGTCGCCGCCACCGAGACCCTCGCCGAAGCCGGCCTCGTCCCCAAGGACGCTGCCCGCGCCATCCGCGAACGCGCCGACTTCCGCGTCGAACGCATCCACGAAATCGAAGCCGAAGTCCGCCACGATGTCATCGCCTTCACCACCGCCGTCGCCGAAATCGTCGGCCCGCCCGCCCGCTGGTTCCACTACGGCCTCACCTCCAACGATGTCGTCGACACCGCGCAGGCTTTGCTCATCCGCCAGGCGTCGCAAGTCATCGCCCAAGACTTGCAGCGCCTCGCCGAAGTCCTCGAGCGCCGCGCCTGGGAGTTCAAGGACACTCCCATGGTCGGCCGCACCCATGGCATTCACGCCGAGCCGATCACATTCGGATTCAAACTCGCCAACTGGTATTCCGAAACGCAGCGCAACATCGCCCGTTTCAGGGACGCCGCGGAAGACATGCGCGTCGGCAAATTCTCAGGTGCGGTGGGAATCTTCGCGCATCTCACGCCGGAACTGGAACAGACGATCTGCGCGCGCCTGGGACTGAAGGCCGCCTCGATTTCGTCGCAAGTCATTCAGCGCGATCGGCACGCGCACTATCTAGGCACGCTCGCCGTGATCGCGTCGACCTTAGACAAGATTGCTACCGAGATTCGCCACCTGCAGCGCACCGAAGTGCGCGAGGCTGAGGAATATTTCAGCGAGAAACAAAAGGGATCGTCGGCCATGCCGCACAAGCGCAACCCCGTGACCTGCGAGCAGATCAGCGGCCTCGCGCGGGTCGTCCGCAGCAACGCGCAGGCAGGTCTCGAGAACGTCGCGCTGTGGCATGAGCGCGACATCTCGCACTCGTCGGCGGAGCGCGTCATCCTGCCGGACTCGACCACGCTGGCCGACTACCTGCTGAATAAGACCAGCAACCTGATCGACACCATGTTGGTCTATCCCGAGCGCATGCGCGCCAATCTTGAGAGCACGCGCGGTCTCATCTTCAGCGGACAGTTGCTGCTCGACCTGGTCGAGCACGGCGTCTCCCGCGAGGACGCGTATCGCCTGGTGCAATCGCACGCCATGCGGGCCTGGAAAGAAGGCCTCGACTTCCACCAACTGGTGCTGGCA
>DATNKM010000091.1:0-5089 GCA_035603395.1 Candidatus Acidiferrales bacterium
AATATTGTGCTTCGGAAGGTTCTCCTGGCGCTCTTTGTCGGGCGGCTGGGCGTAGTCGATGAATTTGCCGAATCCGGTCGTTTCGCCGGAATGATCGAAGGTGCTGATGCGGCCCGTGCAGGTGACGTCCTTGACGTTCAAGTAGGCGCTGCCGCCGAGTGCTTCCACGGCCTGGCTGATCAACTCGCGCGCTTTTGCCTCGCTCTGCTCCGGCATCATGTACTGATCGTCCTGAGCCGAGGCCATCGTCGCCGCGCCGACCGGATACAGCCCTGCCAGAATCATTACCGAAAGTATTGCGCCGCGCCTCATCCGCACTGGAAAGAGCCTCCGTTTACGTTGATCACTTCGCCGGTGATGTAGGTCGCGAGATCGGAAGCGGCGAAGAGAATTGGGCCGGCGACTTCCTCCGGCGTGGCCACGCGTTTCAGCGGATATGCCGCCAGCCATTTCTTGAAGTCAGCGCCTTTTTTGGCCAGAGCCGATTTCCAGATGTCCGTGTTGACGAAACCGGGCGCGACGCAGTTCACCAGAATGTTGTGGCCGGCCAGCTCCTGGGCCAATGCCTTGGCAAAGCTGATCATGGCGCCTTTCGTGGCGGAATAGTGCGAATGCAAGGCCGTGCCGCGCTGCCCCGCTACCGAGCTGACGGCGACGATGCGGCCGCCGCCTTGCGAGATCATATACGGCACGGCGTGATGCACGGTCGCATACATGCTTTTCAGATTGACGCGAATCATCTCGTCCCACTCGCGCTCGGTCAATTGCTCGATCGTTCGGTCTATCTCGTTCCAGATGCCCGCATTGGCGACCAGGATGTCCAGCCGCCCCAGGCGCTGCTGCGCGAAATCGACCAGCTTTTTCGCGTCCGGCATCTTGCCGAGGTCGGCCTTACAGGATTCGATGCGCGTACCATGCTTTCGAGCTTCCTGCTCGACGTGCGTGGCGGCCTCACGATTGCGATGGTAGCTGAAGACGACGTCCGCGCCGGCCTGCGCGAACATCTTGACCGTGGCGGCGCCGATTCCGCGCGATCCGCCCGTCACCAGTGCCGCCTTGCCTGCCAGCGAGATCATGTGTCCCCCAAGAAGAACATGAGGAGATGCGAGTTGAGCGCCGAGAACCGAGAAATCTTTGCGAGCCGCGGTGCTGCCAGCGCTCGGGAACGCGCGACTAGGTGCGGGCGACAGCCTTTCGCGCAGCTGCGGCGGCAACAAGGCCCCGGAAAAGCGATTGCGACAGAGCGTCCTTGTCTGCCAATCGCTCCGGATGCCACTGCACGCCCACCACCCAGTTCGAGTCGCCCGTCCATTCGACCGCTTCGATCACGCCGTCAGCGGCACGAGCCGTGACCCGCAGGCCGCGGCCAGGTTCCTGGATGGACTGGTGATGAGAGCTGTTGATCACCGCCCGGGTCGAACCGTTCAGCTCGGCCAGTTGCGAGCCGGTTTCGAACTGGGCATCATGGAGAGTGTCCGGGGCTGCCTGCTCATCGTCCCAATCGTGATCGATTTCAGTTCCGAGAACCTTGGGGATGTCCTGCAGAAGCGTACCGCCCAGGTGGACGTTGAGGCTCTGGATCCCGTAGCAGATCGCCAGAACGGGCTTGTGTTCGGCGAAGGCGTGCTTCAGGAGCGCGAAATCGGTGCGCTCGCGGTCGAGGTCGGCCGCGGCGCATTCCGGCTGCCTGGGGGCGCCAAAATGCGCGGGATCGACGTCTGCGGGGCTGCCGGAAAGAACGAATCCGTCGAGCGATTCGGCGAGCTGACCGAGCTCGGAGGCCGATAGCTCAAGCGATACGGGCACGGGCTCGGCGCCCGCCTGGCGGATGGCGGTTAGATACTTTTCAATCTTGTCTGTCTTGGTCGTAACCTGCTCATTCTTCGTGCGATATGGGACACCGATGCGCGGGACGTGGCTGGGAGGGGCGACCATGGAACGGCAATCCTATCATCGCCCGCCTGCGACGGCAACCGGCGCCGCGGCGAATGAGTGTGGCGTGGCCAAGCAATCTGGGGCTGGACGCAGGATGCTGTACCCCTGCAGAGCCCCGCTGAGGGACCAAGAGCGGAGATTAGCAGTAGCCAGCCGATAGCGAGATCGGAGTGCCTGAACCGTTGGGCCGGGTGGCGGGTTTGCGCGGCGGATGTGTGCCGATCCATTCGATGTAGTTCTGGCGCATCTGATCCATGTGGTGCGGGATGTGGCGCTCCTGCCGCTCGATCCACAGTTCCAGGCTGATGCGGCCTTCTTTGGGGTACTCGACCGTATGCGACCAGATCGGTTCCGGGACAGAGACAAGAAGCTGATAGGTCATCTTGCGCAGGCGGCGGATGATTTCCAGGGCTTCGCGCGTGCTCTGGTGAAAATAGCCCAAGTTTCCGGCCCAGCGAGCGGGATCGAATTCGGCCACTTCGAGGCCCGGCTCCGCGATCAAGTGCCTGCAACGCACGTAGGAGCTTGCTTCGCTATCGGCCAGGTGAAGAATAACTTCGTGGATGCTCCAGCGTTCGGGTGCAGGTTTATAGAGCCACATTTTTTTGGGGAGCTGGCGCAAACTGGCGGAAAGCAAAGCGGGGGCGCGTCCGAAGGACTCAAGCATTTTTCGGCGATCATCGCGTGTCATGCGAGCCACCACCCCAATGTCGAGTTTAGACGTGCGATCCGTGTTTTCGCTTCGCTGCATAAACAAATAAACGTAGGAAAGCGGTCGAATGTCCATTCAGAATTTGCGCGCTCCGGAATTTGATGCGGCACCTCGGTGATTCTAGGTACCTGCGGATGCTTTACCAACAGCCAATTTGGCCAGAAGGGATAGCAGACCTTTCCGCATGGAGTCTCCGAATTTTCGGATGGGCTGCGTACGTTTCGCGGAAGAGCTGTAAGACGTTTAGATCGAGCGATCCGTGGAGGAATGGGCGGTTGCGGGGGGCCCGGAGGTGCGGCGCGTGTGCCAATATGCGCGCAGATCGCCTACCAGGTAGAGCGAACCCGTGGCAAATACTGCGTCTTCTGGCCCGGCCATTGCGATGGCGCGTTCGAGCGCCTCGGTGGGGTTGCGAACGACCGATGACTTGCGGGCCAGGTGCGCAGTCATCTCCGCCAGAAGCGGCGCGGAAATGGCGCGGGGCTGCAGCGGCTCGGTGAGAATCACCGAATCGGCGGCAGGGAAGAGCACGCCTGCGATTTCGTCCACAGCTTTATCGCGCACGGCGCCATAGACCAGAAATATGCGGCGGCCCGCGAAATTGTCCTTCCAGAATTGCAGCAGCTCTTTCGCGCCGGAGGGATTGTGCGTGCCGTCAAGATAGACGCTAGGACGCTCGGCGAGCCGCTCGAGGCGTCCGGGCCAGCGAGCGGCGCGAATGCCGCGCTCGATTACTTCCGTCGAGATCGCGAAACTCCGCTCGTTCACGAGCTCGGCGGCCGTGGCGGCGGCGAGTGCGTTGCGGACCTGAAAGCGGCCGGCGAGAGGCGGCTCGATGGCGAGTTTTGTGGACGAACCAGTGGAAGAGGCGATTGCGCGGTAGCAGCCATTTGACGCCCCTTTGATTTCGACCTTCCACGCCGCATCGATCTCGACGAGGGGCGCGTTCATCTGGCTCGCACGCTGTGCGATCACCGTTCGTGCCTCGGGCCTTTCCGCCGACGTTACGACCGGCACGCCGGGCTTGATGATTCCCGCTTTTTCGCCGGCGATTTCCGTAATGGAATGGCCGAGGAAATTTTCGTGATCGAAATCGATCGAGGTGATAACGGCGACCTCGGGCTGGACGATGTTGGTCGAATCGAGCCGGCCGCCGAGGCCCACTTCGTAGATTGCGAACTGCACACGCGCTTCAGCGAAGGCCACGAAGGCGAGCGCGGTGACGCACTCGAAATAGGTCGGATGGGCCTCGAGTTTGCCGTCGGCGAGCAGGCCTTCGATCGTGGAATGAACCCGCGTCCAGGCCGCAGCGAACTTTTCATCCGAGATGTCCTGGCCATCGATGCGAACGCGCTCGTTGATGCGCTCAAGGTGCGGTGACGTATAGAGCCCGGTGCGCCGGCCGGCGGTGCGGAGGATCGATTCGAGCATCGCCGCGGTCGAGCCCTTGCCGTTGGTCCCGGCGACGTGCACGCACGGAATTGTGAGATGGGGATTTCCGAGAGCCTCGGCAAGGGCGGCAATATTGGAGAGGCCGAATTTCTGCACGCGAGCCTGCTGGGGCGAGGCCAGCTCGCGCCCCAGCGCCATCAGCGCGTGGACGGATTCTCTGTAGTTCATGAATCGAGGAAAAAGCCGAGGGCCTGCGCGATGTAGGGCTTCAATTCCTTGCGCGCAACGATGGCGTCAAGGAAGCCGTGCTCGAGCAGGAATTCGGCGCGCTGAAATCCTTCCGGCAGCTTCTGGCGAATGGTCTGCTCGATCACACGCGGGCCGGCAAAGCCGATCATCGCGCCCGGCTCTGCGATATTTAGATCGCCGAGCATCGCGTAGCTGGCCGTGACGCCGCCGGTGGTGGGATCGGTGAGCACGGAGATGAATGGGACGCGGGCTTCGTCGAGTCTGGCTAGCGCGGCGGAAACCTTTGCGAGCTGCATCAGGCTGACGGCGCCTTCCATCATGCGCGCGCCGGCCGAGCAGGAAACGATGATCAGGGGCTGGCGCTGGGCGAGCGAGCGTTCGATCGCGCGCGCCACTTTTTCGCCGACCACCGCGCCCATCGAGCCGCCGATGAATCCAAATTCCATCGAGCAACAGGTGACCGTGCGGCCGCCGAGCTTTCCTTCGGCGGTGATGATGGCGTCCTTCATGCCGAGCTTCTGTTCGGCTTCCTGGAGGCGCTGGGCGTAGGGCTTCAGGTCGGTGAAACGCAGCGGGTCGGTGGAGGTCAGGTCCGCGTCGAATTCGGTCCAGGGTTCCTCATCGAGCAGCAGATCGATCCTGCGGCGGGCGCCCAAGCGAAAATGATGCTCGCACTTGGGGCAAACTTCCCAGTTCGATTCGATGTCTTTTTTCCAGATGATCGCGCGGCAGGAATTGCATTTCGTCCACAGGCCTTCGGTGCGGACGCGGCGTTCGTCGACCGGCGTGGGATTCTCAATT
>DATNKM010000118.1:0-13503 GCA_035603395.1 Candidatus Acidiferrales bacterium
AGTGCTCGCCATGGCCGGAAACCTGGCACGCAAGAAAATCGTTCCCGAATCGAGCGGCACTTTCCCGGTTACCACGCCCCTGTTCTCGTTCCTGCTGGTGTCCGTAATCCTGATCGTCAGCGCACTTACATTTTTCCCGGCTCTCAGCCTCGGCCCGATTCTCGAGCACTTGCTGATGCACGCCGGAAAGGTTTACTGAGGCTGCCATGAGCACACGCGAAACTCGAAAATCGCTTTGGACCGGCGGCATCATCGTTGGGGCCGTCAAGGATTCGTTCCTGAAGCTGAATCCGCGCACGCTGATGAAGAACCCGGTGATGTTCGTCGTCGAAATCGGATCGGTTGTGACCACTTTCGACCTGATCCGCGACCACATGCTTCATCAGTCCGGATTCGGATTCGAACTGCAAATCACCCTGTGGCTGTGGTTCACCGTGCTGTTCGCGAATTTCGCCGAAGCCATGGCCGAGGGTCGCGGCAAAGCCCAAGCCGATACGCTGCGCAAGGCTCGCTCCGAAACGATTGCCCGCCGGCTCCACACCGACGGCTCCATCGAGGAAATCACCGGCTCAAAACTGCGCGCCGGCGACCGCGTGAAAGTCACCGCCGGCGAGTTCATTACCGGAGACGGCGAGGTCGTCGAAGGCGTAGCTTCCGTCGACGAGTCCGCCATTACCGGCGAATCCGCGCCCGTGATTCGCGAGTCGGGCGGCGACCGCTCCGCCGTCACCGGCGGCACGCGCGTGCTGTCTGATGAGATCATCGTGAAGATCACGTCGAATCCTGGAGAAACCTTCCTCGATCGCATGATCAAGCTCGTGGAAGGCGCCGAGCGCCAGAAAACCCCCAATGAAATTGCGCTCAACATCCTGCTCGCCGGCCTCACGATCATCTTCCTGCTGGCCGTCGTCACTCTGCAACCGATGGCCATTTATTCCGGCGCGCCGCAGTCCATTTTCGTCCTGATCTCGTTGCTCGTCTGCCTGATCCCGACCACCATCGGCGGCTTGCTTTCCGCCATCGGCATCGCGGGTATGGATCGCGTCGTGCAGCGCAATGTGCTCGCCATGTCCGGACGCGCCGTCGAAGCTGCCGGAGACGTGGACACTCTTCTCCTCGATAAAACCGGCACCATCACCCTCGGCAATCGCCGCGCAACTGAATTTATCCCCGCCCCGGGAGTGAAGGAGGCTGACCTCGCGGACGCCGCGCAGCTTTCTTCACTTTCGGATGAAACTCCCGAAGGCCGCTCGATCGTCGTGCTCGCCAAGGAAAAATACAATCTGCGCGGCCGCGAGCTTTCCGCCTACGCCGCCAACTTCATTCCGTTCACCGCCGTCACGCGCATGTCCGGCGTCGACCTCGACGGCCGTGAAATCCGCAAGGGCGCATTCGACGCGATCGTGCAGTGGTGCGCCGTGAACGGCAATCGTGTCTCGCCCGAAGTCGAGGATGCCGTCAAGGCGATTTCCAATGCCGGCGGCACGCCGCTGCTCGTGGCGGAAGACCATCACATTCTCGGCACGATTTACCTGAAGGACGTCATCAAGGGCGGCATGCGCGAGCGGTTCGATCAGTTGCGCGCCATGGGCATTCGCACTGTGATGATCACCGGAGACAATCCGCTCACCGCCGCGGCCATCGCGCGCGAAGCCGGCCTCGACGATTTCCTGGCGCAGGCCAAGCCGGAAGACAAGCTCGCGCTCATCCGCAGGGAACAGGCCAAGGGAAAGCTTGTCGCCATGACCGGCGACGGGACCAACGACGCCCCCGCCCTCGCGCAAGCCGACGTCGGACTCGCCATGAACGCCGGAACGCAAGCCGCGAAAGAAGCCGGCAACATGGTCGATCTCGATTCCAACCCGACCAAGTTGATCGAAGTCGTAGAAATCGGCAAGCAGCTCCTGATCACCCGCGGCGCGCTTACCACTTTCTCTGTGGCCAATGATGTGGCGAAGTATTTCGCCATCATTCCCGCCATGTTCGCGGGCGCGTTTCCGCAGCTCAATATCCTGAACATCATGGGATTGAAAACGCCGGAGTCCGCGATTTTGTCCGCGGTGATCTTCAACGCGCTGATCATCATCGCGCTCGTGCCGCTCGCGCTGCGCGGCGTGCGTTATCGTCCGCTTGGGGCATCGGCCCTACTGCGCTGGAATTTGCTCGTCTACGGCCTCGGCGGCATCATTGCGCCATTCATCGGCATCAAGGCGATCGACCTGATCATCACGCACATCGGATTGGCCTAACGGACGAGAATGTCGAGACGACGAGTTGTGCGAAGCAGGAAAGGTTTTCAAGTGGAAGCGTAAGCTTAATCGCCACAAATAAATGTGGCAGCGTGCGATGGGCTTCAACGCTGGGTTTTACGACGAGGCATACATGAAAAAGAATCTGCTGATCTCGATCTGGTTCACGCTGGTGACAACCGTGCTGCTCGGTGTGATCTATCCGCTAGTGGTCACCGGACTGGCACAAGTTATATTCCCCAAGCAAGCGAACGGCGAACTGATCAAGCAAGGCGACAAGCTCGTAGGCTCGCACCTGCTTGGCCAACCGTTCACCGCGCCCGGCTATTTCTACTCGCGTCCATCCGCCGCGGGCAGCGCCGGTTACGACCCCACCGCATCCGGTGGCTCGAACTACGCGCCAACGAATAAAATGCTGGTCGACCGCGTCAACGCCAGCGTCCAGCAGCTCCAGCCGACGAATCCCAATGCGCCCGTTCCCGTTGATCTCGTCACCGCCTCCGGCTCCGGACTCGATCCCGATATCACTCCCGCCGCCGCGGAGTTCCAGGTTCCGCGCGTGGCCAAGGAGCGCAACATGAGCGAGCGGGACGTGCGCGCCGCCGTCGCGCGCCACACGCTCGGCCGCCAGTGGGGCTTCCTGGGCGAGCCCCGCGTCAACGTCCTCGACCTGAATCTAGATCTCGACGCGGCGCACCCGATGCACTAACCCAGGATCGCCAATCTCCGATTGGCGCCGCTTTCTTGGTCTCCAGCGTAAACCGTGGCTTCGTAATTGGCGGAAGCCATGGTCAATTTTTCCTGGCTGGCGGTTGGAGCCCTGCGTCTTGGGGCCTGAGGTTGTAGAGAAACGCCACGCACAACTTCCATCAACGACCGATGTCGGTAAGGGCGTGCGCTGTTATTTCTCCGCGCGCCCGGACCGCGCCTTCTCCGCGGGCGGCTCGAACCGGTACCCCACCCACGGCTCGGTGTGAATGAATCGCGGATTCTTCGGGTCGGGCTCGATCTTCTTGCGCAGCTGATTGATGAATACGCGCAAATATTCCGTCTCTTCGCCGTAATCCGGCCCCCACACGGCCTGCAACAGCCGACGGTGCCCCTGCGCCTTCCCCTGATTCGCCACCAGGTGCCGCAGCAGCTCGAATTCCTTCGGAGTTAGCCGCACCGGCTGGCCCTTCAGCGTCACGGAGCGCTTCTCGAAATCGATTTTCAGCTCGCTCGACACAAACGGCGGCATCGAGTCCGCCGGCGCCGCCCGCCGCAGCCCCGCCCGGATCCGCGCCATCAGCTCCTCGGACCCGAACGGTTTCACCACATAATCATCGGCGCCCGCGTCCAGCGCCTGCACCTTGTCGCGCTCGCTCCCGCGCACGGTCAGCATGATGATGGGAATATCGCTCGACGCGCGAATCTCGCGGCAGGTATCGAGCCCGGAAATGCCCGGCAGGTTCACGTCCAGCAAAATCAAATCGGGGCGATCGGTGCGGACCTGCTCCAGAGCCTCGTCGCCGGTGCGCGCTTCGGCCACTGTGTAGCCCTGCGACGTCAAGGTGGTCCGCAGCACCCGGCGGATTTGAGGTTCGTCGTCTACGATCAGGATTTTGCCGCTGCTCATAGCTGCACGGGCACCGGAGAAACACGGCTGCGGTCAGCCGGCAGCGTAAACGAAAACACCGATCCGTGCCCGAGCTGGCTGGTCACGCTGATCGTGCCTCCATGCGCCTCTACGATCGCCTTGGCGATCGGCAGCCCCATGCCCGTCCCTTCCACGCTGTACCGCTGATCTTTGCCCCGGTAGAATTTCTCGAATATCAGCGGCCGCTCCTGATCGTCGATTCCCGAGCCGCGATCCGCCACGCTGGTCACCACGCAATCGCCGCTGGCCTCGGCCGTAATCGTGATCGGCTGATCCGGCGGCGAATACTGGTTCGCGTTTTCGATCAGGTGCACCAGCACCTCCTGCGCACGCGCCACATCCATGCGCGCGCGGGGCAGCCCCTCCGCGATTTGCACGCGCACCTCGCGGCCACCCAGCGATCCATGGCAGCGGTCCAGCGACGCCGTGATCACATTCTCGATCGGCAGCGGCTCCACGTGCAGCTCGACCTCGCCTGCGTCCAGCCGAGCCATCTCCGCCGCCTCGCCCACCAACCGGTTCAGCCGATCGCTTTCCTCGTTGATGATCGTCAGCAACTCCTGCTGCTGCGCCGGCGCGAGTTTCGGATTCGAGATCAAGTTCGTCACCGACGCTTTGATCGAAGTCAGCGGCGTGCGCAGCGCGTGCGTCACCGCATCGAGCAGCGCCGTCCGCAGCTTTTCCGCCTCGCGCGCCGCTTCCGTTTGGCCCACCTGCTCCACGGCGCGGGCGTGTTCCATCGCCACGGCGATCAATGTCGCGATCGCTTCCAGCGTTTGCCGCGGCAGCACCGAGCCCGAAATTCCCAGGCTTCCCACCGGATGCACGCCCATGCGCACGGGCAGGAAACAGACGCTGTTCGCTTCATCGATCACCGGTTCATCGCGCGCCAGAATCGACTTCAAACTTTCGGTGTCAAGCTGGGGCACCACCGGTCCCGACCGGTACACCTTCTGCTTGTCCGCCAAAAACAGCGCCGCAGCACCCACCTCAAACGCATTTACAATCTGCGTCGGAATCTTGTTGACCAGCTCCATCACGTTGCGCGATTCCAGCAGCCCCTGGCTGAACGTGTAAAGCTTCTCCATATCGCGCCGGCGGGCCAGCGCATCGGCGGCCTGTTGCCGCGCCTGCGTCGAAAGCTTGCTGGATATGATCGCCACTGCCAGGAAGGCGAACAGTGCGACCCAGTTTTCGGGATCGGAAATCGTCAAGGTTCCGGTCGGCGGCAAGAAGTAATAATTCCAGGCCACCATGGACACAGCGGACATCACCACCGCAACAGCCATGCCCCAGAACGTGGAAACGGCTAAAATAGCCAGCAGGAACGTCAGCGCAACCGTGGTCGCATTCACCGGGATGGCTTTGTGGTAGACAACCGTGATTGCGGCGACGATGGCCAGCGCGGCGGGAAATTGCAAAATTCGGATCAGGATGCGGGCGCGCATCGCGTTATTCTATCGTAGCTTGGCAAGCGCCCCTAAAAGAGAATGAGTGCCAGAACCACCGAGAGCCAAAGCCGGAGAACGTCCTGTGGCTAAGACGCCTGAAGAATGGCTCGCAGTAACCACGCCCCCTGAAAAGACCAAAGGCGTTCTAAAGCTTTTCCTCGGCTACGCGCCGGGCGTAGGCAAGACTTACAGCATGCTCACCGAGGCGATTCGCCGGCACAGCCGCGGCGAGGACGTGGTCATCGGTGTGGTCGAAACCCACGGCCGCAAGGGTATCTGCGAGCTCGTGCCACAACTCGAAGCCGTCCCGCGCAAGAAAATCGAATACAAAGGCACGCTCTTCGAGGAAATGGACGTCGACGCGGTGATCGCGCGCAAACCGCAGGTCGTGCTGATCGACGAACTCGCGCACACTAACATTCCCGGCAGCAAGCACCGCAAGCGCTACGAAGACGTGCTGGAGGTTCTTCAGGCGAATATCGACGTGCTGTCCACCGTCAACATCCAGCACATCGAAAGCATCGCGCCCACCGTGAACGCCATCACCGGCATCGTGGTGCGCGAAACGGTGCCCGATTGGGTGCTTCAGCTTTCCGACGAGACCGTGATGGTCGACCTCACGCCCGAGGCGCTGCACAACCGCATGAAGCGCGGCGACGTCTACAACCAGAACAAAGTCGAGCAGTCGCTGAAGAATTTCTTCCGCCGCGGAAACCTGATCGCGCTGCGCGAGCTTGCCCTGCGGCAAGTGGCCGAGCAGGTCGATCGCAGCCTTTCGTCCTACATGGACGAAAAGGAAATCCAGGAAAACTGGGCCGTGCGCGAACGCCTCGCGGTGTGCATCAGCTCCAACCCGCGCGCCCAGTATTTGCTCGCTCGCGCCGCCCGCATGGCCCGCCGCATGGACGCCGAGCTCTACGCCCTACACGTCGATACCGGCAACGGCACGGACAGCAAGGACGAAAAATCGCTCGCCGCGAATCTGCAGTTCGCCGAAAGCCTTGGCGCCACGGCCGTGCGCCTGAAGGGAACCAGCGTGCCGGACGCCGCCGCGAAATTCGTCCGCGAGAAGCATGTCACGCAAATGATCTTCGGCCGCACCGCTGTCGAAGGTTGGCAAAAGCTTCTCTACATGAACGCCATCAGCCGGTTCCTCAAGGACGCTCCCGCCGTCGACGTCCACATCGTCACGCAAGAGCCGGACTGAGCTCTGACGGCGAATCTCGCGCGGGAATCGCATGCCCGGACATTCAATTTGCGTGTCATCCCGACAGCGTGCCCGCCCTTTGTTGTCAATAACTTAGGTTGCAAACGACTCTGCACGGAATGTCGGGTCGAAGGCCGGTCGGGCGGAGGCAAAACCTGCCGCCGAACGGCGGAAGTCCGCCTGCCTATGCAGTGGTCCTCGAGCAATCGGCCCTCGCCAGGAGAGCGGCGAAGTCCCGTTTCGCGTCGATCGGTCAATTCGTGGTGCACACCACGGGAGCAGGCTAGCATTTTGCCGGCGCGGCACCCCAGGAGGGGGCAGAAACGGTTCAGGACACAAAAACCCAGACTACGTCTCGTCGGCAGGCAGGTCGAAGTTCACGAGGCTGGCGCGAAACCCTCGCGTTCGTACCGCACCGTAGACGATTCCCACTGCCAGCCACGCGCCTCCGGCTACTTTCGCGAGCGTGCTCAAATGCAGCCATATGAAAAAACAGATGGCGAATCCGGCAAGCGGGACAGCCAGGTTCGTCCAGTGCTTTTCGGCCGCGCGCAGGAAATAACGCACGAAGGCCGCGGCGTTGACGCCCATGAAGGCGATGAATGCGCCGAAATTCAGCAACTCCACGCCGCGTTCGTAGCTGATGAAAAATGCTCCGGTGAGCGCGATGGCGCCGATCAGCAGCACGTTGTTCAGGGGAATGCGGCGGCGCGGATCAATGGCGCCGAAGAATCGACGCGGCAGGGCGTCGCTGCGCCCCATGCCGTAGAGCAGGCGAGCGGCGGCCAACTGCGCGCCCATGCCCGAGCCCATGTTGGCGATCAGGATCGTGAAATTCAGCAGGTGGAAAAGGAAAAATCCGCCTACTTGCCGCGCGACGATCGGGAACGCCGATTCGATCTGGTCCGCAGGGAACGGCTTGTTACCCCAGACCAGTTGCGCGGCGTAGACCTCCAGACCGGAAAGCACGCCGGTGATCACGCAGACCAGCACCGTCGCCAACAGAATATTTCGCCGCGGATTCTCGGTTTCCTCCGAAAATGCCGAGATACCGTCGAAGCCGATGTAGGTGAGGACCGCGATCGACGTGCCGCGGAAGACGCCGTGGAAACTGAAGGTGCGGGGATCGTAAAAGGGTCGCGCAAAAAATCCGGCGCCGAATTCGTGCATACCCCACAGCGTGCGCGCCACGAAGACGAAAAAGATCACCACAACGATGGTCATTCCGGCTGCGAGCACTTCGTTGATGCGCGCCGAGGTTTGAATCGCGCGCAGATTCAGAGCCGTGAACAGCGCGGCGAACACGACAGCGAACACCGCGTAGGGCACCTGCGGCAACACATTGCGCGCGAGCTCGCTGCAAATGACGGTGCAGATCAGCGGGTTCAGGATGTAGTCCATCACCATGGCCCAACCGGTGACGTAGCCGAGCGCGGGATGAATTTCGCGGCCCACGTAGGTGTAGGCCGAGCCGGCGCTGGGATAGGCGCGGGCCATTTTTCCGTAGCTGATGGCGGTGAACAGCATGGCGACCATGGCGATCAGGAGGGTGGTGACCACGTGGCCGCGGGCTTCGTTGTTGATCGCGCCGTAAATGCCCATTGGAGCGATGGGCTGGATGATCACGATGCCAATGATGATGAGGTTCCAAAGGCTCAGCGCGCGGCGAAGTCTTGGAACGGGAGAGTCGGCAGGAGGCTTCTGCGAATTCGCGGGCATCAATGCGATGGGAAGTCGCTGATCCGGCCTAAGCCGACTGACTGCTGCGGAATGACCGTTGGCTCAACGTTCCAACCGCTAACGATGAGTTTGTTGTGAATCATCGACCGTGGATCCGAAATTGGAGCCGTAACGTCGCGGGATTCGCCAGGCAAAAGCGAAAAGTAATCGTCGTCCCAGAGCAGGTGAGGCTTTTCCGCATGTTGGTTTTCGGCACTGACTTCCATGTGGATCTGCAAGGCCACGTGATCGCTCGAATTCCTAAGCCTCGCATGTACCTGCCACTGGCCCGCGACTTCCTCGATCAACAAAATGCTGTCAATTGTGCCGACGCTCGGGAGGGTGCCCAACTGTCTAAGGTCTTCATAGGATTTTACGGGCGTGAACGCATCGTTGTCTTCGGCGGACCAGTCATAGACGTTTTTCGTGGCTGAGAGCCAGTAGAAATTCGTGCTGAGGATTTTTCCGAACGGATCCTTGAGCACGAGATCGATGAAATATATGGGCGACGCCGGCTCGAAGGCGCGCTCGGGGAACGCGCCGGCTTTGGTCACGGCGTCAGCGGGCACGTCGATCGGAACCGTGACCGAGAATCGTTCGTGCAGGCTGGAATCGAAAAGCTTTGCTGTGACACTCAGACTCAACCCCGGCTGGTAGGTGCTGTTTACGACCTCGACGCTACGGTCGTCGTAGGAATACATCACGTGGAGCGGCTCGCAGGCCTTTTTCACGCCGTAGTAGCCGCCTGCAGGCTGCAGATAGTAATCCCAAAGGTGCCAGAGCAGCGACGGCCAGGCGTTGTTAAGCATCCACTGGATCACGCCGGTGGAATTATATTTGTTGCGCGAGTAGGACTCGAACATGGCGCGCTCGGAATCGTAGGCCATGGCCTGCGCTTTGCGCTCGTAGTCGGCGAGATCCGCGGGTGGGCCGTAGATCGCCTTCATGGCGTCGTCGAAATGCTGGAGATTGCTGAAGCGCTCCTCGCCGGCGTGAAAATTCCACACGGGATCGCCGGGCTTGATGTGCTCGGCGGGCAGCATTTTTTCAAGGCTTGACAACGGCGGGATTGCGCCGCCTGTTCCGATTTCGGTGGCGAAGCCGTAGGCGCCACCCGATCTCGACATGTCCGCGAGCCAGAAATCGGGCGGCGTGTAGTCGTAGGGGCCGCGCATTTTCACGCCGCTTTTGCCGGTGATCGGCGTGATGTTTTCCGAGGCGGACGAGACAACGGGATTGGGCCAGTCGAGATCCTTGAGCACGGCGAGGTAGGCGCGCTCGACGACGGCGGGGGGCGGCTCGTCGCTGCCGTTGAGCCAGGCGAGCATGCTCGGATGGATGCGCAGTCGTTCGATCTGGGAGCGCTCGGAAGCCACGGCGATTTCCTGATCGGACGGTTTCCAGTCCGACCATTTCATCCAGTAATCGCAGCAGGTCCAGCCGGCGAGCACGAGCATGCCCTGTTCGTCGGCGAGATCGAAGAACGGGTCCGATTCGATCTGTCCCTCCAGGCGAACGGCGTTGAGATTCAGGTCCCGGAGATATTGAAATTGCGTTCGTAGGCGCTCGGGCGATTCGCGCTCGAGCATGTCGGGCGCCCAGCCGCCACCGCGGATCAGGATACGCTTGCCGTTGACGCGGAAGAGCAAGTGGCCCTGCGGATCGACCTCGGATGTGATTTCGCGGATGCCGTAGCGCGCGACGGCGTGATCCGACAGAGTGCCCTGGATCGAGAGGTCGAGATGGAGCTGATGCAGTGCGGCGGGGCCCATCTGGTGCGGCCACCACAGTTCGGGGTTTTGGACGCGCAGCTCGGCGAATGTTTCGGGGCTGAAGCGGACCGTGCGCGTTTCGCCGGCGGCTAGTGTCACGTCCTGCTGGATGTTGTGGCCTTCGAGATCGGCTTGCAGTGTGGCAGAAACCTGCGCGTCGCCCGCGTTATAAAGCTCGGCTTCCACGGTGAGATCGGCCTCAGCGAGCGAGGCGTTTGCGAAATGCGTGGTCACCAGCGGCGAGCGGATTTCGACTGGGCCCGTTTCGCGGAGCCAGACGCCGCGCCAGAGGCCCATGTCCTTGTCGGGCGGCGTGGGATTCCAGTCGACCCAGTTGATGCCGAGGTCTTTTTCGGTTTGCGCGATGGTATCGACGGCGAGCGCGTTGGGCCCGTCGTGGGTGAGCAGCGGCGTGATGTCGAATTCGTAGGTGCGATAGGCGCCGGCGACTTCGCGGGAGTCTGCGATGCGCTTACCGTTGAGCCAGATGTTCGCGCGGTTGTTGATACCGCCGAAATTGAGCCAGACGTGGCGCCCGGTGGCAGCGTCCGGCGGTGTGGGGAATTCCGTGCGGTACCACCAGGAGCAGCGGAAGGGGCTGTCTTTCGGCATCGCACGGCCTGAGAACATTTTGCCCGCGGGATAGTCCATGCCGGGCAAAGTCCTCAGGTTGTCGCCGAAATACGGATCGGGATAGGTATTGTCGGCCACCAGCGCCGCGACGACGGTCGAGGGCACGATGGTGCCGTGCCAGCCGCTGATGTCGAAGCCTGATAGCGAGATTTTCGCGCCCGTCGCGGAAACTTTGCACGACGATTGGAGCTTCCAGCCATCGCGCAGCTCGGTGCGGGCATTTGTGGCGGCAGGCGATTGGGCGAAGGCCAGCAAGGGCAGGGAAAGCCCGAAGAAAAGTGACGCTGCGAATTTCCGCGATGCGCTCATGGTGTGCCGAAACCGTCCAGCGATAAAGCATCGTACATCAACTGCGAGGAGGAACTTCGGGGCTGACGGAATCCGAGAACCGGAACGACTCCGCGCAAGCAGGACCGCTGGCCAGGATTGGCTCCGTATCGTCAGAAAGACGACGGCAAGTTGCCGGCACTACAGATGCGGGAGCTGCGAGGTGTTCCAGCCGCCGCCCAGGGCTTTGATCAACAGGACGCTGGCGGCCATGCGCCGCGTCAGGACGTCCACGTCGGCGCGTTCGTCACCCAGCGCGGCGGATTGAGCCGTGGTCACTTCCAGGTAGTTCGCCACGCCGCCTTTGTAGCGGCTGTTGGAAAGATCCAGCGAATGCTGCGCCGCGGCAACCGCCGCATCCTGGATGGTTGCCTCGTTCTCGAGAACGCGGAGCGCGGAGAGGTTGTCCTCGACTTCCTGAAACGCGGTGAGCGTGGTCTGCCGATAGGTGTCGACGGACTTGTCGTAGGCCGCGCGCGCTTCTTGGGTGACGCCGCGGCGCTGCCCGCCGTCGAAGAGCAGCTCGGCAGCAGAACCGGCAAGCGACCAGAACCCGCTCGGTCCAGTCAGAAGATTACTGATCGCCTGGCTTTCAAACCCTCCGCCGCCGGTCAGCGAGAACGTTGGAAAATACGCGGCCCGCGCCACGCCGATTTGCGCATTCGCCTCCTGCATGCGGCGCTCCGCTGCGGCAATATCCGGACGCCTCTCGAGCAGCTCGGACGGCAGCCCGGGCGGAATCGCAGGCGGCGGCAGCGTGAGCGGCGAGGGCGCCTGAGTGAATTCCGCGGGCGATTTCCCGATGAGCACCGCGATCGCGTGTCCGAAAGCGGTGCGGTCAACGGCGACGTCCACGGCCTGCGCGCGGGTGGTTTCGAGCTGCGTCTGCGCCTGCGCCACGTCGACGGCGGACGCGACGCCACCTTTGTAGCGGCTGTCGGTCAGCTCCAACGCCTTCTCGTACGAAGTGACGGTCGAATCCAAGAGCTGCTGCTGGGAATCAAGCCCGCGCAACTGGAAATAATCGAGCGCCAGTTCCGCCTGCAGACTCAGCTGCGTATTCGCCAGATCCGCCGCGGTCGCCTGCGCCTCCGCACGAGCCGCTTCCACGCTGCGGCGCACGCGTCCCCAGACGTCGGGCTCCCAGGAAACATCGATCGGCGGCAACTGATAATCGGCGTAGGTGACGGGCGAAGTGGTGCCAAATAAAGCCTTCGTCTGCGATTCGCGGTTGCCGGCCGCGGCAGGAACCGCGCTTATGGTTGGATAATACGCGGCGCGATTGACGGTGATCGCCGCCCGGGCCTGGGCAAACTGCGCCTGCGCCTCTTTCAGCGTCTGGTTCGAGACGATCACCTGCTCTTCCAGCGCGTTCAGCTGCGGATCGCCGTAAACCTCCCACCATTTGCCTTTGGCGATTTCATCGCGTGGCTGGGCGGCCTTGAACTCCGCGGATTCCTTGTAGTCGGCGGGCACGTCGGTCGACGGCCGCTGGTAATTCGGCCCAACCGTGCAGCCGCCGAGCAGGAGCGCGATAATCCCAAAGCAAAAAACCAACGCCCCCGCCCAGCATCTTGCATCCGGCAAAGCCATTCGCGTCACGAGCGTCCTACTTTTTCGCGTAACTGACTTTCCAGATCGAGTTCGAGCCATCATCCGTCACCATCAACGATCCATCATTTGCCACGGTCACGCCCACCGGACGTCCCCAGCAATTTCCATCCGGCGTCACGAATCCGGTGAGGAAATCCTGATACTCGCCGGTCGCGTGGCCGTTCTTGGTCGGCACGAGGACCACTTCATAACCCGTGCGCACCGAGCGGTTCCACGAGCCGTGCTCCGCGCCGAACAAGTCCCCGCGGTATTCCTTCGGGAACTCCTTGGCTTCGTAAAAAGTGATATTCAGCGACGCGTTGTGCGGTTCCATCAGCACGTCGGGCACGATGACTTTCGACTGAAGCTCGGGATGCTTGCCGGGGAAGCGCGGATCGGGATGGCCGCCGGTGTAATACCAGGGCCAGCCGTAGAAGCCGCCCTCCTTCACGGAGGTGATGTAGTCCGGCGGAATGTTGTCGCCGAGCTCGTCGCGCTCGTTCACGGAGGTCCAAAGTTCGCCGGTGGTGGGATTCACGGCGAGGCCTGAGCCGTTGCGAATGCCCGAGGCGAAGACCGCGATCGTCTTGCCGTCCTGGTTCAGAGTGTTGGGATCGGCGACGAGAATATCGGCGCGGTGAAATTCGCTGGTGTCGGTGTCGATGTCGGTGACGTTGGTGTGCGAGCCGACGGCGATGAACATTCGCTTGCCGTCGAGCGAGAAGGCCACGCCGCGCGAGAAATGGTTCGGGCCGGCAGGCAGATTCTCGACGACCGTTTCAGGATCGGCGGTCGCTTTCAGATCACCTTTCGCGTAGGGGAAACGAAGAACCTTGTCCGTGTCGGCGACGTAGAGATATTTCGGATCGGGGCCCGCGGGATAAAAACGGAGTCCGAAGGGAAGATTCAGCTT
>DATNKM010000016.1:0-32598 GCA_035603395.1 Candidatus Acidiferrales bacterium
ATTGTCGGGCGCAACGGCGGCCGAGGCGACGAGCTCGTCTTGCTCGCCGTAGAACGGTGAATACGCGTCGCGGTACATGGCGACGTCTTCGTCGCTGGTGAAGACCCATTCTTTGCCGACGACCTGCTCAAATTGCTTGATTGCTTCGGCGAAATCGCCAGCGCTTACCCCGGGCGGAATTTTCATCTCATGCCCCCCATTCGATCTCTCATGGCGCTCATGCCCTTCCCGCTCACGCGACTCCCTTAGCCTTCCGCATCGATTTCGGCCATATGCCGCACTTGCCCGCGGCCAGGATGCCGTTGGGATCGAGCGCGTCTTTGATGTCTTCGTGCAGGCGCCGCAGCGCGTGGTCGTTGAACGAATACGCGTCCGAGATATCGCCCATGAACGCGGTGTGCGTGCGGTATTCGCCCCAGCCATGCTCGGCCGACGTTGTCACCAGGCGGCGGAAGACTTCGCGGTTGCGGCGGTTTTTCTCCACGTTGTGCTCGATCGGAAAGAAATAAATGATCACGAACGCACGCGCGAAGAACGACCAGATCGGGAACGCCGCGGATGCGCCGCCGGACTCACCCAAGTCTTTGTGAACCTGATCGAAGACCTGCTGGGCCTCGAGGACCGACTCGCCGGTCATGGGGATGATCGGTGAAAACCACATGTGGCCTTCGCTGCGCGGGCCGCCCACTGAAAAAGTCTGCAAGCTGGGCACGCCGAACGGCACCGGGTTCGCAATTGTCGCAAGCTGATCGGCGTCGAGTGGGAAGCGGTAGGATGCACCGTCCCGAAATCGCGCGCCGGGAATCGCGGCTGAGAATTTTTCGCGCGCGTATTCCCATTGCGCCGCCACGACTTTCGGCGAGCCGTAGAACGGCAGCGACACGCTCCAGTACGGGATGTTTTTCTGAGCTGCGTAGTCTTCAAGATCCTTCGTTGAGCCCTTCGCCCGCAGCGCGGCCAATTCCGGATCGCGTCCGTATGCCAGGGGACTGACAACGGTGGTCGTGGCTTGCACGATGTTCGAATTGATCAAATTCGCGAATACTTCGACCAGCGCGTGCAGGTCGTCGTGCTTCGATACCATCACGCTGCCGGAAAGAAACGCGTCCGGCTGCGGATAGAGCCAGAAGCCCATTTTGGTGACAACGCCGAAATTGGATTGAGAGAAAATTCCGTCCACGTAAGGCCCGAAACCGTATTTGTATTGCTGCCATGTCTTCGCGTTCGGCAGCGCGCCCATGCCCGTGCGCACTACGTCTCCATTCGCCAACACCACTTCCATGCCGCAGTGGCAGTCGAAATGGTCGCGCATGGGCGTATAGCCGCCGCCGCGCTCGAGCGCATTGCCGACCAAGCTGCCCCAGCCGGGATCAGGCGGATCGATCCAGACTTTCAGCCCCTTGTCCTGGATGTGGCGATAGAGGTCGAAATAACTGACGCCGGGCTCGACCAGCGCGTAGTGATTCTTGTCGTTGACCTCGAGCACGCGGTTCATGCGCTTCAGATCCAGTACCACGCTGCCGCCCAGCAGCGGCGCCGATCCGCCGTAACCGAGGTTTTTTCCGGTCGAAATCGTCCACAACGGAATTTTGTGCAAGTTCGCGATCTTGACAACCGCCTGCACCTGCTCGACCTCACCCGGCGCGACAGCGGCGGACGGAATCGGCTCCTCATTTTCGTGCCAGAGGGGCGAATAGGAATCGCGGTAGGTGTCCACGTCCTCGTCGGACGTAAAGACCCATTGCTTGCCGATCGCCGCCTCGAATTGTTTGATGGCGTCGGAAAAATCGCCGGGACTGACGCCGGGCGGAGCTCTCATCTTTGCTCCTGCTGCTTCGATCGAATGCGCACGCCGTTGCTACTTAGGATTGTTGCGGGTCAGATACGCGCAGATCGCGTCCAGGTCCGCGTCGCTGATTTCCGTCTTGCGGAAAATCGGCATCACCGAAATTCCGTTGCGCACGTACATCTTGATGAGCTGCGGCGTCAGGTCCGTGCGCTTTTCGAGCAGCGCCGGCAGCTGGCCCTTATACTTGGCCTGCAGCGCCAGGGTGCCGGGCTTGCCCACGCCTTCTCCGTGGCACATCGAGCAGTAATTCCGATATTCGACGTAGCCCCGCGGCTGGCCTTCGCCGTTCACTGTGGCATTCACCCAGGCGTGCGACCGCGAGACGCCCTGATCGCCCTGTGCATGCGCCGGGGCCGCGACGGCCGAGATCGAAACAGCGAGCGCGAGAATCAGAAAAGCTGCGGACTCTTTCATGATTTGACCTCCCGTATGTGCTTTGGCCAGATTCCGTATCGCCCGGCAGAAAGAATCCCGTTGGGATCGACGGCGTCCTTGACCGTTTCGTGAAAACGCAGCAGCGCGTTGTTGTTGTAGGAGTACGTCGCCATGATCGCGTCCTGAAAGGCCGGAGGTGTGCGGTATTCGCCCCAACCATGGTCGGCGGCGACCTTGATGAGTTTTTGAAACGCCGCGCGATTTTTCTTGTTCGTTTCGACGTCCTTCGTCACGGGGAACGCGAAAATAAAGATGAACGAGCGCTCCCAATACGTGGACGGCAAATTGAAGTTGAGGAAGGGCAGCCCGAATTCCTTGGCCGCGGCCGCGAAGACGCGATTGGCTTCAAAAATCGCCTCGCCCGTGCGCGGGATGATCGGCGAAAACCACATGTGGCCATTAGCCGGCGCCGGATTTATCGGCGAGCGCGCGCCGATCGAGAACATCGCCAGGCTCGGTATCCCGAATTGCGGCTTGTGAACTTTTTCCCGCTGCTCGGAAGTCAGCGGCAATTTGTAATTTTCGCTGTCCTCGAACTTCGCGCCCGGAATCTCGCTGAATTTCTCCTTGGCGAACGCCCAGTTCGCGGCATTAACTTTCGGGGCGCCGTAAAAGCTGAGCTTGCAGTTCCAGTAGCCGATGCCTTTTTTTTGCGCGTAATCATCCAGCTCCGGCGACATTTCGCCGCCGGCCTTGGCGATGAGAGCAGTAAGCTCCGCGTCCTGCGGCCGCTCGAATGGGCTCGATCCTTGGTCGAAGCGTGCGGCAAATTCGGACAGCATGGGAATTCCCAGCAGTGGGCTGCCGAGATCGGGCATCCCGTTGGTGGCCCGCGTGTTTTCGAGGTAGGTGACGATTCGCACCAGCGGGATCAGGTCGTTGCGGCGCGGCACCGTGACGATGCCGGAAAAATAGGAATCCGGCTGCGGCATCATCCAGAATCCCATCTTTGTCACCACGCCGAAATTCGATTGCGAAAACATGCCGTCGATCCACGGGCCGAAGCCGGATTTGTATTCCTGCCAGGTTTTTGAACCTGGCAACGCGCCCATGCCCGTGCGCATGATTTCGCCGTTGGCGAGGACGATTTCCATTCCGCAATGCGAGTCGAAATGATTGCGGAATTGCGGCATCAGATAGCCGCCACCGCGGTCCAGCGCGTTGCCGACGGGGCTTCCCCATCCGGGATCGGGTACGTCGACCCACAGCTTCAGCCCCTTTTCCTCAATGTAGCGGTAGAGGTCGAAGTAGCTGACGCCCGGCTCGACGAGAACATAGGCGTTGCGCTCGTTGACCTCCACGATACGGTTCATGCGCTTCAGGTCTAGCACCACGCTGCCGGAAAGCACGGGAGCGGAACCGCCGTAGCCGAGATTTTTCCCGGTGGAAACGGGATAGATGGGAATCTTGTATTGATTGGCCACGCGGACGACCTTCTGAACCTGCTCGACGTTATCGGGCGCAACGGCCGCGGACGCAAACCGTTCCTCAGGCTCGCCCATGAACGGCGAATAGGCGTCGCGATACAGCGCCACGTCTTCGTCGCTGGTGAAAACCCATTCCTTGCCGACAGCGTCCTGAAACTGCTGGATCGCTGCCGCGAAATCGCTCGCGCTCACGCCTGGCGGGAGTTTCATTTTCCGCTCCTGATTGCCATCAGTTGCGCCACCCCAATTTGGTCCTTGAGTCGCGCGCTTCACCCGGAGCGCGCGACGGAATGCTACGGCTTGTTGTTCCTCGTCAAATACGCGCAGATCGCGTCGAGTTCGGCGTCGCTGACTTCCGTCTTGCGAAACATGGGCATGAACAGCACGCCGTGACGGACGAACTGCTTGATCGCGGGCGCCGTTAAATCGGTGCGCTCCTCGAGCACGGCCGGCTTCTGCCCGCGCGCGGCCAGCGAATCGGTGCCCGGCTTGCCCACGCCGGTGCCGTGGCACGGGAAACACCATTTGTCGTAGACCTTGTGCCCGCGATCGATCTGGTCCTGATCGGGCGAAGCACCCGGTGAAGCGAATGTGGCGCTTGTCATCATCAGACTCAACGCCAGCAGCATTGCCGTTCGTGCGTTTTTCATGCCGTTGCCTTTCTCATTCGTTTTGGCCAGATGCCGCATTTTCCGGGCGATAAAATGCCGTTGGGATCGATCGCGTCCTTGACCGTTTCGTGAAATCGCCGCAGCGCGTGGTTGTTGAACGAATAGGTGTCGGACACCGTCTCCATGAACGCCGTGTGCGTGCGGTATTCGCCCCAGCCGTGTTCGGCAGCCACCTTGACGATCTTCTTGAAGTTCTCGCGGTTCTTTTTGTTTTTCTCCACGTCGTGCTCGATCGGGAAGCCGAAGAGAATCAAAAAACAGCGCGCATAGTTCGACGCGGGGCCGAGAAAGAACATCGGCCCCGTCGGCATGCCGAATTCGGCGTACGCGTCCGTGAAAACCTTCTGCGCTTCGAGCACCGCTTCGCCGGTCATCGGCACCACGGGCGAGAACCAGATGTGACCGTTGCTGCGCCCACCGCCCACTCCGAATACCCCGAGGCTCGGTATGCCGACCGCCACGGAATTCTGGAAATTCGGTACCTCGGCAGAATCGATTGGGAATCGACGCAGTTTGCCGTCCTGGAATTTCACACCGTCGATCGACGAAAATCTCTGCTTGGCATATTCCCACTGCGCCTGCACGACTTTGGCCGGCCCGTAAAATGGCAGCTCGACGCTCCAGTAGCCCATGTTTCGCGAGCGCAAAAAATCTTCCAACTCTTCCGCAGTAGCTCCCCCCGGTTTTGCGTGCAGCGCCGCCAGCTGCGGATCGGCGCGCATGAAATTCAGCGGACTGCCGACGCTGGTCGTTCCCATCACGATGTTCGAATTCAGCAGGTACGCCATGCCTGAAACCAGCGGAATCAAATCGTCGCGCTTCGGCACCGTGACGGTCCCTGTCAGATACGCCTCGGGCTCCGGAAAAAGCCAAATCCCCATTTTCGTGACAATGCCGAGGCTCGATTGCGAGAAGGAAGGCGTGATGTAGGGACCGAAACCGTACTTATATTGTTGCCAGGTCTTGGAGTTCGGCAGCGCGCCCATGCCTGTGCGCAACAGCTCTCCATCCGGCAGCACTACTTCCATCCCGCAGACGGCGTCGAAGTGGTCGCGCATCGGCGTGCGTCCGCCCCCTCGATCGACCGCGTTGCCGATCAGGCTGCCCCAGCCCGGATCGGCGGGATCAATCCATACTTTCAGGCCCTTATCCTGGATGTAGCGATAGAGATCGAAATAGCTGACTCCCGGCTCGACCAGGGCGTAGTGATTCTTGTCGTTGACCTCGAGAATCCGATCCATGCGTTTCAAATCGAGGACCACGCTGCCGCCCAGAAGAGGCGCCGAGCCGCCGTAGCCCAGATTCTTGCCGGTGGAAATGGTCCAAAGCGGAATTTTGTATTTGTTGGCGATGCGGACGACGGCCTGGACCTGCTCGACTCCGTCCGGCGCGACGGCCGCGGAGGGAATCGGCTCTTCCTCTTCGTGCCAGAAGGGCGAATACGAGTCCCGATAGAGGTCCACGTCCTCATCGGATGTGAACACCCATTGCTTTCCGACCGCTCCTTCGAACTGCTCGAGGGCGGCGGAGAAATCTGCGCTCGCTACGCCCGGGGGAAGCCGCATCGCTCGCTCCTTGCGAATCTACGCGCCCGAATATTTTCGCGCGCCGCCCACCGGAGCGATCACCCAGGAAACCAGATGTTCGGGATCGCCCGCTTGCTTCGCCGCGGGAGTCACGATGGTCAATTTAGAAGCCTGGGCGCGGTTGGCGGGACAGCGCGTCAGCAGGCTCGCCACGCGCGTGCTCCAATCGGGGCCGCTCGAGCTCAGATCGACCGCCTCGCGCAACATCCGCTCGGATCCGGAAAGCTCGTGCTCCATGTAGCCGTCGCCGCGGTAGGTATGATCGGCGCGATAGACGACGCGCATCCCGTGATCCCACGAAAGTCTTTCGAGGCAGAAGAGCGGGCCGTGCTCGGTGAGCCCGGCGACGGCGACCGGTTCCGTTTTCCAGCGCGCATCGAGTTCGTGGAACCAGAAACCGGTGATATCGCCCTGGATGGCCTGGAGGGATCCGCCGAGTCGTTTCACTTCGCTCGCGAACGCGCGGCTCGACGCATGCCGCTCGTCGTAGATCACCTTGTAGAGCTGCGCCGGCGCGGAACTTCCGGCGACAGCGGTGGCCTTCACGCCGGCGCGTGCGGAGATCGGAAGCGCCAGAGCCGCCACTCCAATCTGCAAAAATTCTCTTCGGCTCGCCATAAGATGAAGTCCTCCTATTTAGAGGGGCAACAACCGTGGGGGAAGTTTGCACGCGGACAAATCAGTGTCAAGGGAAATGTAGCCGTGGCCGTTCGGGCGGCCATTCGCGGCGTTGCCGAGGATTCCGAATTTGCGAATCCGCGCTATAGTGACGGCATTGGACCGCACACAACTTGCCGTGTTCGGCTGGCATCGGAGAAGCAGACGGACAGACCGATCATGATGCGCTTAGCAACTCGCATGCTGTTGCTTTTCGCGGCTGCCTCGCTGGCATGCGCCGCGGGCCTCGCGCAATCCAGCACGCCGCCGGACAAGACGCCGCCGCCCAATCAGCCTGGCGCAAACCTCCCGCAGGATAAGCACGAGGGGTTGATCGTCTCGGCGAATTCCTACGTCGACCCCGAGCGCGCCAAAGAAAAATTCGGAAAAGCCAGTCCGCTGGCGGTGGGAATCCTGCCCGTCGAAGTTTTCCTCCACAACGAAACTCTCCAGCCGATTCGTGTGGATACAAGCACCATCCAGCTGTCCGTGAGATTCCCCAGCGGAAAGCATCAGGATATCGACTGGCTTTCACCGCAGGAAGTCTCCGCCGTGGTGGCGCACCCGAACGGGCCGCCGGCGCCTCAATCGCGCCGTTTTCCCATCGGCATCGGCTCGATCACGGACAAGAAGACCGACAAGGTGATGGCAACGATTGGGCCGCTTGCGCTGGACGCCGCTATCGTGCCGCCGCAGGCGACGATCCACGGCTTCCTCTTCTTCGACCTGAATCACGATCTATCGCTCGCCGCGAATGCCAGCCTCTACGTGCCGGACGTTACGACCGTCCCGGAGAGTAAGGCGCTGATGTTCTTTGAAGTGCCGCTGGGAAAATAAATGACGGCGCATCGGCCCAGCTGGCATCGTTTGAAAGGCCCTCGGTTTGCCTCCCGCTTTTTTGGCGCGTATCATGGAGTTCTGATGGCCCAGCTCCTGCGCAGACTGAGTTTGGCGTTTATGGCGGTACTTTTGCTGGCCGGCCCGCGGCCGGCGCGCGCCACCGACGCCCCCGCGACCATTCCGGTCAGTGAGATCAAGCCCGGCATGAAGGGCGTCGCCTATACCATTTTCGAAGGCGATCAAGTCGAGAAAATCGACCTCGAAGTGATCGGAGTCCTGCACAACGCCGTGGGCCCGCAGCTCGACGTCATCCTGGTCCGGCTGCTCGGCGACAAAGTTCAGCAAACGGGCGTCGTCGCCGGGATGAGCGGCAGCCCCGTCTATTTCGATGGCAAGCTCGCGGGCGCGCTGGCGCTGAAGCTTGGGCAATTCACACGCGAAGCGATCGGCGGCGTCACTCCGATCAGCGACATGTTCGAAATCGAGAAAGCACCGGCGGCCACGGCCAGCCCGGCGATGTCCGCCCATATCGACGTGCCCGCCGAATTCGCCGCTCGCGCTTCGGTGGGCGCCGGACAGTATTTGGTTCCGATCGAAACCCCGCTGGTCACAGCGGGCCTGTATCCGGAAACCCTCGCGCGCTTTGGCAAGGATTTCACGGCCTGGGGCATGACCGCGATGGCCGGAGGCACGGCGCCCCCTTCTCCAGACGACGCGAAACTCCAGCCGGGCGACATGGTCGGCATCGATCTGGTTGAGGGCGATCTTTCGATCAGCTCGGGCTGCACGGTCACAACCGTCATCGGCGATCGCATCCTCGCCTGTGGCCATCCGATTTTCGGTTTCGGTTCCGTGGCGATGCCGCTTTCACGCGCGCACGTGATCATGACGCTTGCCTCCGCCCAGGCCTCGACGAAAATCATGAGCACCGGCGGCACCATCGGCACCCTGACGCAAGACCGGCAAACCGCGGTGATGGGCCAGCTCGGCCCCGGCCCCACGATGATCCCGCTTGAGGTGACGCTCGACACGCCCGCCGAGCAGAAAAAGTACCACTTCAAAGTGATCGAAAGCCCGCAGCTGACTCCGACTCTCGTCGCCACCGCCGCATTCAACGGCATCGTCGGCAGCCCCGCATATGGGGAAGGCTCCACGCTGCAAATGGACGGCACGATCGCGGTGAAGGGACACACGCCCGTGCAGCTCGAGGATCTTTTCGCGCCCACCGACCAGACCACGCCCGCGGCCTTCTACGTGGCCACGGAGGTGATGTCCGATTTCGCGCGAATCTATTCGAACCCCTACGAGCCACCGCAAATCGATCACATCGAACTGCACGTAAAGGCTCTCACCGAAAAGCGCTGGGCCACCATCGACAACGCCTGGATCGACCACAGCGAAGTGCAGCCCGGCGAATCGCTATCGGTGAAAGTGCTGCTGCGTCCCTATCGCGGCGCTCCGTTCATCCAGGAAATTCCGGTGACGATTCCGGCGCAGGCCACGCGCGGATCGCTGCAGCTCGTCGTCAGCGGCGCCGATTTTCTGAACCGCAACGTGCAATCGCTCGCCGCCACTTCCCAGGGTCAGCTGCCTGGTCTGGAAGAGCTCATCCAGCTGACCAATCGCGAACGACACAATGACCGCGTCTACGCCACTCTGCTCCAGTCCACTCCCACGATGCTCGTCGAGGACAAGGAACTGCCCAACGTGCCGATTTCGGCCATCAACGTTCTCGATCAGCGGCAGAACTCCGGCAACGCGCGGCTGCTGTTGCAATCGACAGCGGGCGAGTGGTCGGTCGAAATGCATCAGGTGATTGCGGGCCAGCGCATGTTGACGATAACCGTGAAGTGATTCCCCGTCCCTCAAAGGAGCTTTCGTAGATGATTCGGCGAACGTACGTCGTGTGCCTGCTGGCTGTCGCAATGCTGTCGCCCCTGGCCGCGCGCGCCGAACACACCCGCTATTGGAGGCAAACGGATTTCGCGGAATTTCAAAAAGGCACCGCAAAGGGCGTCGCGGTTCGGAGCGACGGCAAACTTCGCCCCGCGCTGAAGTTCGATTCCTTCGCCGATCCCAATCTCGCCTACGTTTGGGCGCTGCGGCTGAATTCGAAGGGACAACTGTACGCTGCGGGCGGCTCTGACGCGAAAGTCTTGCGATTCGACGACGCAGGCAGACCCACCACGGTATTCGAATCGGCCGAGCTCGCCGCACAGGCGCTCGCGTTCGATTCCGCCGATAATCTCTACGTGGGCACATCGCCCGACGGCAAGGTCTATCAAGTAACTCCCGACGGAAAGAAAACCGTTTTCTTCGAGCCGAAAACGAAGTACATCTGGGCTCTCGCCGTCGATGCGCAGGGTGCGCTCTACGTGGCCACGGGAGATACCGGAGAAGTGTTCGCCGTCACGCCAGACGGCAAGGGGCAGCTCTTCTATCAAAGCCGCGAGCGCCACGCGCGATCGCTCGCCTTCGATTCGAAAGGCAATCTCCTGATCGGCACGGAACCGGACGGCCTCGTCGTCCGCGTCGAAATCACACGGAAGGTGCCGAAAGCCGCGCCCGAGCCTGGCGCTTCCTTCGTCGTCTACGAAACGAATAAGGCGGAGGTCACTTCGCTGGTCACCGATCCCGACGGAGATATCTACGCCGCATCCATTGGAGAGAAAAATCGCGCTCCGGCAGGGCCGTTGCGCGTACCGCCCGCATCCGTAACTCCGCCGACCACGGTCACCAGCGTAACCGGCGGCGGCACGACCATCGTCGCGCAGGCCCAACCAGCCCCCGCCCAAACCAACATCGTGTTCCCGTTCCCGTCCATCGCCACGGGCGGCGGAGCCGAAGTCGTCCGCATCGCGCCCGACGGTTCCCCGCGAACTCTGTGGACCTCGCGCGACGACCTTGTGCTCTCGATGGGTCTTTCGCCCACCGGCAAACTCCTGCTCGGCACCGGCGACAACGGCACGCTCGTCGAGCTCGAAGGCGACGACGTCTATTCCAGTCTCGCCTCCACCGCATCCGAACAGGTGACCAGCCTCGTCGCCGGTCCCGCCGGAAAGGTTTTCGTCGCCACCGCCAATCCCGGCAAAATTTTCACGCTTGGTCCGGGATCGGAGCCCAACGGAAGCTTCGAATCCGAGCCGTTCGATGCAAAGATCTTCTCGCGCTGGGGCCACCTGACCTGGTGGGGCGATAACGGCGCAACGGATGGCAAAGTCGCCTTCTACGTCCGCTCCGGCAACACCTCGACGCCGGAAGACAACTGGAGCGCATGGTCCGGCCCATACAAGAACGCGTCGGGCGAAGCCATCACCTGCCCTCCCGCGCGGTTCCTACAGTGGAAAGCCGTGTTCGTCGACACGAACCAGGGCCTGGCGCCGAGCATTTCCTGGGTCAGTCTCGCCTATCAGCCCAAGAACGTAGCGCCCGTCGTGGACGACGTAGTGATTGAAGACCCGGGTGTTCGCGCCGCAGGATTTCCAATGCCGCCGGCCGGCGGCGCGCCTTCTGCACAGCTCCGATATCCGCACCCGCCCGGCTCGGCGGCCGCGATGCAGGTCTCCAGCCAGGATTCCGGCGGCAACTCGAAGAACAGCGAACCCCCGCCGCAGGGCACGCAGCAGAAGGGCTATCAGAGCGTGCTATGGAGCGCGCACGACGATAACGACGATGATCTGATCTTTACGATTTATTTCCGCGCCGAATCCGAAAAGGACTGGCGCGTGCTGAAGGACAAACTCACGCAGCATTACTATTCGTGGGACACCAGCTCGATGCCGGACGGCGCCTATTACCTGAAGATCGTCGCAAGCGATTCGCCCTCGAACCCCGAGGACCAGGCGCTGTGGGGCGCCCGCGAAAGCGACCGCTGGATGGTCGCCAACACTCCGCCGCGCATCGAAAACCTGCGCGCAGGCTCGGGCCTGCTGAATACGAAAGCGTCGTTTGACGCCTACGCCGCATCGAGCACCATCGCCCGAGCCGAGTACAGCATCGATGCCGGCGATTGGCAGCTCATCTTTCCCACCGACGTTCTCTCCGATGCGCCGAAGGAAAGCTACTTCATGCAGCTCCCCGGCTATCCTCCGGGCGAACACACGCTCGCCGTTCAAGTGACCGACGATTTTGGCAACACGACTACGGCCAAGACCGCATTCACGGTGCAGCCGCGCAATACGGGCAAGTAATCACCGGACTGCGCGCGGCTTGGCCCGCTGCGTTCGCCCAGTTGCCCACGGCCGTCACCGGCTCGAACCGTTCCACCGTCGCGCCAAATCCGCCCACTCCCAGCGGTCTTGGCTCATCCACACGCACCAGGCGCGCCGTGCAGCGCCCTTGCTCCGGCCACCGCCCGGCGAATTTCCGCGGGAGCCTACGGTCCCTATGCAGCGATTCACCCACGTGCAGCCGTTCGTCTGAAGTGAAATAGACCCCGCGCTCGGGAATATTCAGCGCCTGGCCTGCCAAGGTGGCTGCCTGCGCCGTCACCTTCGCATGGCGCGTGCCGCAGCTCGCGGCCAGGTCCGACTGTGCATTTCGCGCGTTCCTGTCCACTCGAAATCGCATCGGCGCCGCACCAGGCATCCGGGGCGAGGTACGCCGCTCTCCGCCAGACCTAGATCCTCCCGGCGAACTTCGCAGACTGTTTTCGCGGACTGTTTCCGGAAGGGGTTGTCACGGACGGCACGGGCGGCCGGGCCGGTCAACGGTTCGGATGATTTCGAATGTTCGCGGGCCTCGAACCCAGCCGCCGCTCAGGCGTACTTCAGAGGTCTTCGGGAGACGAGTCCGATGGCGGGAAATTGATCTTCCAGAATCCCGGCGCCGGGGCGCTGAATTCAATCGGGATGTGGAATCCTTCGGCGGTTTCGCGTGGCGGCCGCGCGACCTTGCAATCGACGCGTTGTCCCGTGCGGCTGTGTTCCAGCACCAGGTGCGTTTCGGCCGGCAGATTTTGCTTCATAACCACTACGGCTCCCTGCGCGGTCACGCTCAGAGTCGCGGCGTCCAGGGTGGCGGCTTTTCCTTGCAGCGCCACGTAAACGTTGGCGCGAATGCGCAGCAGCACGCGCTGGTTGCGGCGTCGCTCGGCGCTGGCGATCGCGGCTTTCACGGGTGTTGCGGTTGCGACGGGCACGGCGGTCGTCTTTGCTGCGGCAATCGGAACGGCGCTAGTGGACGTCTTGATGATGGGTTTGGGTTGTGCCGCGGCTGCGGGCGATTTCCTGGAATTGACGTTCAACGACGTTAGTTTCAAAGTTCGACCCCCCAGAAATTGAGATCGGCTGCGAGCAATTCCACTCCCAAGTCCCAGCCGTCGGCGCGTTCCGTTCCTTTCCAGACGACGATGCCGTTTGCCGTCTGCCGCGTGCTCAGGTTCGTCACCTTCACCCGTTCGCGAATCCCGATTTCTCGCGGACTCACCAGCAGGCAGCCGTAGTTGTTCACCACCCGCGTGAAACCCGCTTCGAATCGCAACGGGCCGCCTCCGTTTCTCCATTCGATCGTGATCGGCACGCGCGAATTCATGCGTGGACCCCGGCGTTTGCTTCTGTTGCGTATGTCTCGGGGAATGTCTTGGGCTAGAGGCATCCTCGGTCTCTCCTGCGGATTTTCGGGAAAACTTCGGAAGATTGGGACTCCCGGAGTTCGGAACGCGTTCAGCGATCCAAGTGCATGCTAGGCAGGCCGATCAGAAGGGTCAATGGTACCTAGAGACAGGACTTTTTCGCTGTCCAAAAGTACAAGCGAAACCATTCGCCTAACGCAACGCCGTTCCTAGCGCCGGCATCCTGCCGGCGTTTTTCTGAAGCAAGAACCGCAGATGAAATCGCAGGCAGAGCGTGGAGCAACGGAAAGTTTCGGTTGCGGACGATAAACGTGCGTGATCGATCTAATCCGCTGAAGCGGGCCCGCCAGCCAAATGCGGCTTGCTCATGCCAGCAATCCGCCCAAAATGCCGTTCGAGCCAGCTCTGGAACGTATCCATGTAGGTGTAAAACACGGGCGTCAAATACAGGGTAACCAGCTGCGAAAAAATCAAACCGCCGCATACCGCAACCCCCAGCGGCCGCCGCGAATCCGCCCCGGAACCGCTGCCCAGAGCGATCGGCAGCGTGCCCATCAGCGCTGCCATCGTGGTCATCATGATTGGCCGGAAACGCACCAGGCATCCCTGATACACGGCCTCGGCCGCCGTGGTATGTCCCTCGCGCTCGCGCGCGATGGCGAAATCCACCATCATGATGGCGTTCTTCTTCACGATGCCGATCAGCATGATCACGCCCACGAATCCGTACAGGTCGAGCCCCATCCCGAAAACTTCCAGCGACAGCAGCGCTCCGAACGCGGCCGATGGCAACCCAGAAAGAATCGTCAGCGGATGAATGAAGCTCTCGTACAAAATTCCAAGCACCAGGTAAATCACCAGAATCGCGATCAGCAGCAAAATTCCCAGGCCGCTTAGCGACGACTCGAACGCCTGCGCGTTTCCCTGGAATTGCAGGGTGATCGACGCCGGAAGCGACCGCGCCAGGCCATTCACTTCGTCCACCGCCTCACCGATCGTTTTGCCGGGCTTGGTGTTGAACGAAACCGTGACCGCGGGAAGCTGGCCCAGGTGATTCACGCTCAGCGGACCCAAGCTCGTTGTCAGCGAGGCGACGGAGTTCAGCGGCACCAGCGTTCCGGAGCTGGAGCGTATGTAGAGCAACGACAGGGCCGTGGGATCTTTCTGATACTGATCCTCGAGCTCCATGATCACCCAGAATTCATCGTTCGGCGCATAGATCGTCGAAATCTGCCGTTCACCATATGCCGTGTAAAGCGCGTCTTCCACCTGCGAGGCCGTCACACCGAGCGCCGAGGCCTTGTCCCGGTCGATATTGACGTTCACCTGCGGATTCTTGATTTGCAGATCGCTGGTCACGTCCTGCAGCGCGGGAAGCCCTTCCATCTTCTGCTCGAAATCGGTCGCCTGGCGATACAACTCCTCCGTGTCCGGACTCTGCAACGTTACCTGATACGGGCTGTTCGTTACCTGGCCGCCGATCTGAATTGGGGGCGGATTGCGCAAATACACCGAAATTCCGGGTATCACAGTGAATTTCCCGCGCAGCTCCTGGATCACTTCGTCGATGTTCGGATGATGCATGAAAAGCGGTGAGATCGCATGCAACACTCCGCTCACTACCGGCGTGTCCTGGTATTTCCGCTGCATTGCGATCAGCCAGGGCCTGGGCACCTTCGGGCGTTCCTCCGGCGGCAGCAGGTGCATGAAGATGAAGCCAGAATTGCTGCTGCCCCCCACCGTGCCAAGGCTCGAAAAGAATCCCTTGCGGTTGGGATCGGCCATCAGGATCTTGTTGATCTCCAGCTGCTTCACCTTCATCTCGTCGAAGGAAATGCCTTGCGCCGCCAGCGTGTAGCCGTTCATGCTGCTCGCATCGACTTCCGGTAGGAATCCCTTGGGGATGGTCACGAATTGCCAGCAGGTGATCACCAGAATGATCGCCGACGTCACCATAACGAACACGCGGTGCCGCAGCGCCCATTGCAGCGAGACGTCGTATCGGCGCAGCAGTCGTTCGAAGAATCGCTCCAGCGTCATGTACGTCTTGCTGTGTTTTTGCTCGTGCGGCGGCTGGATGAACCGGCTGCACAGCATCGGCGTTAGCGTAAGAGACACGAAGCCTGACACCAAGACCGCCATCATGATTACCACGGAAAACTCATGCAGCAGCCGTCCGATGATTCCGCCCATGAACAGCACCGGGATGAACACGGCCGCCAGGGACAGCGTCATCGAAACGATCGTGAACCCGATCTCTTTCGATCCTTTCAGCGCCGCTTCCATTACGGTCTCGCCCATTTCCATGTGGCGCACGATATTTTCGAGCATCACGATCGCGTCATCGACCACGAAACCGACCGATAACGTCAGCGCCATCAACGAGAGGTTGTCCACCGTATAATTCAACAGGTACATCGCCGCAAATGTGCCCACGATCGACATCGGCAGCGCGATGCTCGGGATCACGGTCGCGGAAAGGTTGCGGAGGAACAGGAAAATCACCAGCACCACCAACGCGACCGCGAGAAAAAGCGTGAACTTTACGTCCGCCACCGATTCCTGAATCAGCTGCGAACGGTCGTAAATCTCCGTCATCTGCACCGAAGGTGGCAAAATCGCCTGAAACTGCGGCAGAATCTTGCGCACGCCCTCGACCACTTCGACGGTGTTCGTTCCGGGCTGCCGCTGGATCGCCAGAATCACCGCGTGCTCGTCGTTATAGAAGTTCGAAATCTTGCTGCTCTGCACGCTGTCGAGCACGTTGCCGAGTTCATCGAGCCGCACCGGCGAACCGTTGCGGTAGGCTACGATCAGCGGCCGGTAGAGCGACGCGCGCGTCAGCTGGCCATTCGCTTGAACGGCGAATGCCTGATGTGTGCCGTAGAGCGTGCCCGTCGGTAGATTCACGTTCGCGGTCTGCACGGCCGCATTGACTTCGTCGATGCCGATCTGCCGCGCCGCCAGCGCCTGAGGATCGAGATCGATTCTCACCGCGTATTTCTGCGCGCCGAACACCTGCACCTGCGCCACGCCCTTCACCATTGAGATCCGCTGCCCCAGCAACGTCTCCGCATATTGATCGACGGTATAGAGCGGCAGCGTGTGCGAGCTAAGCGCCATGAAATAGACGGGCTGGTCCGCGGGATTTACTTTTTGAAACGTGGGCGGGCTCGGCATGCTGGGCGGCAATTGCCCCTGCACGCGGGCGATCGCGGCCTGCACGTCCTGCGCGGCGCCGTCGATATTGCGGCTCAAATCGAATTGCAGAGTGACGCTTGTGGTGCCGAGCGTGCTCGTCGAAGTCATCGAATCGATGCCCGCGATGGTGGAGAACTGCTTTTCCATCGGCGTGGCCACCGCCGCGGCCATGGTGTCTGGATTCGCGCCCGGCAGGTTTGCGGAAACCTGAATGGTGGGGAAATCGACGTTGGGCAGATCGCTGACAGCGAGAGATCGGTAGCCGAGCATACCGAACAGCAGGATCGCCGTCATGACCAGCGTGGTCATGATGGGACGTCGAATGAATGGTTCGGCGATGGTCATCGAAACTCGTCTGCGAAAAAATCCCTACGAACCTGACGGCGCATTCACGACTTCGACTTTCATTCCCGGAATCAGCCGCAGCTGGCCGTCCGTCACCACGGTATCACCCGGCTCGATGCCGCTCGAAATCACCGCGTCCCCTGCGATCGTCCGCGCCACTTTCACAGGCCGCTGCTCGGCGGTCGAATCCGACTTCACCACGTAAATGTAGTCGCCCTTCGTTCCCGTCTGCACCGCCTGCGAAGGAACCACGGTCGCATTCTCATCCTGGGCCAGCCGGAGCGTCACGGTCGAAAACTGTCCAGGCCACAAGTGGTGATCGGTGTTTTCGAATTTCGCCTTCAGCTTGATCGTTCCCGTGGTGTTGTCGACCGTGTTGTCCACGAATGTCAGCTGGCCCACTTCCGGCATCGTGTCGCCGTAGGGAGTCGCCTGCACCTGCAGCGATCCCCTGGCCATGAACTTTTCGATCGGCGCGAAATATTGCTCCGGCACGGCGAAGTCCACGTAAATCGGTGAGATCTGGTTGATCACGATCAGAACTGGCACGTCGTTCTGTTTCACGATGTTTCCTGGATACACCTGGATCGCGCCCAGCCGTCCGTCGGTCGGTGCGTAAATCTTGCAATAGTCCACCTGAAGCTGCGCCGCCTGCACCGCGGCTTCATCCGCGCGAACCGCGGCCTGCTGCGCATCCGCATTCGCCTGCATCTGATCCAGCGTTTCCTTCGCCGCCACCCCCGCTTTGTACAGCGCCGCGTAGCGCTCCGCTTCCACGCGATTCAATTCCGCCGTCGCCTTGTCGTGGGCCAGCGTCCCCTGCGCCTGCGCCAGCGCCGCTTCAAACGGCCGCGCGTCCAGCGTGAACAGCAAATCGCCCTTCTTCACGAACTGCCCTTCCTTGATGTGCACTTGCTCCAGCACCGCGTTCACCTGCGCTTTGATCGATACGTTCGTGAACGCATCCGCCGATCCGATCGCCGTCAAATCTACCGGTACGGTCTTCTGCACGGCCTTCGCGACGGTCACCCGCGCCGCGAAAATCGGAGCCGTCTGCACGGTCTTGGTCGTGCAGCCGCTCAACAGCGCCAGCGCCGCTATGGTCAAAAATGTGAACACAAACTTGGATCGATCAGCAGGATCGCGTCTCATCAGTGGTCGTGCCTCTGTCTCCCCTAAGACTGCCCCAATTCAAAGCGTACACGCCTGCGCCGCGCCGGCTCCGATAACGGGGGATGAAAGGAGAATGGCGGCGCCTCGGCGCTGCTTCCCAACCGTCTGAAGTTACGAATCGGCAATTTCCCCGCAGTTGCTGCGAGCAACAATGCCCTTGGCTAAGTTAGACGCGCCGCCCGGTCATGAAGTTTCGCGCAAGTCCCGGCATTTCAACCTTCGGCAGCCTTATCGAGGAACCACACCGAGTGTCCCTCAGGCTTTATTATACCAGCCGGATCATGGCTCGGTTTCCCGGCTGGCTCCGCCGGCAGCGCGCCTACGACCTCGCGCTTGTTTTTCACCCGCCACCTGGAAAAATGTGTGCCGCCCGCGATTGAGCACAACCGGCGTTAAAGTCAACCTTTGCGGTGGTTTAGCCGGAGCCTCGGCCGCGACCACCCACCCCTGCTTTTCCGTAAGCGCCGGTGAACCCGGAAACAGGGACGCCACGTGCCCCTGCACTCCCGGCCCCAGCGTCGGGACGTCAAAAGCGGGAGGCGCTGCCCCGAAAAACTTTCACAGTTCCGCCTCCTGAGCTTCGGCCGCAGCCTGTTGCGACGGGAAACGATTCGGCCCCCATCGGATGCACGTTCGCGTCCGGAATCGGCACAAGCGAGATCAACGCCTCGCGCATCGCGCGCCGCAATTCCTCCAGCGCTCCGCGGCTCAGCGCGTCGACATCGGTGAAAATACGAGCATCCATTTCCATCTGTCTGGAATGTTTCAGGCGAACGTTTTATTCCGTCGCGGGCTTACTTCGTCGTCTTCACCGCGTGCCCGCCGAATTCATTGCGCATGATGGCCAGTACCTTGTTGGCGAACGGCTCCGGATCCTGCGAGCGGAACCGCGCATCCAGCGCCCCGCCCAACACCGGCAACGGCACGCCCTGCTCGATTCCTTCGATCGCTGTCCAGCGGCCTTCGCCGGAATCCGTCACATACGCGCCGATTCCTTCGAGCGTGGGGTTCTTCGTCAGCGCATCAACGGTCAAATCGAGCAGCCACGACCGCACCACGCTGCCGTACTGCCAGATTTTCGTGATCTGCAGCAGGTCGAGCCCGAATTCCTTTTTGTGCCGGAAAAGATCGAGGCCTTCGGCGTACGCCTGCATGATTCCGTATTCAATTCCATTGTGCACCATCTTCACGAAGTGCCCTGCGCCCGCCGGGCCCACGCGTCCCCAGCCCTTGTCCTTGCCCGGGGCCAGCGTCTCAAAAATCGGCGCCCACTGCTTCACCACCGCTTCGTCGCCGCCTATCATCAGGCTGTAGCCTTCCGTCAGCCCCCAGACTCCGCCGCTCGTCCCCGAATCGATGAAATTGATTTTCTTCGGCGCCAGCGCTGCCGCACGCCGCATCGAGTCGCGGTAATACGAATTTCCGCCGTCGATGATCGTGTCTCCCGGCGCCAGGTGCGTCAGCAGCTGCTCGATCGTTTGGTCCACGGGCGCTCCGGCCGGAACCATCAGCCAGATCGCGCGCGGCGTCTTCAGCTGTCCGACCAGCTTTTCCAGCGTGTCGGCGCCCGCCGCGCCTTTTTCGACCACGCGGTTCACCGCCGCAGCGTCGCGATCCAGTCCGACCACGTGATGCCCGCCCTTCAGCAGCCGCTCCACCATGAACCCGCCCATTTTGCCCAGCCCGATCATTCCCAGTTCCATTCTCAGCTCCTCAAAATTCGGATTCCCTGCGCGTCATCGTGATTGAAGTCGAAGGATCTCTCTTGGCAGCTCTGACTACCGGTTCTCTCAATCGGCCGTCACGCCCAATTTCGCCAGATCCGCGCGCAACTGCGCCAAATCCTTTACCAGAATCGTCTTCATGCCCATCTCGCGCGCGCATTCCAGATTCAGCCCGCGATCGTCGATCATCACGCATTCGGCCGCATCGCGCTGCGTGATCTTCAGCGCCAGAGTGAAAATCCCCCGATCCGGCTTGCGCACGCCCAGATAGCAGGAGCTGAAGAACGCCTCGAAGCAATCGCGCAGCCCGAACGTCTTGATCCGGTAATCGTTGATCTCAAGCGACTCGTTGTTCAGCGCGGCGTTCAACTGCCGCTTTGTCGCCGCCAGCTTCTTCGCGAATGCCAGAGCTTCCGGCAGCGCCTGCGACTGCTCGAACATAAACTGCTTAAATTGCTGTTGGGTGAACGCGCGACCGCGGTAAAAAACCGTGCGTTGGATGTATTCGTCGAGCGTGGCCTCGCCGCATTCGAACGCGTGCAGCATCAGCTCGTGCCGGTCTTCGAAATCCGCCCAGTCGAGCCCGAATTTCTCAACCGCCTTCTGACGCGACCTGCGATCCCATCCGTTCGTCAGGATGACTCCGCCATTGTCCCAGAACAGTGTGGTGACTTCCGCCATGAGCCCTCAGAAGAATCCCCATTATCCTAGATACCGCCCGCCCCGCAGTAGCAGAATTCTCAGAGGCTCCGGCGTGTTCCGGGCAGGCGCTAATAGCTTCGGTCAGAGCGCGGAAGCTTTGGCCCGGATGGCCGAATGTTTGGTATTCTCCCGCGAGAATCCATCGCCATCAGGAGAACAGAATGAGAGTGCCGCCCAGCGTCCGCGCCGCCGATTTCGCTGAGGCGATCAAGCAGTGAAGCAGCCGTCGGAAAAGACTGGGTTTTTACGTCCGATGAGGACGTCGATCGACTCGCGAGATTTACCGGCGCCTAATCAAAGAGTCGGCGGCGCGCGGCTGGGGCGAATACCGCACGCACACCACATTCATGAACGACATCGCCGAGACCTATTCCTTCAACAATCACGCCCGGCTGCGCCTGCACGAAACCATGAAGGACGCGCTCGACCCCCATGGGATCCTCTCGCCGGGCAAGAACGGTGTCTGGCCGAAGACCATGCGCCAAGCGCGAGCGTGACACATACGCTTGAGTCTGTGCCGTTACGATGTCGCCCAGCGAGTGGCTAGCGCGCGCTCGGACGATCAGCTGGAAATTGAAACTAGCCGCCCGGGCTATAATGCCGGTCGCCTCCTATGTACTTTTTCTATCGCCTGATCACCGCCGTCGGCATGATCTTCCTCGCGCCCTACTACGCGCTGCGCGGATGGCATCGCGACGAACCCTCCAGCGCCGGCGAGCGTCTCGGCAACGTCCCGCCCGAAATCCTCTCCCGTGCGCGCATGTCGCACCGCGCGGATTCCTCGGCGGCCGGATCGATCTGGATTCACGCAGTCTCCGTCGGCGAAGTTCTCGCGGCGAAGCCCCTTGCCGATGGCCTGCAAAAGCGTTTTCCGGGCCGCCCGATCTTCGTCTCCACCACCACCGAAACAGGCCAACGCCTCGCCCGCGAACGCCTGCACTCCGTCGACGGCATTTTTTATTTCCCGCTCGACTGGCTCGTGCCCGTTCGCCGCGCGCTCAATTCCATTCACCCTTCGCTCGTGATCGTGATGGAAACTGAAATCTGGCCGAATTTCCTGCGCGAAGCCCGTCGCATGAACGTCCCGGTTATTTTCGCCAACGCGCGTGTCTCCGAAAAATCTTTCGGCCGTTTCAAACGCTGGGAATTTCTGGTCGGCCCGTTTTTCAAGCGCACTTTGCAGGACGCGGAGCTTTTTCTAGCGCAGGCGCCCGACGACGCTGCGCGCTTGCGCGAGATGGGCGCGCCCGAAGAGCGCGTCGAAGTCACGGGCAACTTGAAATACGACGCCGATCCTCCCGCTCCGAGCGCCTTCACTGAATGGCTCGCGCAGCAGATCCGAGCGCAGGAGCGCTGGCCGGTCTTCGTTGCCGGCAGCGTGGTGGCTGAAGAAGAACAAGCCGTCGTCGCTGCTTACGACATCGTCCAGCGCAAATGGCGCCACGCGCTCCTGATCCTGGCTCCACGCAAGCCCGATCGCTTCGAGGCGGCCGCCGCCATCGCAGCGGAGGGCGGATGGAACGTCGTTCGCCGCAGCCGCCTGGATCTCGCCGCCACGCTCGACGAAAATGCCGACGTTCTCGTGCTCGACTCGATCGGCGAGCTCGCCGGCCTCTACTCGCTCGCCGACGCTGCGTTCGTCGGAGGCTCGCTGGTTCCCGCGGGCGGGCACAACATCCTCGAACCCGCCTGGTTTTCGAAGCCGCCTGTCTTCGGGGGTTCGATGGAAAATTTTCGCGAAATGGCGGCAGAGTTCCTTGCCGCGAAGGGGGGCATTGAAGTTTCCAGCGGACCGATGTTGGGCAAAGTGTGGGAACAGCTCGTCGAAGACAAATCCACGCGCGAAAAAATGGGCGCGGCCGCCCGCGCGCTTTCCGAACGCAATCGCGGCGCGACCGCGCGATCGCTCGATCGCATCGCTGCCGTGCTCGGTTCGCACGAAGGGCGAAAGTCGGAGCAGCCGGCGTGAATCTTGCGCAAATCCTGCTCTGGCCGCTGACGCTGCCTTATGGCGCAACAGCGCATCTTCGTGCGCGCCTCTATCGCATGGGGGTGCTGCCGAAACGCCGCCTCGAGGGGACCGTCATCAGCGTCGGCAACCTCACCACCGGCGGCACGGGCAAGACTCCGATGGTTCTCTGGATTGCCGAACGCCTGCTCGCCGACGGGAAGTCCCCCGGAATCCTCATGCGCGGCTACCGCGGCGAAACGGGCCCGTCCGGCGCGACCAGCGACGAAGTGCGCCTGCTGCAAGCCCGCCTCGGCCAGCATGTGCAATTCGGCGTAGGCCCCGATCGCTTCGCGCGCGGGCGCGAGCTCGCGGCGCAAGGTGTTGATTGGTTCGTGCTCGACGATGGTTTTCAACATCTCCAGCTCGCGCGCGATGTCGATATCGTCCTGATCGACGCGACAAATCCCCTGGGCGGAGGCCATCTGCTGCCCGCCGGCCGATTGCGCGAGCCGTGCTCGGCCCTGGCGCGTGCGAATCTGATCGTCATCACGCGCAGCGACCACGCCCCCGCTGTCGAGGCCATCGTTCGCCGCGATTCCGACGCCCCGATTTTCTATGCCGCTCCACACCTTGAATCCGTGCGCCTGTTTCGCGGCGAATATCCCGGCGAGGAACGCACGGACGCTCACTCCCGAAGTTTCTTTGCCTTCAGCGGTATTGGCAATCCCGCCGTTTTTCCGGTCGATCTGCGCGAATGGGGACTCGATCCCGTCGGCTACAAAATCTTCCCCGACCACCATCGCTATACGCAGCAGGATGGGAACACGATCACTGCCGAAGCCCGCGCCGCGGGAGCCGACGCCCTGATGTGCACGGAAAAGGACATTTTCAATCTCGCCGGCGTTTCGCTCGAGGGCATCGATCTCTACTACTGCCGGATCCATTTCCACATAGCCCGCGAAAGAGAATTCTGGCGCCACGTCTTGGCTACGGGCGCGACGTCTGGCCGTGTCGAGGCCCAGTGAATCGGCGCTGCGCTTCGCGTGCACCGGTCAGTTTGCCGCCATCGCCTCCATGTGATACTTTTCCGCGCGGCCCTCAACACTGAATGGATACGCGCGAAAAAATCCTCTCTCGTGCCGGCCTGCGCGAAGTGCTCGAAGAACCTCGCCGCGCCAGCCGAAAAATCGTCTTCGCACACGGCGTGTTTGACCTGCTGCACGCAGGCCACGTCCGCCATCTTGCCGCGGCCCGCTCCGAAGGCGATCTTCTTGTCGTCGGCGTGCACTCCGACGCGGCCGCGAAGAAACTGAAAGGCGACGGCCGCCCGCTGCTCACCGAACGCGCCCGCGCCGTCCTCGTCGCCGCACTTGCGTCCGTCGATTACGTCGTGGTGTTCGACGAAGCGGACGTGATGCCGATCATTCGCGAATTTCAACCGGATGTGCTCGCGGCAGGATCGGACCCGACGCCGGATGATCCCTGCGGCGGCGAGCTCGCCGCTCACGGAATTCGCGTCGCCAGCACAGGCATCGAGTCCACAGATTCAACAACGGCGTTGATCGCGCGCGTCCGGAAGAGCCGCAATGGCAACTGACGCCCGCTCGCTGCAGATCAAGCAATCGAGAAAATTCTGGATGCGCTGGCGCGTCCGACTGGGTTATCCGGTCGCGGTTATCTTTCTGGTGCTCGCCAGGCCGTTCCCCCGTTCGATCGTGATCGGCGGTATCGTCGCCGCTTTCGGTCTGCTTGTGCGCGGTTCTGCGGCGGGCCATCTGCGCAAAGACGAGCAACTAGCCACCACCGGCCCGTACGCCGTCACTCGAAATCCCCTCTACCTCGGCAGCTCTTTGCTGGCCGCGGGATTCATCATCGCGGGATATTCGCTTTGGGCGGGGCTTATCGTTGGCCTGTATTTCGCGGTTTTCTATTACGCGGTGATTCGCAACGAAGAGCAGGATCTGCGCAAGAATTTCGGCGTGCAATTCGAAGACTACGCCACGCGCGTGCCGCTGTTCTTTCCACGCCCGCGCGCCCGCAGCGATGAAGTCTTTAAAGCGAAGTCGCCGGAGAATTCCTTCTCGTGGCCGCAATACAAGCGAAACCGCGAATATCAGGCGCTGCTGGGCGCCATCGCGGGGATTGCGGTCGTCTGGCTAAGAATGTGGGTTCGCGCGCGCTACGGCTATTGAGCCGCCGCGGCTACTGCAACCGGTAAACGGCGTGCATCACGCGCTGGAACTGCGGCCGGTAGATCAGATCGAATGCGCGTTCCTTGCCCGGAAACATTTCCAAAGCCACGCGTCGCGTTGCGGCGATCATTCCGGAGGCTTCCTCCGCGCTCAGCGTGCCGTCCGCGATCGTTTCCACCGTCAACTGCACCAGAATGCGCAGCCGCCGAATGCGCCGGCTTTCTTCGTCGATCTCTTCTTGCGTCGGATCCCGCTTGAGAGTGTCTTCTAGGGTTTCCATGGTCGGGTTTTGGGGCGTGCACGGCGATCATGCGCGCCGCCTCCGAGCCCGGCAATAGTACTCGGGTACAGGCTGCACCTTTTTGTGCTGAAACCGTTCTGTACTTGAGCAGCACTTGTATTTCGCGGTTTTTCCTGGCGTTGAGAAATTGCAATTCGCAAGATTTGGCTCGCGCCACTTCGCATCTGGAGTAGAATCGCCGAAAAATTGGGGGGACCTGTGCCAAATCAGTTGTGCCGTGTTGCTACGATTGCGTTGTGCCTGGGAATCGCCTTTGTTTCCGGGGCGAAAAGCGCATCCGCACAAAGCGCGGCCCAGCAAACGGTGCCCGCGTCAGCGTGCGAGTATGCGTGCCTTACCGGGTATCTCGATCAGTATCTCAGCGCGCTGGTGGCGCACGATCCCGTGCGGCTGCCGCTTTCGCCTCACGTGCGTTTCACCGAGAACACCATCCCGATGAAGCTCGGCGACGCGCTATGGGGCACGATCAGCGGCATGGGCACCTACAAAATTTACTTTGCCGATCCGCATGCGGGCGAAGCCGGATGCGAAGTGACCATTCGCGAGAATGGCACGCCGGCGATTCTGGCGGTCCGGCTGAAAGTCGTGGCCAAGGAAATCACTGAGGTCGAAACGGTCGTGCGCCGCGGCGCCGAGCCGGCCGAAAATCTCGAGAAATTCGGCCAGCCGAATCCGGTGTGGCTGGAGCCGGTTCCGGCAGCCGCGCGCACGCCGCGCGCGGATATGCTGAAGGACGGGAACCTGTATTTCGAAGGCATCGTGCATCTGGATGGAAACATCCCGCCGTTTGACGACAAGTGCAATCGCATCCTTGACGGAGTTCAAGACACGAACAATCCGAACTACAACGAAGGCTGGGCCAACGGAAAATACAATCCCGCTGCGCTCGGCTGCCGCGACAACATGAACACAAAAATCTGGGCGTACATCAAGTCAGTCGATCCGCGGCGGTTCATGATCGTGGACGAAAAGATGGGCATCGTCTTCGGATTTTTCATGTTCACGCATCCGGGCACGGTGCTCGAAGCCGACGTTCCGGGAATTGGCAAGATTCCGATGCCGGCTTCGGCGAAGCGACCGTTCAACGTCGAGGTCGCCGAGTTTTTCAAGATTCAAAACAACAAGATCCGGCAGGTCGAGGGCGTGCAGCTGGCGCTGCCGTATCATCAGCCGACGGGTTGGTAGCGGGGACTCAGTCGGGCCGCGAGTGTCCCGCGCAGGCATATGGGTCAGGGCGATTCCATTTTCGCGGCCTTCCCCGGCGGACACATTCGAACACGCCCACTTCAAGCGGGCCCGCGGAGACCCACCACCGCCTCCATGTGAAACGTCTGCGGGAAAAGATCGAACAGGTGCAGGCGCGAAATTTCGTAGCCTTTGGCAACGAATGCCGCAAGATCGCGCGCTAGGGTCGGAGGATCGCAGGACACGTAGGTGATTCGCGGCGGCGAGAGCCGCGCAAGGTGTTTGACGATGCCGGGCTCGACGCCGGCCCGCGGAGGATCGAGAACGACGAGATCAGGCTTTTCCTTGAGCTTAGCGAGAAACTGCTCGACGTCCGCGGCCCGGACTTCGATTCCCCGGCCGCCAGGTGCCGCACGGCCGGAGGCGTTGGCCTCCAGATCTCTCGCGGCCGCGGGATTCGATTCAACCGCAATCGCGCGCGGGAACCGCTTCGCCAACGCCACGGAGAAAAGCCCGACTCCGGCGAAGAGATCCAGCGCGATCCGGCCTTCGGTTTCCGATTCGGCGACTTCGCGCACGAGATCGTCAACGACGAACCGATTCACCTGGAAAAACGAAAAATGGCCGACGCGGTACGATGAGCCTGCGGCTTCGTATTCGACATATCCGGGGCCATCCAGCTCCATGCGCTCACGAGTCGGATCGTGGAACAGCAGGCTGGCAATCTCAGGCAGGATTTTTTTCAGACTGTCGGCCAGCGCCTGAGCTTGTTTCGGAAATCCGGCGAAGGTCGCGGTCAGTAGAAGCTTCGTGTCGTTCGCGCCGGCAAATGCTTCGATTTCGCGCAGCTCGCGCGGCAGAGCTCCCTGCGCAGCCGCGGCGCGCAGCGCGAGCAATGTCTTCAGAAGCAATGGCGAAAGAATGGCGCAATCTTGCACCGCGCAAAGGGCCGTGGAACCAGCGCGAAAATATCCGATGCCTACTCCTCCCGCGCCGTTTTCAACGAGCGGGCGAATTTTCCACTGCGCACGGTTGCGATATCCCCAGGGAGGGGAAGGGTGCGCGGTGATGTCGCCGGGCCAGTCGATGCGGCCAATGCGGCGGAGCGTCTCGCGCAAGATGTCGGATTTGTATTTGAGCTGAGATTCGTAGCCGATGTGTTGGTAATCGCAGCCGCCGCAGGTGCCGAAATGGGGGCAGCGGGCGGAGGCGCGGTCGGGCGAAGGCTCGAGTATGCGTTCGACGCGGGCGCGGATGAACTTCTTTTTCTGCTCGACGGCGGCGGCTGCGACGCGCTCGGCCGGCAGAACGAAGGGCACGAAGACGGTTGAGCCGTCGTGGTGCGCGAGGCCTTCGCCCCCGTAGATCAATTTCTCGATGGTGATTTCCATTGAAGTTGCGTTTGCCAGTCCTCGGTCTTCGTGCCGATTAAGAACGGCGCCGATCCTTTGTTTTCAGTAAGTTAGGGTGATTTCGAATCCTGGACATGGGCGGTTAGAAACTCACTCGAGCCGGCTAGGCTGCCGGATTGTCGAAACGTTGCTGGCAGCTCATAGTCGCGCCTCGACGCTAGCACAATTGCCGACTAGCGGATAGATCGTAAAACTACGCTGTCGTTAGCACACGATATGTCCACCTCATTGATGTCCGCCCTCTAAGAAGCGGCTAGGGGGCAAGATGCATGCCTGGAGACAGGCACCTCCGGCGCTGGGAGGCGAAGGTCTTCTGCGGCGAGGCAAGAATCAGGTGAGATAGAAGAGGCTTAGGCGGGGGATGTGGAACGTTTCGAACAGGCGTTTTTGGGTGTATTGGCGCTCGAGTTGGGAAAGCTGGTCGGCGGACATTTTGCGCTTGTAGGGCGCCAGAGAGCGGTCGATTTCGCGGCGGATTGCGAGCAGAGAGTCTTCGTCGGCGTTGGCGGAGAGAGCGGCGGTTAGCTTTTCTTCGAGGATGGTCAGGCGGCGCTCGAGGTCTTCGAGGTCGAGCGCGGTGGGCGAATCGATCAGAGGCACGACTTCGTCGAGGCGTTTGGCGGTTTCGTCGAGGCGCGCGACGATCGCGGCGTGGGTTGCGCGATTTTTTTCGGCGGCGGCGCGAAGGCGAGCGGCATTGCGTTCGAGATATCCCTTCAGCTCGGTGCGGGAGAATGGTTCGGTGGCAGAGCGTTTTGACGGGACTTCGGGGCCGGTGCCGGCCGCGGCTTCCTGGGCTTCGGTGGCAGCGTCTAGGACGGCGTCAATGCAGTAGGCCAGGCTTTTGAGTTGGCGTCCTCCGGCGGCCCGGCGCGAACGGCTCCAGCTTTCGAAGGCGCGGTCGATGCCTTTGAGGACCGCATTGAGCGGGATGCCAGCTTTTTGCCAGGTTTCGACGATGGCCCAATCGAGCGGGGAGACGAGGAGGTGGGCTCCGCGTTTGCGCCAGAAGTGCTCCTCAATTTCGGTGAAATAGTTGAAGTAGTTGAAGGGTTCCATTTGTTGCTGTGGTTGGGTCGGCATGGGCGTCGACGGAAAAACATCTTCGCATAATGCGGGGGAAGGGCTTCGAGTTTCTTCGGAGTTCAGACGTCGGGGTAGACGTCCACACAAACGACTACATGCTGCAAGAATGCCGGCGCAGAGGCTGGCGCGCTGACTGTTTTATGTCGGAGCTGAAGCCCGGCGCTACATGCACACCGGAAACCAACGACTGAACTGGCTCAGGACTTGGTGCTGGGTTGGTTTTTCTCCCAGATGATTCGCAGGCCTTCGAGCGTGAGGAATTCGTCGGTGTGTTGGATGTGCTTTGAGCCGGAGGCGACGAGTTTGGCGAGGCCTCCGGTCGCGATTACTTTCACTTCGGCGCCGAACTCGGCTTTCGTGCGGGCGAGCGCGCCATCGACGGAATCCACTGCGCCATAATAGAGGCCGGCCTGCATCTGTTCGGTGGTGTTGCGGCCGATGATCTTTCCGGGGTCTTTGATTTCGACGCGGAAGAGCCGGGCGGCACGGCCGAAGAGGGCGTCGGCGGAGATGCTGATGCCGGGAATGATGGTGCCGCCAAGGTATTCACATTTTGCGGAGATCACGTCGATGGTGGTAGCGGTGCCGAAATCGACGACGATGCACGGGCCGCCGTATTTCTGAAAGGCGGCGACGCCGTTGACGATGCGGTCGGCGCCGACTTCGAGCGGATTGTCGACAAGAACAGCCATTCCAGTCTTCACTCCGGGTTCAACGAACAAGGCCTTGCGGCCGAAGTAACGCTCGGCCATTCCGGCGAGCGTCCCATTGAGCGGCGGGACGACGGAGCTGATGATCACGCCGCCGATTTCGTCGGGCTTGAGCTTGGCGACGGTGAAGAGGTCGCGCGTCTGGATACCGTATTCGTCGATCGTGCGATCGCGGGCGGTGGTGAGGCGCCAGTTGGCGACGAGTTTCTTTTCGCGGAAGACGCCGAGCACCGTGTTGGAATTGCCGACATCGAGAGCGAGCAGCATCAGGGCGCCTCCACCACGTCGCCCGAGAGTATGGATTCGGTGCCGCTGCCGTCATCGCGGGCTACGCGCAGGACGCCGCTGGGCTCGAGGCCGGCGGTGACTCCGGTGAATGTTTCCGTGGCTGTGGTGATGCGCACGTGTTTGCCCTTGAAATACGTTGAAACCTCGGCGAATCGGCGGAGGATGGGGCGCGGACCCTCGGCTAGGAATTGATTGTAGTAGCGGTCGAGGTGGCGCAGCAACCGGATCAGCAGGTCCAGGCGCGAATGGGATTTTCCGGATTCGATGCGCAGCGATGTGGCGACCCCGCCGATTGCTTCGGGCATTTTGGTCTGGTTCACGTTGATGCCGATGCCGACGACGGCGTAGTGGATGCGGTCCGGCTCGCAGTGCATCTCGGTGAGGATGCCACAGAATTTGCGGCTGGTGTCGTGGCCGGCGGCGTCGGTGTGGCGAATCATCAGATCATTGGGCCAGCGGATGTCGGGCAGGGTTTCAAGTTCGTCGGCAGAGGCGTCACGCGCGGAGAGTCCGGCGAGCAGGGTGAGGAGCGGGGCCTGCGCGGGGGAGAGGGGTGGGCGGAGCAGGATGCTGCAGTAGATGCCGGCGGATTTTTCCGATGCCCAGACGCGACCGGCGCGTCCGCGTCCGGCGGTTTGCTCTTCAGCCAGGACTATGGCGCCGTGCGGCTCGCCTGCTTCGCCGAGCTGCATGGCGACGTTGTTTGTGGAGTCGATTTTAAAGAAATGGTGGATGCGGCGGGCGAAGGGCGTGCCGTAGAGCCGGTGGCTCAGCATCTGCGGGGCGAGAATGTCGGGAATGCGCTCGATGTGGTAGCCGGTGCGGGCGTGGCCTTTTACTTTCACGCCGAGCGCGCGGAGTTGTTCGATCCAGCGCCAGACCTGCTGGCGGCTGACGCCGATCTCTTTGGCGATTTTGGCGCCGCTGATGACGATGGTGGCGTTTTCAGCGAGCAGAGTCAGGAGAGCGTCGATGCGCCGGTCGGTAGTGCCCGGGAGCGTGGTCGGTCGTTTCGTCGGCATGGGAAAAGGAAGGATAGCGATGCAACGCCTATTCAAAGAAACTAGATGATCTAAAGTCCGCAATTGCACTGCATTTCGCGTCGTACAACTTCGTTCGCGTACATCAAAGCCTCAGAACAATCCCCGCGATGGCTGCGAACCTCACCGACCATCTTTGGACGCTAGAGAAACTTCTCTCAGCAATTAACTAGTGGTATAAACCCCTGATGTTGCGGATTCCTTACTTATGCACAGTATTTGTTGTTTGTATTCTTTGCCTCCAACTACCAGCCCGATCTTACAGCCAAAAGCAAACCCCCAATACAAAAGCTAGCCCAACCTCCACAGTTAATAATAGGGTTTTTGAATCTTTGGCTCAAATCGGTCCTTTTGGGCAAGAGGACGAACAACCCACCAAAGACGAGAATGGTTCCGGAGAAAAAGCGAAAGGCTGGCCACCAATCAGAGATGTCTTTTGGTCGAATTGGGCTTTGGTAATAGTCGGAATCGTTGCTGCGATCATCGCAATCTGTACGCTGCAAAACATCGCACGCCAAACTACCGCTACTGAGCAAGCCGTAGCTGCTGCGAACAAAAGTGCTGCCGCTGCGGACGCTACTTTTACAACGATGAAAGATACAGCGCAAACTGAGCTGCGTGCTTACGTTCTTCCCCTCAAGGGGTGGGTGAAAAAGGACCTGTACTATAAAGACAGGCTGGCGATCCGAATAGTCGTTAAGAATTCTGGAAACACTCCTGCTTCTAAATGCAAGATGTGTCTCGCGGTTGGTATAGATGATTTCCCCGCTCCCGCCAATTTGCCTACAGTAGAAGCCGATTTGGGGAAAAGTCGCTTTGACCTTGCTCCCGGCGGCGAAACCGAACTCGGGGGAATGCTTAAGGATGCTGGTTCTTTGGATTTGCTCGGCGTTAAACAAAATACCAAAGGAATATATGCATTCGGAGAGATTCGATATTGGGACGTCTTCGGTACTGAGAGGTTCTCGAAATTTCGGATGGTCTGTACTGGAGAATGGATTTCCGAAGGCCGTTTCTGGTTTTGCGAAGACGGCAATGAAGCAAACTAAGACGAGAATGAGTCTCTGCAAGAATTAAGCGCGTTCCTTGCCAAACCATCATTTATTCGTGTTCCGCTCACGTATTAGGATTTCAAATTAGGACAGCACCGCGTATTGAGCCAAGTGAATCGCGGGCAGCGATCCGCTACGACAAGCGATCTGAAACCCCTGCGGGCCCACCCGCGTCCCATCAGGCGCCGCACCCATCCATTGCGAGTTCAATGAACCCTGGGGGGGATGGCAATAGGAAAATGCTGAAAATGGGACTGGGGCTCGTGGTGGGATTTGTGATTGGGGCTGTGGCCTTTCATCTGCGAGTGACGACGGCTCAGAGCGACGGCATGCGCTACCCCGTACGCCTCGGTCAGCCTGTAGCAGGGCGGGCGATTGCGGTGGAAGGGTTTTGCGGCGCGCTGGCGACAGCGCGGCGAGCAACGCCCCTACGATTCCTCTAGTTGGCGGAGGCGGGTTTCGAGTTTTCTTAGCTCGAGTTGGCGTTCCATCATTGTGGCGCGAAGGGCGTCCACGATGTGGCCCGGCGCTTTGCTGGCGAAGCTTTCGTCGGCCAAGCGGACTTGTTTGGACGCGATGTCTTTCTTGAGGCTGTCAATTGCTTTCTTCAGGCGGGCTATTTCGGCGGGCTTGTCGATTGCGTCGCTGAACGCGATGCGCAGGTCGAAGGCGGCTGTGGAGCGGATAATGGCTCCTTGCGGATCGAGATGTTCGGCGGTGACGCGCAGGCTTGAGAGTGTGGCGAGGCGCAGGACGGGATCGAGATTGTCTTCCAGCAGGTGGCGTAGCATCGGCGTGCGGGCGGAGAATTCCGCGGCGACTTTTTTCTTTGCGTCGATTTTCATTTCGGCGCGGATGTTGCGGACGGTGACGACGATGTCCTGCAGTCGGGTCATGGCGTCGTCGGCGGCTGTATCGTGCCATTCCTTGCGTGGCTCGGGAAATCTATCAAGCGCGATGGAACGGGCGCCGTCCGGTTGCGGCAGCTTGTGCCAGAGCTCTTCGGTGAGGAAGGGCATCACCGGATGGAGCAGTCGCAGGGCGCTGTCGAGAGCGGCAAAAATGTTGCGCCATGCGGCGAGCGCGACTTCGCGGTCGGCGGAGGCGAGCTGCGGTTTCACCCACTCGATGTACCAATCGCAAAAATCTCCCCAGAAAAACTGGTAGATGGTCTGGCAGGCCTCGTGGAAGCGGAAATT
>DATNKM010000030.1:0-2076 GCA_035603395.1 Candidatus Acidiferrales bacterium
ACGCCTTCCAGTCTCGATTCCTCGACCACCACTGCGGCTCCGTGCCGCGCCAGGGCTTCGGCGTTGACGCGTTGATGATCGTCGGCCGCGCGCGGAAATGGAACAAACACTGCGGGTTTCCCCGCTGCCGCAATTTCCGCCACCGTGCTCGCTCCGGACCGGCAGACGACCAAATCGGCGCGGGCAAAGGCCGCTGGCATGTCTTCGATGAACTTGAATACTTCGGCCGACTCACCCAAATTCTGATAGGCCGCCAGCGCGTCATTATAGTCACGCTCTCCGGTCTGGTGAAGGATGTGAATGCCGGGCGCCTCTCGCAGCAGAACCGGCAAGCAGCGAATCATCGCGTCATTGATGGAGTGCGCGCCCTGGCTTCCGCCGAATACAAGCAATGTCGGAGTACTCGCGCGCTGGGGCGCAATTTCGAAAAACGCCTGCCGCACGGGCACGCCTGTGACTTCGGCATGGCGAAAATACTTTGCCGTTTCCTCGAAATGGACGGCCGCGCCCGAAACAAAATGCGCGACCATACGATTGGCAAATCCCGGAACCACGTTCGGCTCGAAGGCCAGGGTGGGGATGTGCTTGACCACCGCGGCCAGCATCGCCGGGCCCGAGGCGTATCCGCCCACTCCGATGACCACGTCGGGTGCGAACTGGTTGAGCATGCGGCCCGCATCCCAGACGGCGCGGGGCAAATCGATAGCCGTCTTCAGGCGAGTCATCAGGCTGACGTTTTTCAAAGCGCCGACGCGCACCAGTTGCAGGGGAAATCCAGCGGCCGGCACCAGTCGGTTTTCGATGCCGCGCGCCGTCCCGATGAACAGTACCTCCGCGTCGTAACTTTTCCTGAGTTGATTGGCGATGGCTAGCGCCGGGATTACGTGTCCGCCCGTCCCACCGCCCGCCAGGATTGCGCGCATTCAGTGAATATAACCTAGAAACAATTGGCCACGGATTCACACGCATGAACTTTAGGCCATGCGAAAACAATCACTCCGCTTGCTTGGTGATATTCAGGAGCAGGCCGACGCACGCCAAGGTCACGAACAGGGACGACCCTCCATAAGAGACCAGCGGGAGCGGAATTCCCTTGGTGGGCAGCATGCCCAGAACGACGCTGATATTGATGAACGCCTGCAAGACCACCATACTTGTTATGCCGACGGCGAGGTATCTGCCAAAGACGTCCTCCGTACGCCAGGAAGCGCGCATCCCGCGCCACAGAAAGATGGCAAATAAGGCGACGACGAAGATGGCGCCGACCAGGCCCAGTTCCTCGGCCGTGACAGCGAAAATAAAATCCGTATGCGGCTCCGGCAGGTAGAACAGTTTTTGCTTGCCTTCCATCAGACCGGTACCGGTGATGCCGCCAGTGCCCACCGCGATCAGCGACTGAATGATGTGGAAGCCAGTCTTCTGGCTGTCCGCATAGGGATTCAGAAAGGCAAGAATGCGGGCGCGCCGAAAGCTGACATGAAAAATCAGAAAATAGAGCGGCACCAGCGAAGCCGCGAAGGCGTAAGCGAAATAACGAATGCGCATCCCCGCCACATACAGGATGCAAGCTGCGATTCCGGCGCAGGCGATGGCCGTGCCGAGATCGGGCTGCAACACGATGAGTCCCAGGAAGACGAGGACGGGCGCGGCCGCCGGCAGGAGCGTGTTGCGTACATCGTCGATCGTCTTCGCTCGACTTTCGAGGAAATACGCGAGAAACAGAATCAGCACCGGCTTGGCCAGTTCCGAGGGCTGGAACGAAAATCCACCGGCATGAATCCAGCGATGGGTGTTGTGCGAGCGGTCGAGAAAGAAAACCGAAATCAACAACAGAGTGGTGAACCCCATCAGCGAAAACACCAGGGCCGGATGCTTGCAGCGGCCGTAGTCGACGCGCATGGTGACGATCATGGCGAGAAGTCCGGCGACCGCCCAAATTAGCTGTTTCGACAGGAAGGCATAGGGCGAGCCGAACCGCTCCCGGGCCATCACGGCCGAGGCCGAGAACACCATTACCAGACCGACAAATACCAGCAGCATGGTCACGGTAAACAGCCAGCGATCGACGCTCACGCG
>DATNKM010000046.1:0-7148 GCA_035603395.1 Candidatus Acidiferrales bacterium
GCACAGGATGATCTCATCGCGCGCAAAACCCTTCGCGGTAAGTGCGCGCACCGCCGCCCCCACGGAACGCTCGCTGCGCTGAAGCCGATAGTTGATCGCCGAATCGATCACGTTGAGACCGCCTTCGACGGCCGCGATGACGGAGGCTGTGTAGCCTTTGTCCGTGGCTTGGTCAGGTTCGCCAAGATAGGTACCGATCCCGACGGAGGAGAATACGACTTCCGACGCCACGTTCCGGAAATGGCCCGCGGCGGCGCGCCCCTGAAAGCGTGCCGCGTAGCGCAGCGTCCCCTGCGGGGTCGCGCGGCCAGGCAAGAGCTGGTCGTCGGATTTTGGGAAGACGGACATGAACCTCGCTTCGCGGCGGACATGTACAGAGCCGGCGCAGTATAGCAATTCTGGAAGCCAAGGCGGCGCTCATCACAGATCAACGCCGGCAGGATCCGGTGCTACGGGATGACGCGGGCGGCGAGTTCTTCGACGGCTTCCGATGCCTGTGCGGCTTCAACGCTGGCGGCGTCGAGCAGCTGGCGGGCCTCGATTCGAATTTTCGGCAGGTGGCGGGCGAAGGCTAGGGCGCCAAGGATGGCGATGACCCCGCCGATTGCGAGCGTATGCGGTGCGCCGATACGGTCGGCGGACCAGCCGGAGAGTAACGCTCCGAACGGCGCCACGCCCAGGAACATCATCGAGTAGACGGCCATGGTGCGGCCGCGCAGGCGGTCGGGGACCATCGACTGGATCAACGTGTTGGTGGAACCCATTTGCGTCATCACCGAAAAGCCGACGGGAATCAGCAGCACCGCCGATAGAATCCACCAGTGCGAGAACGAAAACAGGATCAGTGCTAGACCGAATGCGGCGCAGGCGATCGAAACGATCCGCGACAATCCTTTGACGCCGCGGCGCGACGCCAGCATCAGCGCACCGATCAGCGCGCCCAAGCCGGCGGAAGTCATCAGGATTCCCAGCGTGCGCGCGTTACCGTGCAGGATTTTCGCGGCGAATACCGGCATGAGCACGGCGTACGGCATGGCCACCAAGCTCACCAGGCCAACCAGCAGGAGCAGCGCGCGAATTGGCCCGGCGTGACGCACGAAGCGAAATCCCTCCGCGATATGCTCGAAAGGCGAAACGGATTCCGCCGCACGCGGCCTCGCCGGAACGTTCATCAGCAAAAGGCCGGCGATCACCGCGATATAGCTTACCGAATTTGCAAAAAAGCACCAGCCCTCGCCGAAACTCGCCACCAGGATTCCCGCGATCGAAGGGCCGATGATGCGCGCGGCGTTGAACATCGAGGAATTGAGCGCGATCGCGTTCATCAAATCCTCGCGCCCGACCATTTCAACCAGGAACGACTGGCGTGCGGGAATATCGAACGCGTTGACCACGCCCATGAGCGCCGCGAGGATGATGACCTGCTCGACGGTCACATGTTTGGAGAGCGTCAGCCCCGCCAGGATCCCCGCGATGATCATGGAAGCGAACTGCGTGGTGATCACGATCTTGCGGCGATTCAGCCGGTCCGCCACAAGGCCGGCAAATGGCGAAATCAGAAGCACGGGAAGCTGGCCCGCGAACGTGACCGTGCCGAGCAGAAGCGACGAGCCGGTGAGCCGGTAGACGAGCCAGGCCTCGGCGACCATGTCCATCCACGTGCCCACGAGCGAAATGATTTGGCCGCTGAAGAAAAGTTGAAAATTGCGGTGCTTGAGCGAGCGGATCGTGTCCTGGAACTTTGATGGCCGCGGAGCAGCGGCGACGGTCGTGCTCTTCTCGGACATCGTTCATTCAATTGTACGATGCAACGCAATACGCCGCGCGGGTGGATTGCGGTGAAGTTTTCGTCACACGCCAAATTTCCGCGGCTCGCTGGAAGCGGCAGGGGGGGCCGGCGGAGCAAGCAATCGGCTGCAGGCGCGGAGAATGCGGCGATACGGCCATTCGCCGGTGCGAAAAAGAATTTCGCCCTCGCGCGGCTTCGAATAAAACCAACGGGTGACAAGCGCCAGATGCTCGCCGAGTTCCACCGGCAGAGCCCGCAGGCCGTAGCGCGCGCGGAAATCAACCTCCCCCGCCACACCAGCTAACGATGCTCGATCGGCGGCGGTCTGGGGCGCTGTGATGGCCGCACCCTCGCTTTTCGGCTCCAGGCGCTCGCGTAGGATGGCCTCGACCGAGCGCGGCTGGCTCGAAAGCTCGATGAAATTCAGCACGCACGGCTCGTCGAGAAATCCCGAGCGCAACGGAAAAACCATGACGGTTTTTTCCTCAGCCGAGCGCTGCAGGATCACGCCGTCGAGGTCTTCGATGCGTCGCACGATTTCCGGAACGCCGCCTAGCGCGCTGGAAACTTTTTCCAGGCGCTTGTGCAGCGCGGCGGCGCGCTCGAAATCGAGCGCTTCACTCGCGGCTTCGCGCTCGCGTTCGAATTTCGCGGTCAGGGCGGCGCCGGCGGTGTCGAGCGTTTCCAGCACGGTCGCGACTTCGGCGTCGTACGCCTGCTTCGTGCAGCCCGCGAAGCACGGCGCGAGGCACATTTTCATCTCCGAATAAATACAGCCCGGGAATTCCGGATCGCGCCGGATTTTGATCTGGCAGCGGCGGATTTTGAAAAGATCGAGGAAGCCTTCGGCAAACGAATCGGCCGAGCGGCGGGAGGCAAAGGGGCCAAAATAAAAGCCGCCGTCACCCGCGAGCCGGCGGGTGACGTAACACCGTGGGTATTCGTTGCGCAGATTCACTTTCAGCAGCGCGGGCGTGCGCAGGCGCAGGGCCTCGCGGTAGCGATCCGGGAAATTGGCGCGCGCCTGTTGGTAGAGCACGAGTGTTTGCTCGAATTTCGATCCAGTGACGCGATAACGGATGCGCGCGGCGACATCGCGAAGGTTGAGGCGCTTTGTGGCGGCGTCGGGCGGAGCAAGCAAGCGTTCCGCGGCACGACGCAGGTCAGCGGTGCGGACAAGGTGCGGGCGGGCGCCAGCGGCCCGCATTTCGACGAGAACAACCCCGGGACGCGCAGGAACGGCAGCAAAAAAAACGGCTTCCTTCGCAGGATCGAATTCGACGAGGCCGTCGAGCGAAAGCATGTGGGAAGAATACATTCAATCTCGAGTTTCCGGTTGGCCAGGGCACGGTTCCTACGCGCAAAGCACCTAGGTGGCAGCGCCACTGCGCATGAGGATATCGCTGTTTTTGTTGCGCTGGCGCCAAGCGCGAAGAATCGAGATCGGCCAGATGGCGCGCCAGGCGCCGAGGATTGCACCTTTCCAGGTCAGGCGATAGTTTTCGCCGCTGGCGTCGAGATACATGTAACCGCGCTCCTGTTGCCAGGGGCCGTAACGGCCCAGGCGCCGCTTGAGCTCTGCGATTTCTTCACCGGGCGCCGGCAGGACGGGCAGCGCGCCACGCGTGATTTCGGTAACCAACATGCGGTGAATCCGATACAGCGTGAAAACGTCGGTGACCTCGGGCAACTGGAAGACTTGATATTGCGGCAGCGGAAAAAGGACCGGCGCCGCGAGATTCGTGTTCGTGTCGATCTGCAGTTGCTCGGAGCACCGCGTGACGAATTCGATGAAGCCGGAATTTTTCATCGGAGACATGACCAAGGTGACATCCGCCCATTCGTGCGTGTGGAGATTGCTGAGCAGCGCCATGTAAGCTTCGCTCGAGCCGGCGATCTTCCAGAGGCGGACGTAGGTGACGAGCTCGAAATTCCAAGCGGCGAATTCGGAGAGGCGCGGTTCCATGAATGCCCGGGCTGGCGCCGGAAGCCCCTCCAACGCGACTGGTCCCGGATCGACTTTCGCTTTATAGCGGAAGCGAGCGCGCAGAAAGATGGGGCTGAAAACCAAGAGGACGACGTAGAACCATAATATGAAAAGGATCGCGAAGTGGAAGGCGTGAATCACGAAGCGCTAGGCTCCGAAAGACTTCATCACCCACGACGCGATGACGAGCCGCTGAATTTCGCTCGTACCTTCGTAAATTTCGGTGATGCGGGCGTCGCGATAGGCGCGCTCGACGGGATATTCGGAACTGTAGCCATTGCCGCCATGAATCTGAATCGCCTTGTGAGCCACGCGCGTGGCCATTTCGCTGGCGAAAAGCTTCGCCGTGGCGGCTTCCATCGAAAATCGCGCGCCGGAATCCTGTTTCCAGGCAGCGCGGCGGACCAGCAGACGCGCAGCGTCGATTTCGGTCGCCATATCGGCCAGCATGAATTGAATGGCTTGAAATTCGGCGATGGGATGGCCGAAAGCTTGGCGCTCGCTCGCGTAGGCGAGTGCCGCTTCGAATGCGCCCTGCGCGATGCCGGTGGCCTGCGAGCCGATGCCGACGCGGCCGCCGTCGAGAAGCGACAGCGCGATTTTGTAGCCCTGCCCTTCCTCCCCAATCCGATTGGCGACGGGAACTTCGCAGTCGACGAACGCCAGACCGCAGCAAGCGGTCGCGTGGATACCGAGCTTTCTTTCTTCCTTGCCGACAACGAACCCGGGCGTGCCTGTCTCGACGAGCAGCGCCGTGATTCCCTTCTCGCCTTTTTCGGGCTGCGCGTTGACGTAGACGATTCCGGCGTCGGCCACGCCGCCGTTTGTAATCCAGGCTTTCGAGCCGTTGATCACGTAGCGATCGCCTTTGCGAATCGCCTTGGTGGCGAGCGCGGCGGCGTTCGATCCAACCTGCGGTTCGGTGAGTGCGTAGCAACCGATTTTTTCGCCGCGCGCGTAGGGGGCCAGGAATTTCTGCTTCTGGTCCTCGGTGCCGTAGGTTTCGATGCTGGCGCAGTAAAGCGAATTCTGCACTGACAGAATGACCGCCGTTGAGGCGCACACGCGCGCAATTTCCTCGATCACGATCGAGTAGGCAACGTGATCCATCGCCGACCCGCCGTATTTTTCCGCGACGCAGACGCCGGTAAGACCGATCTCACCGGCCTTGCGGATGATTTCGCGCGGGAAATGGCCCGTTTCGTCCAGCTCGCGCGCCACGGGCCTTACCTCCGTCTCGGCGAATTCGCGAACAGTCCGCTGGAGAAGTTCTTGGTCTTCGGTCAGCTCGATATGCATGCGCGGGCTACCATTTACCGGCTAAATTCGATTGTACAGCCGATTGTGCAGGGTGTTCGCACGCTTCGGCGGTTCGCGCCATCGTTGACTCGGGGTTATAATTTCCGAACCGTGCCATAAGGAGAATCGAAATGGAACAGCGGGTCAATGGGCTCAAGGCCTCTCCCAAGGCTTACCAGGCGATGGCGGCGCTTGGACACTTCGTGGATTCCTGCGGGTTGGAGCGGCCGCTGCTGGAGCTCGTAAAAATGCGTGCCTCGCAGATCAACGGCTGCGCCTACTGCCTGGACATGCACAGCAAGGACGCCCGTGCCCTCGGCGAGACCAAGCAGCGCCTCTACGCTCTGAATGCCTGGCGCGAGGCTCCGTTTTATACCGCGCGAGAACGGGCAGCGCTGGAATGGACCGAGGCGATCACGTTGATTTCCGAGACTCACGCGCCGGATGACGCCTATGAGCGTGCGGCAAAAGAGTTCAGCCCGGAGGAATTCGCGAACCTGACGCTGGCGATCGCCACGATCAACAGCTGGAACCGCCTCTCGATGGCCTTCCGCATTGTGCCCGGCTCCTACAAGTCCGATTTGCGGCCCCTGGAGGCCAGGGCCTGAGGCACCTGCCGGCTGGCCGGTATCTAATTGGGAGGCGTTCAGCTGGATTGCGGGGGGCCGCGTAAATCCTCTATACTGAATGAGTAGTTGAATTCACCCGCCGGGCGTCAGGCCGAGCCTTCGCGGATGCCTCAATCGACCGATGACTGACTTAGCCGAGAAAATTAAGAAGAAGCTCAAGGACGAAATCGCCGCCCTGGAGCACGAGCTGCACGACGAGCTGCCAAAGGAAATCAAGGTGGCGCGCGCGCACGGCGACTTGTCGGAAAATGCCGAGTACAAATACGCCAAGGAACGGCAAGGGTACGTAGCCGCGCGGCTAGGCCAGCTGCACAAGCGCATGGCCGACATTTCCATGCTGAACTTGAACAACCTTCCGAAGGACCGCGCTGCTTACGGTTCGACGCTGGTCGTGCTCGACGTTGCCAAGTCCACCAAAGTCGAGTACAAACTGGTGACGGTGGAAGAAGCCGACGCGACCAAGGGACTGATTTCGACCACTTCCCCGATCGGGCGCGCGCTGCTGGGCAAAAAGGTCGGCGATGAAGTCCAGGTGACCACGCCGGCGGGAGTAAAAGAGTACGAAGTCGTCCGCTTGAGGACGATTTACGATGAACAATAGCGGAGAAAACTGGAATTCATGTTAACCCGCACCATCGGCCGGTATCTCTCCTGGCCCGTTGACGGACTAGCCGCCCTTCTGGCTCCAACGGGAATTCCTCCTAACGTCATTACCTGGTGCGCCCTCATCTCAAATCTTTGGGCGGGAGTGCTTTTCGCCAAGGGGCAGTTTGCGGCTGCCGGCAGCTGCATGATTTTCGCGGGGCTGTGCGACTTGCTCGATGGGCCGGTGGCCCGCCGGCAGAACCGCGTTTCGCTCTTCGGAGGATTCCTCGATTCGATACTCGACCGTTACGCCGACCTGATACTTTTTCTTGGTTTGCTCGTCTATTATGCGCAGGTGAATCGCTTCCGGTACGCCGTTCTGGCCGGAGCGGCGATGGCTGGCTCGGTGATGGTCAGCTACGCGAAGGCGCGCGCTGAATCGCTAGTGCCGACCTCGGAAATCGGCTTCTGGGAGCGGCCGGAGCGGCTGGTGCTGATGATTCTGGGTGCGCTGACGAACCGAATCGACATCGCGCTGTGGCTGCTCGCGATCGGCCCCAATATCACTGTGATTCACCGCATCCTGCACACATGGAAACAGACCCGCGGCGCCAAGCTCGCACCCGTACCTATGCCGCTGCCCAACAGCAGCGCGCCGAAGCCCCGCGAAGCCTCTCCGATCCTGACGCATTCCGCCGGCCGCGGCCGAATCTAGCATCCGGCCGGGCTCCCCTGGCATCGGATTCACCGGGCGTTAACAAGGTTTGGGGTAAAATCCCCGCACTCAACCGACCATTCAAATGGAGGCACCAGATGGCAATACGCGATTCGTTTCTTCCCGAATTCGAAATGGAAATGG
>DATNKM010000090.1:0-10299 GCA_035603395.1 Candidatus Acidiferrales bacterium
CGGCTGCCGTCTTGTCCGTAGAGCGTGATCCAGACGTCCTCGAGTACGGCGCGGTTCTCGTCTTTAAATTGCGTGGCGCGCGAAGCGCGGACGGTAAAGATCGTGCGGGACTGTTCGACCTTGGAAAACGAAAACTGCGCCGACTGCTGCTGTACATCAACGGAAACTGCGACGGGTCCGTTGCGCAGCGCGCGGAATCGCCGCAGCGCGCGTTTGGCGTACACGCCGCCGACCGCGAGTGCGATCAAGGCCGCAGCGATCGCCGACCCGCGCGCGTAACGCGCGGCTTCCCGGTTGCGCAATGAAGGAACTCCTTCGTTTCGTTAGAAGCCGAGTATAGGCGAGTGGTTTTCGCGCTACAACCAAAGCCGAAGACTGACGCGTTTTTTGTGCCCTCGGCATGATTTGCCGGTCCAATCCGTTTGGTGTTAGAAAGGAATCGAGCCCCGCGACGGGCTGATGGTGGCGGCTCCGGCCAACGAGGTAAACGGTGGCATGCGACAGTCGGGTCGAAGCCTGATGAAGCTCGTGTTCCCGTTTTGTTGTGCCCTTTGCGTCGTCAGCGCGATATCCGCGCAGCACCCTTTCCGCGAATACCCATCCGTCGAATATGGGGAATCGACACCTCTGCCACCGGATTGGCAGCGGCCCGGCGAATGGGCGTTCGCCCGCCTGATGTACCCACCGGGTCCAAACGACGGCTACCGCGGCCGTTTCGATGGCGATTGGCGCCAGGGAATGTCGCTTTGGACGCAGGACGGACCGCCCGCCGACCGCTCACTTGCGGCAGCCGCTCGCCGCCTCACGCGCATCGACGCGCGTTCCGTGGAACAGGACGTGAATCTCGACGACGGCGACGAAGTTTACAATTGGCCGTGGCTCTACGCCGTGCAAGTGGGTGAGTGGGGACTTACCGAACACCAAGCGGCCGTCCTGCGCGACTACCTGCTGCGCGGCGGCTTTTTCATGGCGGACGATTTTCACGGCGAGTACGAATGGCAAATGTTCTTGAAACGAATCCGGATGGTATTTCCGGATCGCCCGATCGTGGATATTCCGGATAACGATCCCATCTTCCACACCGTCTACGACCTCGACGACCGCTACCAGATTCCCGGCGCCGAGCATCTGCGGCTCGGCTACAAATACCCGGATTACCCACAGGGACCCGAGGACGGAAAGGGAGCGCACTGGCGCGCCATCTACGACGACAAAGGCCGCATCATGGTCGCGATCAGCTTTAACTCCGACATCGGCGACTCATGGGAGTGGTCCAACCGGGCGGAATATCCTGAAAAATATTCCGATCTCGGCTTTCGCATCGGCATCAACTACATCGTCTATGCCATGACGCACTAGGGGACCCATCTCAGTTCAGCGCGGAAACATTTGGACTAAACGCTGGGGAGCATGCCGACGCCGGCGGCGGCGACGCTGTCGCGCGACGTGTTCTTGACGAGGTACATCGCTTCGTCGGCGAGGTGTAAAAGTTCAGCCTTGGTACGTGAATCGGTGGGATACGCGGCGACTCCCACGCTGGCTGTCAGGCGCACGGGCGTCCCGGTGTCCTTCAGCCATTCGGTTTCGCGAATCAGCTTGTGCAGCCGGTGCGCCACGCCCAGCGCGTTCTCTTTCGAAGTCTGCGGCAGCAACACCACGAATTCGTCTCCGCCGTAGCGGAACGCGAGATCGATCAGCCGGCAGTGCACCTTGATGGCCTCTCCGATTTCAGCCAGCAGTTTCGAACCGACCAGATGCCCGTGCGTGTCGTTCACCTGCTTGAATCGGTCGAGGTCGATGAAAATCAAAGAGAACTCGAAAGCGTACCGGTGCGAGCGGTAGATTTCCGTGTCGAGCATGAAATTCAGGTGCCGCGCGTTGTAGAGGCTGGTGCAATCGTCGGTGATGGTCAGCTCGTGGATGCGCTGCACGTGCCGCGCATTTTCAATGGCAATCGCCGCATAGTCGGCCAGCGCTTCCAGCAGCGCCAGATCGCGCGGGCTGAATCCCTCCGGCCCTACGCAATTGATCAGCTCGATCACGCCCAGGCATTGATCGCGGAAACGCACCGGTACGGCGACAATCGAACGCGTCGCCATCTTCGTTTTCTCATCCACTTGCCCAAAGAATCGCGAATCCTTGCTGGTGTCCGCTACCACCACGGCTTCGCCCGATTCCGCAACCCAGCCTGCGAGACCCTGACCGACTTTGATTCGCACGTCCTTCAGCGCTTCGGCGCCCGCGCCGGTGGCAATCTGGAAATAGAGTTCGCGCTTGTCGAGGTCCATCAGCAGCAGTGACCATGTATCGGGCCGCAGCACCTCGTTGATTTTTTCCATGATCGTGCGCAGCACTTGATCAAGCTGCAGGGACGATGTGAGCGCCTTACCCAGCTCGTGGAACACATTTAGTTCGGTGGGTTCGGGCAGCGGAGGAGCGATGTCGGGAGGCCGGCGCCGTTCCGGGCCGTCAAACGGCTTGGTGTCGCCGGCCCGGCGCATCCGTTCCGCAGGCTGACGAGGCTTCGCGTCTTGGGATTCGGGAGGCAACCCTGCAATTATAGAAACGCCTTCCGCCGCCCGCAACGGCCATTCCGCGCCGATTGCCGAAACGCCAATCCTGGGAGGACCTACCGACCTTCCCGGACCTGTGCAAGCAGGATTGACACCCCCTCCACCGACGCCTATATTTTCGTTGGCCCCTTTCGAATGTCATCGACACCTTTCGGCGAACACCTGCGGCGCGAACGCGAGATGCGCGGCGTTTCGCTCGACGAAATTTCCGCCGCCACGCGCATCAGCACGCGATTTCTGGAAGCCATCGAAAAGGATCAGTGGGATCAGCTGCCGGGCGGTGTCTTCAATCGCGGATTTATCCGCTCGATCGCGCGATTCCTGGGACTGGACGAGGACAGCCTGGTGGCCGAATACGCGTTGGGCAATTCGAACGGCGCGCCAGCACCGGCCGCCGCGCCGAAAGCGCGCAACCACATGCCTCGAAACTGGCAGCCGGCCGTTACGGCGGTCATCGTGATTGTCCTGGTGCTTGCCGGTGGAATTTTTGGGTGGCATCGCTATGGCGACGACTTGTCCGCCTGGATTCACTCGCGCTATCAGGCTGTGCGCGCCGCTGGAAAACCAGCGCCTGACCCGGGTTCGGGCGCGCCTTCGGCTGCCACGGCTGCCCCCAACGGCGATCCCGCGCCGGTGCTTACTCTCAAGCTTCAGGCCAGCAAAGCAGCCAACGTGAAAGTCTCCGCAGATGGCAAAATTGTCTTCGACGGCGCGGTTCAGCCGGGCGACACCAGGCAATTCGACGCGCAGAGCCAGTTCGATGTCTCGGCCGGCGATTCGAGCGCAATAACGCTCGACCTCAACGGCCAGGCTCTGCCAGCGATCGGATCGCCGGGGCAGTCCGGAAGCGTGAACTTGACCCGCAATGATCTGAAAACCGCCGTCGGAGGCTCCCATTAGCGTCGAACTTCTCACCCAGATCCGCACCGACCACGCGCGACGCGAACAGAAGCTGGCGATCTGTACCGGCAGCGTTTCGCTCGGCGCCGACGAGCGCGTCGAATTGCTGGCCGTGCTGTCCGCCGATCCGGAGCCGGAAATTGCGGACCGCGCCCAGAATGCGTTGCTGACGCAGACGCTTGAGTCGTTTGTGGCTGCCGCCGCGAGACCCGAAGCCGACCCGAGGTTTTTTACGTATCTAACCGACACTCTGGCCGACAAACCGGGCGTGGCCGACGCGCTGGCAAAAAACACCGCGTGCCCCACGGCTCACGTCGCACGGATCGCCCATCACCTGACGCCCGTGGGAATCCAGTCGTTGCTCGATCATCTCGAACATTTCGCGTCCGATCCGCAGCTGGTGCTCGCCGTGGCGGGCGCACCGGGCGCAAGCCCCGAACAGCGCGAACTGCTCGCGAATATGGAAAAGAAGGCGACCGAGTCCGCCGAACTGGCCGAGGCCGCCGCCGAGGCCGAGCCCGATGTCGTGAAACGCCAGACCCTGATGCAGAGGCTGGCGCACATGAATGTGCTCCAGCGCCTCACGCTCGCGCTCAAGGGCGGCCGCACCGAGCGCATGACCCTGATCCGCGATCCCAACAAGCTCGTCCAGCGCTGTGTGCTCCAATCACCCCGGCTCACGGACTCCGAAGTTGAGGCGTTTGCCTCGATGACCAACCTGACCGGTGAAATTCTGCGCGCGATCTCCATGAGCCGCGTTTTTATGAAGAACTATTCGGTGGTGAGGAATCTCACAAACAATCCGAAGACGCCGCTCGACGTCTCGCTGCACCTGTTTCCGCGGCTTACGGCAACGGATCTCGTGAAGCTCACGAGTAATAAGAACATTCCGGAAACCCTGCGCTCGTCCGCCACGAAGCTACACCGCAAGCGCAAAATGGGCACGCCGGGCGCCTAGAACTCTCTTGCGGCATTCGCCGTGTCGGCCGGCGCCCCGTTTCTGTCCATCGCACGCTTCCTGTAGTAAAGTCATCGCATCGAAAGCTCCACTGGAATTTCAGCGATGGCCACAGCCCGGCCTATGACAGAAGGCTCCGTAGTGATTTCGCCGCGAGGCGTCGAACGCCTCCGTTCAGGCCATCTATGGGTTTATCGCAGTGACGTTCGTTCGGCGCGCGCCGAACCGGGAGCGGTCGTCCGCCTGGTTGACGAGCGCGGAAACTTCGCCGGCCGCGCGTTTTACAGCGACCAATCGCAGATTTCGATCCGTCTGCTTACTCGCGAGGACGTGGCCATCGACCGTGCATTCCTGACCGCGCGGATTCGCCGCGCCGCGGCCTATCGTGACTTGGTTGTCGAAAACTCCGACGCCTGCCGCCTGGTCTATAGTGAAGCGGATCTGCTGCCATCCGTGATCATCGATCGCTATGGCGATTATTTCGTTCTTCAGACACTCAGCCAGGCGAGCGACCGCCTGAAAGGCATGCTCGTCGACATTCTTGTGGATCTGTTCTCGCCGAAGGGCATTGTCGAACGCAACGATCCCAAGGTGCGTATGCTCGAGGGTCTCGAACAAAGGGTCAGCGTGCTTTACGGCGACGTGCCAGCCGAAATTCTGGCCAAAGAAAACGGCGTGACGTTCGTCTGCGACCTTGCCAGGGGACAGAAAACCGGCTCGTTCCTCGATCAGCGCGAAAATCATCTCGCCGCGCGGCGCTATGCCTCGGGAGACGTGCTCGATTGCTTCACCTATCACGGAGGCTTCGCGCTCACCGTCGCCGACCGCAGCGCCCATGTCGAGGGCATCGATCTGGCGCCCGCAGCCGTCGAGACCGCCCGCCGGAATCAGCAGCTCAATTCGATTTCGAATGCCACTTTTCGCGAAGGCAACACCTTCGACCTGCTCAAGGAATACGACGAGGCCGGGCGGCGTTTCCAGATGGTCATCCTGGACCCGCCGGCCTTCGCCAAGAATCGCGATGCCATTCCGGCCGCCCGCCGCGGGTATAAGGAGATCAACCTCCGCGCCCTCAAGCTCCTGAGGTCGGGCGGCTACCTGGTCACCTGCTCCTGCTCCTATCACATCACGGAGCCATTGTTCCTGCAGCTGTTGGCGGAAGCCGCCAATGACGCACACAGGAATATCGTCGTTGTTGAGCGGCGGACGCAGGCTCAAGATCACCCGATCTTGCTGACCATGCCCGAAACGCACTATCTTAAGTGTCTCATGGTTAAGGTCTTAGAGTAACCCCGGAGGTCAGTACTACGGCGTCTCGGCCTCGATCGAAGATACTTGACAACAATGCGCTAAGATTATATCATTCGACTGCGCTAATAAAGCGCGAAACTTCTTAGGAGGACGCAACCGTGAGTTCGATTACACGTTGGGACACGTATTCCGGTCTTTCCGGCCTGCAGGAACAGGTCAATCGTTTGTTCGAGAGCAACTTTTCGCACCGTACCGATCGTTCAGCCCTTACCAGTTGGGCTCCGGCCGTGGACATCTTCGAGACGGAGAACGAGCTGGTCGTGAAGGCAGATTTGCCGGAGGTGAACGAGAAGGACATCGACGTTCGCGTTGAGAACAACATGTTGACGGTTCGTGGCGAGCGGAAGTTCGAAGAGAAGACCGAGAAGGAAAACTATCTGCGAGTCGAACGCACCTACGGTACGTTCAGCCGCAGCTTCAGCCTTCCGAACACCGTGAACAACGAAGCGATTAGGGCCGACTACAAAAACGGCGTTTTGACCGTCACGCTGCCGAAGCGTGCCGAGTCGAGGCCGAAGCAAGTGAAAGTAAACGTAACGAACGGCAACTAACCAAGCGCCGGATCGACCCGAGGGTTGGCGACGCGTGCAGCCAGCCCTCGATGTTTCTTGCGTCCCGGAAAAGTGAGAAAATTCAGCCGTGCTGCGATTCGACAAATTGACGGTCAAAGGCCAGGAAGCCCTCCAGGCCGCTCAGGAAATGGGAGCGCGCTCGGGCCAGCAGCAGATCGAGCCTTTGCATCTGTTGTGGGCCTTGGTGGCGCAGGGCGACGGCGTTGTACCGCCCTTGCTCGAAAAGCTGGGGGTGTCCCCCACCGGTCTCGCATCGGAAATTGAAAAACAGATCGAGCGCCTTCCGAAAGTCTCCGGCGTCTCGGATCAGTCGCTCAGCCGCGCGTCGAATACCGCCCTGGAAAAAGCCTTCGATGAAGCCCAGCGCCTGAAGGACGAGTACGTTTCAACCGAGCATATCCTGCTGGGAATCGCCGGCATGGACAGAGATCCGGCCGGGCAGATTTTATCGCGCCACGGCGCCAGCCACGACGCCATCCTGCAGGCGATGGCCACCATCCGCGGCAGTCATCGCGTGACGTCCCAGAATCCGGAAGCGACGTATCGCGCCATCGAGCAGTACGCGCGCGATCTTACTGAAGCTGCGCGCCGCGGCAAGCTCGACCCGGTCATCGGCCGCGACGAGGAAATTCGGCGCGTGATGCAGATCCTCGCGCGCCGCACGAAGAATAATCCAGTGCTGATTGGTGAGCCCGGCGTGGGCAAGACGGCTATCGTCGAAGGCCTCGCGCAAAGGATTATTGCAGGCGACGTGCCGGAAGTTCTGAAGCCGAAGCGCATTGTCGCTCTCGATCTCGCCGCGCTCGTCGCCGGCGCCAAATATCGCGGTGAATTCGAAGACCGCCTCAAAGCCGTACTGAAGGAAGTCACCGAATCCGAAGGTCAGATCATTCTTTTCATCGACGAACTGCACACGCTGGTCGGTGCCGGCGCCGCCGAAGGATCGATGGACGCTTCGAACATGCTGAAGCCGTCGCTGGCGCGTGGCGAGCTGCGTGCGATCGGCGCGACGACTCTCAATGAATATCGGAAATACATCGAAAAAGACCCGGCGCTTGAGCGCCGCTTCCAGCCGGTAACCATCGGCGAACCTTCGATCGAGGACACGATCGCTATTCTGCGCGGCCTGAAGGAACGCTACGAGGTGCATCACGGCGTTCGCATCAAGGACGCCGCCATCATCGCCGCGGCCATGCTTTCGCAGCGCTACATTACCGATCGTTTCCTGCCGGACAAAGCCATCGACCTGGTCGACGAAGCCGCGGCAGGCCTGCGCATGGAAATCGATTCGCTGCCGACCGAGATCGACGAAATCGAACGCCGGATCATGCAGCTCGAAATCGAACGGCAAGCGCTGAAAAAAGAATCGGATACACATTCGAAGGACCGTTACGCGCAAGTCGAAAAAGAGCTCGGCGCACTGAAGGAAAAATCAAACGGCCTGAAGGCGCACTGGCAGACGGAAAAAGACGCCATCGGCAGGATTCGCTCGCAGAAAGAGGAAATTGAGCGCCTGAAAGCCGAGGAGCAGAAGTTTGAGCGTGCCGGAGAGCTGTCCCGCGTGGCGGAAATCCGCTACGGCAAGCTTTCCGCCGCCGAAAAATCACTGCAGGCAGCGCAGGATCACCTCGCCGAGATGCAGAAAGACCATCCGATGCTCAAGGAAGAGGTCGGCGAGGAAGAAATCGCAAAGATCGTCAGCAAGTGGACCGGAATTCCCGTCGGCCGCCTGCTCGAAGGCGAAGTTCAGAAGCTCGTTCACATGGAGGAACGGCTGCGCCAGCGTGTCGTCGGGCAAGACGCGGCGCTCGCGAGCGTCGCTAACGCAATTCGTCGTAGTCGTTCCGGGCTAAGCGATCCGCACCGCCCCATCGGCTCGTTCCTGTTCCTCGGTCCCACCGGCGTGGGCAAGACAGAGCTCGCCCGCGCGCTCGCGGAATTCCTTTTCGACGACGAGCGCGCCATCGTGCGGCTCGATATGTCCGAGTACATGGAAAAGCACTCGGTCGCGCGGATGATCGGCGCGCCTCCAGGGTACGTGGGCTACGAAGAGGGTGGGCAGCTCACCGAACAGGTTCGCCGCCGTCCATACTCCGTAGTGCTGCTCGACGAAATCGAAAAGGCGCACCCGGACGTTTTTAACGTGCTGCTGCAAGTTCTGGACGACGGGCAGCTCACCGACGGCAAGGGCCGCAGAGTCGATTTCCGCAATACAGTGATCATCATGACCTCAAACGTCGGCTCCTCCGCCATCTTCGAGTTCGCGGGAAAAGATCCCAAGAAAGCGCGCGAGGAAGCCATGGCCGCTCTGCGCGAAACGTTCCGGCCGGAGTTTCTGAACCGCATCGACGATATCGTCATGTTCAGCCCGCTCGGTAAGGACCAGATCGAGCGCATCATCGATCTGCAAATGGCGTCGTTCATGAAGCGCGTAGCCGAAAAGCAGATCACGCTGACGCTGACGTCCGCGGCGAAGGCACTGCTCTTCCGCGAAGGCTACGACCCGGCGTATGGCGCGCGCCCCATGAAGCGCGCCATACAACGTCTCATTCAGGATCCTCTGGCGCTGAAAATCCTCGACGGCGAGGTCAAAACGGGCGATGCCGTCGTAGTCGACGCCGATTCGAAGTCGGGTGAAATGAAATTCGAAAAGCAGCAAGCAAAGGCGGGCGCCGCCTGATTCGGCGCCAGGGAACGGGGCATGAAGACGCTCAAGACGGCATTCTTGCTGACGGCGCTAACGTTATTGCTTCTCTTTATCGGTCAAGCGTTCGGCGGCCGAAACGGCATGACGCTTGCTCTCGGGGCTGCCGTGGTCATGAACGGCGTGGCGTACTTTTATTCGGACAAGATCGCGCTGATGTCCAGCGGCGCGCGCCCGATCAGCCGCGAGGAATCGCCGCGCCTCTACGCCGTGATGGAGCGGCTCGCAGCCAAAGCGAATTTGCCCGTTCCGAAGCTCTACCTGATTCCGCAGGCGGCGCCCAACGCCTTCGCCACGGGCCGCAACCCGCAGCATGCCTCCGTCGCCGTCACCCAGGGCTTGATCGAACTGATGGACGATGAGGAACTCGAGGGCGTGATCGCCCACGAGCTTTCGCATGTACGCAACTACGATATTCTCACTTCATCGATCGCAGCCACGCTTGCCGGCGCCATCACCTGGATCGCCCATATCGGCCGCTGGGGAATGATGTTTGCAGGGATGGGCGGCGGACGAGATCGCGATCGTGACGGAGGTGGAATTGCCGCCCTTCTGATGCTGCTTCTTGCGCCGTTCGCGGCTCTTCTTCTTCAGCTCGGAATTTCGCGGCAGCGGGAATATCAGGCGGATGCATCCGGCGCCCGAATGGTCGGCCATCCCTATGGACTGGTTCGCGCGCTCGAAAAGCTGGGGGCTTACAACAAGCAGATTCCTATGGATATTTCGCCCACAACTTCAGCTCTTTGCATCGTTGCTCCGCTCACGAGTCGCGAATTGTTCACCAGTCTTTTCAGCACTCATCCGCCACTGGCCGAGCGCATCGCGCGCCTGCAGGCTATGACGATCGCCCCAAGCCGCTAACCCGAGCATTTTCGGCACGCGCCGCCGAGGCCAGGTTTCCACCGCGCAGAAATAATTAATTCCACGTAAAAATTGCAGGGTTAACTGTAGCGCATCGTACCCGCTTCCACGGATGTTCCCTCGTAACAGACTCTCCCATAAGCACTTACGCACAGTTCTTCCGTTTGGACCCTTTGGTTAGGGTCTTGCTTCTACTGGGTTCCAGCAAGGGGTTTCCCACGGAGGAGAGCGAAAATGATCGACGAACGACCGGAAGTGATTCAGACGGAGAGCACAGCACCCCGCTGGATCGGCATCGTAGTTATAGTACTGGCTATCGTATCGCTGGCAGCCCTCGGTGTGGGCTGGACGGCGTCGAACAAGGCGGCTTCGCTCCAGCAATCGCTGGCGGCGCAGCAGCGCCAAGCAACCCAGGACGGT
>DATNKM010000101.1:0-9945 GCA_035603395.1 Candidatus Acidiferrales bacterium
TACCAGAACGTGGAAACCCAGGATCGCGGTGACTCCCATCACGACGTACATCCCGGCACGATCTTTCGCCTTCTGGGCGTTGTCCACCAGCCGCAGAATCAGGCCCAAGTACAACAACAGGACGACACAAACTCCAATAAACCCTTGTTCCTCGGCGAGCGCGGCCAGAATAAAGTCCGAATAGCGGACGGGCACAAAGCCCAACTGGTTCTGGCTGCCTTTGCCGAAACCTTTTCCCCAAAAACCACCCGAGCCGACTGCAATTTCCGACTGCAAAATCTGATAGCCCGCACCGCGCTGGTCTTCCTCCGGATGCAGGAAGGTCTGGATGCGCTGCTGCTGGTAAGGCTTCAGGTGCTTGCGCATGTTCCAGCCGAGCGGCACAAGCAAGGCGACGATCACAAGTCCGACCGCCGCGTGTTTCCACTGAATACCGGCGCAGAGCGCTCCGACCACTGCAACGGGAACCAGAACCATCGCGGTTCCCAGATCGGGCTGCTTCAAGATCAAGCCTACGGGAATTAGCGTCAAAATGCCAATCTTGAGCAAGTCCGTCAGCGTCAGCCGATCCATGCGCACTTCCGCAAAGAATCGCGCGAGCACGATGATTATAATCAACTTCATAATCTCCGACACCTGCAAATTCATGATTCCGCCGAGAGAGATCCAGCGCTTGGCTCCCAGACGCGAAAACCCCAGGAGCAGAACGACGAGAAGGCCCACGCATCCCACGAGATAAAGAGCAGGCGCCTGATCGAGGAGGGAGTGGTAATCGATGCGCGAAATCAGGAACATGCCGGCGATGCCGATGCCGATCCACATGAGCTGCTTCCACTGCATGCCGGCCATGGCGCTGGCGTGCGTGGACGAATAGATTTCGACCAAGCCGATCGCGGCTATCGTGCCGGCGATGGCGAGCAGCGGCCAGTCGAAATCGTGAACCCGCGGGCGATCCTTCATTGTTGCTGTGCCCCGGCGCTCACGCCGACGGGATGAACCGCGGAAGACGGTGGAATGTTGTCGGCAGTGGAAGTAGGCGGCGTGAAATGGCCATTCTTCTTGTCGTAAAAGGCTTTGACGACATCGCGAACGATGGGCGCGGCCGAAGTGCTGCCCCAGCCGCCGGACTGCACGAGCGCGGCGACCACGATTTCGGGGTTGCGACGCGGGGCGTAGCCGACGAACCAGCCGTTTTCCTTCAAATGCTTGCCAAGTTTGTTTTGTAGCTCAAAGCTTTCCGTTTGTGCCGTGCCGGTTTTCCCGGAGAAGTCGACGTTCTGCAATTTGACCGCACCGGAGGTGGTGCCGTCGGGCTCGTTGACGACGCCCCACATTCCGTCGGTGACCTGCTGGACGGTATCGTCGGAAAGCGGAAATGATGCGGATTTCAGGCCCATCGCGTCCTTCATCAAATGCGGCGGAATCAGAGTGCCACCGTTGGCGACCGCCGCGATCATTCGGGCCAGTTGGATGGGCGTAGCGGTGACGGCGCCCTGTCCGATCGCGACGGAAATCGTCGACCCCGGATACCATTTGTGGTGGTTCACGCGCTCGGACCATTCCTCCGAGGGGACCATGCCTGTTTGCTCGCTCGGCAAGTCGATGCCGGTGCGCTGGCCGAGACCGAGGCCGCTGGCGTAGTAGGAAATCTTGTCGATCCCGAGCAGTTGGCCGACGTGATAGAAGAAGACGTCGCACGAAGCCACGATCCCTTTGTGGAGATCCACCTCGCCGTGCGCATGGTCGCAATGGAAGACGCGTCCGTAGAAGACGGCTGAGCCATTGCAGTACGCCGTGTAGGTGGGCGGAATGGCTTTCGATTCCAGCATGGCCGTGGCCATCACGACCTTGAAAACGGAACCGGGCGCGAGCTGCGCCTGAATGGCGCGATTGATCAGCGGCGTATTCGCATCGGTGTTCAGCGCGGCCCATTCCTGCGGCGGAATCCGGACGGCGAAGTCGTTGGGGTTGAAGGTGGGCCGGCTGACCATGGCCAGTACTTCGCCGGTGCGCGCGTCCATGGCAACCAGAGCGCCCTCTTTATTGACAAAATCGGATTCGGCGATCTGCTGCAAATCCTCGTCGATCGTTAGCTGGATGGGCTTGCCGGGAATGGCTTCGACGTTGTCCAGCGTGCGCATCACTTTACCCACGCTGTTGACGACGACGCGGCGCATGCCGTCGGTGCCGACGATCTCGTCGTTGTACTCCTTCTCCAGGCCGGCTTTGCCGACGATGTCGCCGGGCTTATAACGATCGGGATTCTTTTCCATGTCCTGTACGGAAACCTCACCGACGTAGCCGATGGTGTTGGCGAGCATTTCGTCGTGCGGGTAGCGGCGGCGCTGAACCATCATCAGGTCGAGGACGGGAAGATCGGCGCGGTGCGATTCGACGAAGGCGATATCGGATTGGCTGGCGGCCGGCTTGATGATGATGGGCAGGAATTTCGGCGCGGTCTTGGCGGCGTCGAGTTGCTGATCGAGATCCTGCTTGTCGATACCGAGGCCGTCTTCGATTTGCGGAAGGTTTTTTTCGAGCAGTTTCGGATTATCGCGGAGCAACAGGATGCTGAACGACGGGTAGCTATCGACGAGCACGCGGCCTTCGCGATCGAGCATGGCGCCGCGCGGGGCGATGATGGCGATGGAGCGGATGCCGTTCTTTTCCGCGAGGTCGGAAAAATGCTCCGACTGCATGACCTGCAATTTCCAGAATCCGACGAGGAGTAGGACCACGAAGAAAGCGGATAAGTAGGAAAACAGGGACAAGCGTCCCTGCGGGATTTTTTGGTCGTTAACGTTCCACGATGGCAATGAAACCAGCTCCTACGCGGCGGGCCATGCACGGCCGGACGTGGTGCGGTCCCACGGCGGGCCGAAACATAGGCGAATCGCTTCAAACCCGGAATGGAGCTCGGACTAGTCAAGCTATCACTCGGGGATGCGGCCCGCAAGTTGGGGATGTCGTTGTGGTCAATGAGCCGAAACGGGGCCGTGCCGACGGGCAAGCTTCTTCGCTGGGCGCAGCGAGCAGCGCCCCTACGGAAGAGTTGCGATTTGGTCGAAGATTTCCGCAAGTTCCCGAGGATTTGAGAAGAATGGCGAGTGGTCCGTGTCGATGGAGAATGTTTGGCGACAGGGCGATTCCTTCTCCATGGCGCGCTGGAGCTTTCGCGTGATGGCGCGGTCGCGGTCGCACTCGATGAAATAGCGCGAAATGCGCCCCCAACGCTCCGCGGTAGTTTTCACCGGCGTGCTGATTGGCGCGGGAGATTGTGGGACCAGGCGCGCCTGCGCGAAGGCGATGTCTTCGTCGCTGCATTGCATATAAAACGCTTCGCGAGCGCAGTCGCGCCTGAAGACGGTCGTTCCGTCCGGGCCGATCGCCAAGCTTGACGGGTTGACCTTGCTTTCAAAATCCTCCGAGGCCCAGGTCGTGAGTGAGTCGCCGTTGCGCGGCAGGAACGCGCACATATAGACCAGGGCGCGAATTTTTTCCGGGCAATCCTCGGCGGCTTGCGTAATGGCGACGCCGCCCATGCTGTGGCCGACCAGGATAACGGGCTCCGACTGCCCTCCGGCGATTTCGCAAATGCGGTCCGTGTAGCTTTTCAGAGTGACACGGGCGGTCGGAGTCTTGTCGCTGCCGTGCCCGGGAAGGTCCGGGGCAACCGCTGTATGCCCTTTTGACTCGAGCAACCCCACCACGCGGTGCCAGCACCAGCCGCCGTGCCAGGCACCGTGAACCAGCAGAAAAGTGGCCATAAGCCGCGCATTCTATGCCCTAAACCGTGTGCCTTAAAAGTTATTTCGTATAGCAAGCAGACCGTATTAGTGCCTAGATCGATCACCCTCCTGCTGGCTACCATAACCTATGGCACGGACTCGAAGCGGGCAGCCGGGGAGCCAGTTTGAGCCGGTGGACAATTCCGCCTACATGCTGGGCCTGCCAAGTTCGCGTCCACGTCTGGGGAAGTGGGGCGTGGTGGCGGTCCTGGCGGGGACCCTTCTCGCGATTGGCGTGGTGATGTTCGAGAGTTACGTGGTCTGGCTGTTTTGACGGCGAGCTGCAAGCACGCGCCTACTCGGGCATGACCACTGTTTCATCGCGGGGAAGGGAGTCCAGCGTGGATCGGTCGATGTTGAGGTGCGCCATTACGAGCTCGGGCGGCGTGTGGGTTAGCCATTCCGATAGCGACAAATCCTGATAGACGCTGCTCTTGAACATTTCGAGGAATTTCAGGTCCGTGTCGCCGGTGTTCTCGATGTAGTGCGGCAGGGTTTGCTGGACGTAGCCGACATCGCCAGCCTGAAAATCCATGGTGCGGGCGCGGGCGCCGGTGGCGAACACCGTCATCCTTCCTTTTCCCGCGAAAAAATACTGCCATTCGTCCGCGTTCTGGTGCCAGTGCAGTTCGCGGATTCCTCCCGGATGAACCGTTACGATCGCGGCGGCGATCGATTTGGAAACCTTGAAAACATTCGAATCAATGATGCGGACCTCGCCGCCCTTGGTGCGCTTGGTTGCGGGCATTGAGAGAGTGCGGAAACCGAAATCGGTCGGCGAAAGTCCGCGCGTGCCAGCAGCGGCCTTTTGATCCGCCTCAAGCGGGCCCGGCACGGCCGCCTGAAAAATGAAGAGCTCTTTTGGCGGCAGTTTTTCGAGCGAGGATTGCTGGACGCCGAAATTCTTCGCCAGCACGTCCTTCGGCGTGTGCGCCATCCAATCGGACAGCAGCACGGTCGCATACTCCGAAAAATTGCCGTCGTCGAAAACGAGTAGAAATTCCGCGCCATCGGGATTCAGTCCCTGAATCGAGTGGGGAATTCCGGTGGGGAAATACCACAGGTCGTTTTCCTTCACGTCGGCAACGAAACTCTTGCCATCGGCGTCGACGGCGGTGATGCGCGCGCTGCCGGTGAGCATGAAGGCCCATTCGGCGGCGGTGTGCCAGTGGAGCTCGCGAATGCCTCCGGCCGTGAGGCGCATGTTGACGCCGGCCATCGTCTTGGAGACTTCCAGTTCCCGCACCGTTACTTCGCGCGACCAGCCGCCTTCGTGAAGCCGCTTGTGCGCGAAGCCGAATGGGTATTTGAAGGTTTGCACGCTGCCGGCGTCGGTCGGCGGAGGATTCACCGCGGAGGGATTCTGGGTTTCCAGGGGCGCGTTACCTGGGCCGGGATCGCTGGTGCTGCGGTCATTGTCCTGCGCGGCGGACGCGGGATCTGGTCCCAGAAATTTCGCGACGGAATTCGTGCCGGCAGCGGCCAGGGTGCCGGAGCTGATTTCGAGAAAACCGCGGCGCGAAAATTTCGCGTCGTTGCGATCGTCAGGCATGGAGGGTCTCCCGGCCCAGGATTTTACGCCCACTGGCAAGAGAAGTCTTAATCCAGTTGTCACGCGCCATTCATAGAGAGTCGATACCGTCGCGCCCTTCGGCCCAAATTCAAACCTGCGAGGGAGCATGTCCAAACAAGCAGCAGAGCATCATCGCCAGGCAGCGGAGCATCACGAGCACGCGGCGCGGCACCATCGCGAAGCTGCGAAACACCACGAGGCCGACGATCATTTGTCGGCGGCGCACCACGCGCATACGGCACACGGACACCTGCAACATGCAACGCATCATGCTTCGGAAGCGGCAAAGTCTCATGGGGAGCACCACGGTCATAAGGGGAAGGCTGCGGGGCGCTAGCGCGAGGCTGGGGGGCGTTGCGCGAGGGCCGGCATACAAGTCACCAGCGGGCGAAACAAGATCAGCGAAACGGTCTCGAGGTAAAGCGAACGGAAAGGAAGGCAAGAGATGGCGACGGGCACGAGTGTACTTGATCAGAAGATGGGGGCATCTACGCCGGGAAGAATCGGCGTGCTGATCTTCGGAATTGCCCTCATTGTGGGGTTCATCTATGCGGGAACCCATCTGGTGGGCGATCTGCGGGATTTTCATCCGGCGAGTGCGGTTCCATTCATTTTGCTGGGCGTGGCGCTGTTTATCGCGCTGGCGTTCGAATTCGTGAACGGATTTCACGACACGGCAAACGCGGTGGCCACGGTGATTTATACACACTCGCTCGAGCCGCACGTTGCGGTGGTCTGGTCCGGCGCCTGGAATTTCATCGGCGTGCTGGTGTCGAGCGGGGCGGTGGCGTTCGGCATTGTGTCGCTGTTGCCCGTGGAGCTGATCTTGCAGGTTGGCAGCAACGCGGGATTCGCGATGGTGTTCGCGCTGCTGGTGGCGGCGATCATCTGGAATTTGGGCACTTGGTATTTCGGCTTGCCGGCTTCGAGCTCGCACACGCTGATCGGGTCGATCATCGGCGTGGGCATCGCGAACCAGCTGATGTCGGTGAAGACGGGAACGAGCGGCGTCGATTGGGCGCAGGCGACGAACATCGGCAAATCGCTGTTGCTGTCACCACTGGTTGGATTCGTGGGTGCAGCGCTGCTCTTGCTGTTGTGCAAGGCGCTGATTCCCAATAAGGCGCTCTACGAAGCGCCAAAGGGAACCGAGCCGCCTCCGTTCTGGATTCGCGGCCTGCTCGTGTTGACGTGCACGGGAGTAAGCTTCGCGCACGGCTCAAACGACGGACAAAAAGGCATGGGACTGATCATGCTGATTCTGATCGGCACGGTGCCGACGGCATACGCGGTGAATCATGCGGTGTCGCCCGCGCAGACGGCGGATTTCGTGGCGGTTTCCACACAGACGGCGGACGCGTTGAGCAGATACGTCGATCCCAATGCGGTGATCGGCGATTCGCGCGAGGAAGTGACCGATTACATTCGCACCAAGCAGTTCACTCCGAACACGATGCTGGCCCTGCGGGAAGAAGTGAACGGAATCGGCACGGAAATGGCGCAGTACAAGGAACTGAAAGCAGTGCCGCAGGATAAGGTCCGGAACTTCCGCAACGACATGTACGTAGTGAGCGAGGCGCTGCGGTTGATGAAGAAGTCCGGCAAACCGGTGTTTTCGACTGCGGACGCAGCCGTGCTGGCTAACTATAAGACGCACGTGGACAACGCCACGAAGTTCATTCCGCCCTGGGTGAAAGTCGCTGTGGCGCTGGCGCTGGGCATGGGTACGATGATCGGTTGGAAGCGGATCGTGGTGACCGTCGGCGAGAAGATCGGCAAGGACCACCTGACCTACGGACAGGGCGCGGCCGCCGAAATCACGGCGATGTTTACGATCGGCGCGGCGGACTGGTTCGGATTGCCGGTGAGTACGACGCATGTGCTGTCGTCCGGCGTGGCCGGTACGATGGCCGCAAACAAGACAGGCTTGCAGTGGGGCACGGTGCGAAACCTGGCGATGGCGTGGGTGCTGACTCTGCCGGTTTCGATCTGCCTCTCGGGGACGCTGTTCTGGATGTTCCGGACCCTGGGCAAATAGCCGATGGCATCGGATCGGCGGCAAGGGTTCGCATCGAGCAGGGCCCCTTGTCCTCTGTGGAAGATGAAGAATCCGATGGATCGGTTTTTGTCTTAGGTCGTGCGAATGGGAGGATCGATGCTGCCACCGAAACTGATTCTTTCGCCGATTGATTTTAGCGATCCGTCGCACGAGGCGCTGGATACGGCCGCGGACTTGGCGGCGTACGTGAAGTCGGAGTTGCTGTTGGTGCACGTGGTGGCCATGTTGCCGCGGTTACCATCTCCGGCAATGATTTTCAATGAAGCAGAGTTCGAACGGGAGCTTCACAAGGACGCGGAAAAGCGTTTGAACGATCTTGTGAACAAACTGGCTGCAAAGGGATTGAAGGCTCGGTTGGAGCTGGGGACCGCTAACGACGTGGCCATGGAAATAATCCGGATCGGCGAGCACAACAAGGCCGATCTGATCGTAATCGCGACCCACGGCACGACCGGTTGGCACCGTCTGGCCTTCGGTTCGGTGACGGAGAAAGTTGTGCGGTTGGCGGCGCTGCCGGTATTAGTGCTGCGAGCGGACGCCGAGCGGAAAACGAATTCGTCGGCGCCAGAGGCCAGCGCCACGGCGGGCGGGCGCTAGTTCCCCGACTATGCCCTGCGGAGACGGTCTAGCAGGGCGAAAAGCGCCACGCCGAACACGGCTGTTACCACGGAATTCACGAGCAGGCGCAGCGTGAAGAACGGCTCGGGGTGATTGAGGAGCACGCGCTGCATGATGGCAAAAACGAACTGATGGAAGTGGAAGAAGAGAAAGATCAGCGCGAGACGGGCGACCGGATGCTGCGTATCGATGCGCGCGCCGATGGTTGACGCGAGGTATCCGACAATCGTTTTGGCAATGCCGAAAAGCCCGATCGGGTTGTCGTGGCTCAGGGCGTCCTGCAGGATTCCGACGGTGGCTCCCAAGAACATTCCCGTCACGGGATTGCGGCGGCTCACGCCGAAATAAACCGTAACCAGCAGCGGCAAATCGATCAGCTCGGCCCAGCGGCCATATTTGTGCAGAAACGCCTGTAGAACCAGCGCCAGAAAGGCCGTGAGCATCACGGTCCCGCTGTAATATTTGTGGACCTCGACGTTCGAGTCCGATTGCGCGCCCGGATTGAGCATATAGGACATGTCAGTTTTTGGGAGCGGTCGCTGCCGGTTGAGCCGCAGGCGGCGCCGGCGCGGACGTGGTTGCCTTCGCGGCAGACGCGGCCGCTCGCGCGGCGTTCGCCGCCAGCTCGGTCTCGTTTTGCACGATTCCCGGTGAACCAGGCGATGCGCCGGCCGCGTCGGCGGAATCTTGCTTCTTCAACTCCTGCGGCGTCAGGAGGATCAGAACGTCCTCGAGCCGGTCCAGATGCGCCGCAGGTCGGACGTGAATATTCTGAAACGGATTCCCGGGACTGGCGCTTGCCACCGTGCCGATCAAGAGGTCCTTCGGAAAGATGCGATCTTCGCCGGACGTGAGAATCATTTCGCCCGTGTGCACCGTCTCGTCGTTCACCACGTAGTCCAGGCGCGCGTCGGGGTCGCCGCTGCCTTTGATGACGCCGTGCGTGCGCGTGTCGGCCAGTAGGGCGCCAGCTCCGCTGTCTTTGTCGTTGATCAGGAGGACTTCGGAAGTGGCAGGCAACACTTCGACGATTTTTCCGACGATGCCGTCGGCCGTGATCACCGCCATGTTGCGGCGCACGCGGTCACGGTCGCCGCGATTCAGAAAGAGCGTGTGAGAAGCGGGATCGGCGCTCGCGCCGATGACCTGCGCGGCCAGCATCGGCGCCTCGGTGTGCGCGTCGTTGAATTTCAGAATGATGCTGAGCCGCTGCGCCTCTCCGGCTTGCGCGGCCAGGTCGCGATTTTCCAGCCGCAATCGGTCGATCTCGGCGCGCAGGCGTGCGTTTTCCGCGCGCGCGCCGCGCAGACCGATGTAGTTGGACCAGATTCCGCCGGTGCCGTTGACGGCGTCCGTACCGCCGCGCTCAAACGGCATCACCAAGAAAGCGGCCCAGTACCGGATCAGGCGAACGTCATGGTCGCGCTTGATTTGAAACGCCAGCAACATCACCTGTGCTAGCACGACGGCAGCGAGCAGGAAGACCGGGCGGTGGCGAAAAGGCGTGTCGATCATGCTAGAAGCTCGCTGCCAGAATCTCGGAGCACTCCAGGGCCCGGTCCCTCAAAGAAGAATGCGATTCGTCTCGGTGCAAAAAACTCATGCCACTAATCAATCGAAACCAGGCGCAGCAAACGGAAATCGCTCAGCATTTTTCCCGTGCCCAGCACGACGGAGGCCAGCGGGTCGTCGGCGATGGAAACTGGCAAACCGGTCTCCTCGCGGATGCGCTTGTCGAGATTCTTGATCAGCGCGCCGCCCCCGGTCAGTACGATGCCACGATCGCTGATATCGGCCGAGAGCTCGGGAGGCGTGCGCTCCAGCGCCACGCGAATCGCATTGACGATGGTCGAGATGTTTTCCGAAAGCGCCTCGCGGATTTCGCTGTCGTCGATGGTGACGGTGCG
>DATNKM010000104.1:0-15033 GCA_035603395.1 Candidatus Acidiferrales bacterium
GAATGCGCAGAGCTTGCAGTGGGCGACGCAGACATTGGTCGGGTTGATGTGGCGGTTGACATTGTAATAGACGATGTTGCCGTGGCGTTCCTCGCGGACGCGGTTGGCTAGCCAGCCGATCGACAGGAGATCGTGGGACCGGAAGAGCGCGAGGCCGTCTTCGGCGCTGAGGCGTTCGCCCGCAAGGATTCTTGCCGCGATGGGTTCCAGGTGCGCGTCGGAGATTTGAAGTTGTGCCATTTTCAAACGAAAACCAGAAGCGCCCGCCGGAAGGCGGCCCCTACAAAAACATCCTCGAAATTCAGGGCTTAGCGACTACCACGGCTGCGCCCCAAAACAGCAGGAACAACAAACTAATATAGCCATTCACGGTGAAAAACGCAGCATTCATTTTGCTGAGATCGTTCGGCTTTACGAGCGAATGTTCGTAACCGAGCAGGAGCGCGACTACGGCAATGCCGATCCACGCAGGCCACGCAAGATGAAACGTGGTGGCGAGCCAGATCAGCAATGTGACCATGGCCAGATGCATCACGCGCGCGATTTGGAGGGCGCGGGCGATGCCGAATTTTTTCGGGATCGAATGCAGGCCGGCGCTGCGGTCGAAATCGACGTCCTGGCAGGCGTAGAGGACGTCGAAGCCGGCAACCCAGAGCGTGACCGCTGCGCAGAGAATCAGCATGCGCGGGTCGAGCGAGCCGCGGATGGCGATCCATGCCGCGGCCGGGGAGATGCCCAGGCAGAAACCGAGAACGAAGTGCGACCAGGCGGTGAAGCGCTTCGTGTAGGAATAAAGGAAGAGGATCGCGAGCGCGACCGGGGAAAGTTCGAGCGCGAGCTTGCTGAGGCGCCAGGCGGCGACGACGAGCAGCGCGGCGGCCGCGATCGTGAAAATCCAAGCGAACCCGAGCCTCAGGTGGCCGGCGGGGAGAGCACGGCTCGCGGTGCGGGGATTTCGGCGGTCGAATTCGATGTCGGCAATGCGGTTCATCGTCATGGCGGCGGAGCGGGCGCCGACCATGGCGACGACGATCCAAAGAATCTGACCCCACGATGGGAAGCCGCCGGCCGCACGTGCGGCCAGCAGCGCTCCGACGAGCGCGAACGGGAGTGCGAAGACGGAGTGCTCGAATTTGATCATTTCGAGCACGACACGGATGCGGGACCTGTTCATACCGAAATCAGTCACAGAGTCACAGAGATGCGGAGAAAACCAAAATCATTTCTTTCCGCCTTTCCAGCGGTACTGATTTTTCTGCGTTAGTCCGATTTGCGCGAGAACTCTGTAGCAGAACTGCTCGACGATGTCCGCGATTGTTTTGGGCTCGTAGTAGAAGGCGGGCATGGCGGGCATTACCGTGGCGCCGGCGTCGTGAACTCGCAGCGCATTTTCGAGATGGATGCGGTTGAGCGGCGTTTCCCGCAGGCAGAGAACGAGAGGACGCCGTTCTTTCAGGCAGACGTCGGCGGCGCGGGTTAGCAAATCGTTTGAAATGCCGGAGGCGATGGAGCCGATGGCGCCTGCGGAACACGGGAGGATCACCATGGCGTCCGAGGTGGCGCTGCCGGAGGCGATCGAAGCACCGATATCCTTGTTCGGGAGGTATTTGATTTTTTTCGCCGGGCTGCGGATGAGGAGCGAGGGCAGCTTTTTGCCCTCGGCGGCTACCACGCCGAGCTCGGTAGCCAGAAGGCGCAGGCCGGCGTCCGTGGCGATCAGGAACACCTGGGCTACGCGTGGGTCGGAGTCGAGCAGGCGGACCAGGTTTTGCGCGTAGATCGCGCCGCTGGCGCCGGTGACGCCGACGGTGATGGTGAGGCCCTCTGTGGATTGCACTGGCATGGGTCGAAACGACGAGTCTAGGCAGCGCGGTTCGGCGAAGTCAAGGCAGGCGGATCAATTCCTCTTGCGCGCGAACAGAGAAGTCAGCCAATCGGGGGGGCGACTCCCAAAAGCTGAACGTCGGAGGAAGTCCTGTTTCCTCGCACGCGGGGCATTTGCCCGTCCCGTGGCACGTCACGCACAGCCCACCGAGGTGCTGGCCGGGCCCGCCGCATTCGGCGCACTTGCTGCTGCCCACAGGGTAGCAGTCGGGACAGGGACCCGGTCAGGGATCCAACCACCGAACGAAGTTGCCATGGAGGAGGGATCCGGATGACCTCAGGCGCGCTTGATGACGCGGATCAGGAGCAGCAGGAGCACGGCGCCGACCACCGATATTACCAGGCTGCCGATGAGACCGTAGGAGGCGAGCCCCAGCAGGCCGAAAACGAAATGGCCGAGCAGCGAGCCGAGGATGCCGACGATGAGGTCGACGAGCACGCCCATGCCGCGGCCTTTTACGATCAGACCGGCGAGCCAGCCGACGAGGATGCCGATCAAAATAGTCCATAGCAGCCACATGGTTGAGCCTCCCGGGCAGGATCTGTTGATGCAGGCCGCAAGGTGCAGCCGCGGCGGGCCGAGGCGCACTCTAGCATGGATAGGGGGCGGGCGCGATGCTCGCGGGGCCCGGTTGGGACCCTGAGTCCGACACTGGCGCTGCCCAGGGATTTGCCTTTGCGACAAAGGTTGGCGACGGTGTCGTTGACGCCGGTGCCCGGGGGCCGTAGGCTGAAATTTGCGGAATTTCGCCGACCCCATGGCCACAATCGACGACGACCTCAGCCTAATCGAACGGGACGTACGGACGCTGAAGATCGAATACGAGCAATACTTCGGCGGCGGACGCTCGCGCCCTCCCGCGGACACGCAATGGCGCGTGGAGTCGCTGATGCGGCGGTACAACGAGCGCATGGGCGAGCTGAGCACCGGGCAGCGCTTCCGCTTCAACAACATTTCGCAGACCTACGCGAAGTATCAGGAAATGTGGCGCAAGAAGACCGCGCAGAAGGAAGGGGCAACACAGGCGCACCATTTCGGAGCCGCTGCCAAAGCGGTGGAAGCTGAGCGCGCGGCAAGGGCCGCGATGGCTGCGCAGAAGGCCGCGGAGGCCGCCACGAACGTTGTCGAGCCGCCGCCAATCGATTTTCGGGCCGCTGAGGCTGCGGCGCGCGTCGAGGATGTGAAGCAGACGGCGCAGGCGTTTGCGATGGCGTTTTCGAATCCTGAGCACGAGAGGGAAAAGGTGTACACGCTGTACGAGAAATTGATCGAGGCACGCACGGAGACCGGCGAGCGTTCGACGACGCCGAGCTTGAAAGATTTCGAGACGTTCGTGCAGCACAAGACTAAGGAATTGAAAGAGAAGGGCGGGCGCGAGATCGAGTACACCGTCAGCATCGAAGGCGGGCGGGTGAAGTTGAAGGCGCGGGTCTCGAGTTAATTCTTTCGGTTGCTTCGCAGGTTCTCCGCGATTTTGCACATCCTCTTTCGGAAACTTCCGCAAACACTTACACTGAGCCGCTTCATTCGTTCGGCTGGAATCGAGGTAACGACTTGGCAATCGAGCGGGCGCTGATCAGCGTCTATGACAAATCCGGTGTGGCGGAATTCGCGCACAAGCTGGCGTCGCTGGGGATCGAGATCGTTTCGACCGGCGGTACGGCGAAGCTGCTGCGCGATGCGGGAATTTCCGTGCGCGATGTCAGCGAGCTGACCGGCTGGCCGGAAATGCTGGGCGGGCGCGTGAAGACGCTGCATCCGAAAGTGCATGGCGGGATTTTGTTTCAGCGGGGGAAGGCGGAGGATCGCAAGCAGACGGCGGAACATGCGATCGAGCCAATTGACCTGGTAGTCGTGAATCTGTATCCGTTTTCGGCGACGGCGGCGAAGCCGGACGTGACGCCGGAAGAATTGATCGAGAACATCGATATCGGCGGGCCGGCGATGATCCGCTCGGCGGCGAAAAATTTTCAGAGCGTGGGCGTAGTGACGGATCCGGCCGATTACGCGGAGATCGCCGCGGAGCTGCGCGCGGACCGCGAGCTTTCGCTGGCCACGCGGCTGGCGCTGGCGCGCAAGGCGTATGCGCGGACGGCGCGGTATGACGGCGAAATTGCGACGGAGCTCGAGCGGCTGAGCGCGAACGGCGGCGTGGCAATCGGCGCGCTGGAAAAATTTCCGGGGCGGATTCATGTGGCGCTCGAACGCAGGCAGGCGATGCGCTACGGCGAAAATCCGCACCAAGCCGCGGCGCTCTACGTGAGTGCCGGCAAGCCTGTCGCGGGATTCGCCGGCGCGAAACAGCTGCAGGGCAAGGAACTCTCCTACAACAACCTGGTGGACCTCGACGCGGCATGGGCACTGGCGAGCGAATTCAACCGGCCGGCCGTGGCGATCATCAAGCACAACAATCCGTGCGGGGCGGCGGAGCAGGAATCGCTGCGCGAGGCCTACCTAAAGGCGTACGAGTGCGATCCAATTTCGGCGTATGGCAGCGTACTGGCGTTCAATCGCGCGATCGACGCGGCGACGGCGGAGGAAGTGGCAAAGCTTTTCGTCGAATGTATCGCGGCCCCGGGATTCGAGCCGGCGGCGCTCGGACAATTCGCGGTGAAGAGGAATTTGCGGCTGCTGGAAATGCCGCGCGATACAGCGAGATCCGAATTGCAGTTCAAGCCGATCCGGGGCGGAATGCTGGTGCAGGAAGCGGACGCGCACGAGCTGAGCGAAGTCGATCTGAAGGTGGTGACAGAGCGCGCCCCGAGCCGCGCTGAAATTCACGATCTTCTTTTTGCGTGGAAGGTGGCGAAGCACGTGAAATCCAATGCGATTCTTTTCGCGCGCGGCGGGCAGACGGTCGGAGTGGGTGCGGGGCAGATGAGCCGCGTGGATTCGGTGAAGATCGCGGTGATCAAGGCGACGACGTCGAAGCTTTCGCTCGCGGGCAGCGTCGTCGCGTCGGATGCATTTTTTCCGTTTGCCGACGGCGTGGAGGAAGCGGGCAGAGCCGGCGCGACGGCCGTGATCCAGCCCGGCGGATCGGTGCACGATCAGGACGTGATCGATACGGCGAACAAGCTCGGCATGGCCATGGTGTTTACCGGCGTGCGGCATTTTCGACATTAAAATCAAAACATGGACGAGCAAGCCAAATCCGGGCTGGCCGGGCTGCGCGTGCTGTCGCTCGAGAGCCGGCGCGCGGTGGAGATGGCCAAGCTGATCGAGAACTACGGTGGACGCGCCATCGTGGCGCCGTCGATGCGCGAAGTTCCCCTCAAATCGAATACGGAAGCGCTCGAATTTGCGCGCGCGCTGGCGGCCGGCGGATTCGACATGGTGATTTTTCTCACCGGCGTGGGCACGCGGGCGTTGGCGAAGGTGGTGGAGACAGTTTACCCGCTCGAGAAATTTGTCGAGGCGCTGCGAGGCGTGGCAATCGTCGCGCGCGGGCCAAAACCTGTGGCGGCGCTGAAGGAATTAGGCGTGCCGGTGTTGGTTGCGGTGCCCGAGCCCAACACGTGGCGCGATCTGCTGCGCACGCTAGATGAAAAGCACGATGTCGCGCCCCTCGCGGGACGCCGCGTCGCCGTGCAGGAATATGGCGCGTCGAATGCCGAGCTGCTCGCCGGACTGGCGGAGCGCGGCGCGCAGGTGATGCGTGTGCCGGTATATCAGTGGGAGCTGCCGGAGGATACTGCTCCGCTGCGCGCGGCCGTCGAGGGGATTGCGCGCGGGGAAATCGACCTGGCGCTGTTCACCACGTCGATCCAGGTGGCGCACCTGCTGAAAATTGCGCGCGAAATGAATCGCGAGGATGAATTGCGCCGCGCGTTCGCGCGAATTCTGGTCGGATCGATCGGTCCGATCACGTCCGAGGAATTGCGCGAACAGGGATTAACGGTGGATTTCGAGCCGGCGCATCCCAAAATGGGAATCTTTGTAAACGAAGCGGCGCAGCGAACTCAAGAGCTGCTGGAAAAGAAGCGGAGGGGAACTTCCCTCTGATCTTTTGAGGCTTTCGGCGACCGGCCGGGTCACGGAAGGTTTGGGTGGGGGGGAATGCCGGGACCCGGCCGCATCGGCGAATGCAGGCATCCTAGCAGGGGTCTCATCGATCGCGTTCGTCGATTATCGAATCGAACGTATTCGTGATCCAAATTCGCCAGCAACTTCCTGATTTAATTCGCTTTCCCGCATAAAGATTGCATAAAAATGCTTTTTCGTTCGGCTCATTTTTTGCTTGCGTGGCGACTGCGAAGGAATTTTTCGAATGAAATCTCGCTTGCAAGCGCGTGCAGCAGCGCTTTTCTGCGAGCGGGCGAAATCGTTTTCGCAAACAATCGCTTGCGCGCGGCGCCGAGAGTTGTAACCCACCGTTCATATTCGACCCCGATGTCTTTTTCCAATTTCCGGCGCAGACGCTGCGCGAGCGCGGGGCTGTGGCCAGCGGTGGAGATGGCGATTTGCAGATCGCCGCGGCGAACCACCGCACCGTAGTAAAAGTCGCAGTTGTCAGGATCGTCGACGGAGTTGCAGAGGACGCCGCGGCGCCGCGCTTCTTTGCAGATTTTCGCGTGCAGCGCGGAGGACGACGTGGCTGCGATGACGATGAACGCGCCAGCAAGATCAGCCGAGCGAAACTTGCGCGGCTGCCAGCGGATTTTTTTCTCTCGCGCCCAGGCTTGCACGAGTTCGGTCGCCGCGGGCGCCACGACCTGAATTGTCGCGCCCGCGTGCAGCAAACTTTCGATTTTTTCTTCCGCGATCGGGCCCGCGCCCACCACGAGGCAGCGGCGGCCTTGCATCTTCAGGAATGCGGGAAACAGAGGCATGGCTTACACTTCTTCGCCGCGGACCAGATCGTCGTACTTTTCGCGGCGGCGCGCGATGCGGAATCGGCGGCCTTCGATCAGAACTTCGGCCGGGCGGCGGCGCGCGTTGTAATTCGAGGATTGCGCGAAGCTGTAGGCGCCCGCGGCCCATACGACGAGCAGGTCTCCCGGCTTCACCGACGGCAATGGCCAGTCTTTCGCGAGAAAATCTCCCGATTCGCAAACAGGACCGACCACGTCGACGCGCGGCGGTTTTCCTTTCGCAGCGGCTTTAGCCGCGCGAATCGCAGGTGTGATCGGATGAGTGGCGCCGTAGAGCACGGGACGTATTAAATCGTTCATGGCCGCGTCGACCACTACGAAAGTCTTCTTGCCACTGTGCTTCACGTAGAGCACGCGGGCGAGCAGCACACCGGCGGGGCCCACGAGCGCGCGGCCGGGCTCGATGATCAGGCCGCAGCCGAGAGGTCGGACGATTTCGGCGAGAGTTTTCGCGTAGGCCGCTGTTGGCAGCGCCGCTTCGTTGGTGTAGCGGATGCCGAGGCCGCCGCCGATGTCGATATATTCGAGGCGAATTCCGTTGTGGGCGAGGTCGCGCACGTACGACGCAAGCCGCGCGAGCGCCTGCCGGTATGGCTTCACGCTAGAGATCTGCGAGCCTAGATGCGCGGTGATGCCGCGCCACGCGATCCACGGCGAAGTCTTGTGGATCAGATACAGATCGCGTGCCGCGCTCCACGCCACGCCGAATTTGTGTTCGCGCGTGCCGGTGGCGATATGCGGGTGCCCGCCGGCGAGCACGTCCGGATTCACGCGGATCGCCACGCCCGGCCGCGCGCCGCCCGAGGCAACGTGGCGCGATGATTCGCTCAGCAGGACTTCCAGCTCCGCACCCGATTCGATGTTGAACATGAATATGCCGCTGTGGCGCGAAGCTTTTCCGGGGTAGCGCAGCGCTTCGCGGATTTCTTCGCGCGTCTTGCCAACACCGGAAAAGACGATCCGATGGCCGGGAGTTCCGATGCGGCCAAGGCGGTCGAGTTCGCCGCCGGAGACAATGTCGAAGCTGCTGCCCAGGCGCGCGAGCACGCGCAGCACGGAAAGATTCGAGTTGGCTTTCATCGCATAGCAGAGCGTGTGCGGCAGGGAGCCGAAGGCGCGATCGAGATTGCGGTAGGCCGCCTCGATGCTCGCGCGGCTGTAGACGTAGGCAGGCGTGCCGACTTCGTCGGCGATGCGCGCGAGCGGCACGCTTTCACCGTAGAGCGCGCGCGTCCCGTTTCCGGCGGGCTTGTACGCGTAGTGCGGTGTGTACGTCGTCGGATCGGAATGATGCGCGGCACGTTGCGGGAATTTGCGCGAGGGCATACGCCTATCCCAACCTTCGCTTCGCGAAGGATGTGGCACCTAAGAGACGAGGCGGGCACGAAAAAATCATGGCCCACCATCATACAAACTCTGCCGCGAAATAGATAAATCCAAAATCCGGCTGCCCGCGTACACAAAGCGGAGTTTGAATCTCATCAGAAAGGATGGAGCGAAATGACATCACGATTTCTAGCGAGGCTGTGCGCGCTCGTGCTCGCGGGGATTTCATGCGTCGCGGCGCAGGATTCCATGTCGATGAAGCAAGACCCGATGGTCGGCGGCGCGGCGATGTATCCAACCAAGAACATCGTCGAGAACGCCGTCAACTCGGTCGACCACACCACGCTCGTAGCGGCAGTGAAGGCGGCGGGGCTGGTCGATACGCTGGAGGGGCCCGGCCCGTTCACCGTGTTTGCTCCGACGAATGAAGCGTTCACCAAGCTGCCGATGGGCGCAGTCGACACACTGCTGAAGCCGGAAAATAAGGAGACGCTGACGAAGGTTCTGACCTACCACGTGGTCGCCGGGCATCTGAGCACGAACGATCTTCGCAGGATGATCAAGGCCGGACACGGTAGTGCGGAGCTAACGACCGTCAGCGGCGGAAAGCTCTGGGCCATGGAGCAGGACGGCAAGATCGTGTTGAAGGACGAAAAGGGCGGCACGTCCACGATCACGATCGCCAACGTGTTTCAATCCAACGGCGTCATCCAGGTGGTCGATACGGTTCTGATGCCGAATTAATTTTCCTTTCCCCAACCGAGAGCCGGACGCGCAGCTATCGGGCGGTCCGGCTCCGGATTATTTCCGTCCTTCGCGAGAAATCGCATATCCTCGCTTATTCTCAAGAACTCCGGAATCCAAGACGCAATCATGGCCCGGTATCTGGTGGTGAAATATCTCGCCGTTGTTTTGCTCGCCGGCCTCATCGTTGCCGGTGCGGCTCTTATCGTGTGGGCGCGGGACCTTTCGGTTGGATATAACGACTGGACGACCCGGCTCCGGCGGCGTTACCCGCAGATCTTTCAGGCGCCGACGCCGGAATCGCAGGCCAGGAGCATCGAAATCATGATGTGGCTCTATCGCGGCGTGGGGGTTGCGCTCGCGCTGGAATCCGCCTTCGCGCTGATCGGCATCTGGAACGCGCGCTGACAACCCGGCGGCTCCGATTGCTTGACGCGCGGGCGCGCCGCCGATAGACTTTGTCTGTTCTTGGTAGAGGTGCGGAGGCCACTGGTAGCCGGGCCGAAGATTCCGAGCAGCTTCGGAAGGCCAGGTGAAGGGGGCAACGGGCAGGAGGCTCCGCCGAAACCGTCGCGTCGGCTGTGGCGCGCGGTTGGGGGACGCGCCGAAAGACGCGTTCACTGTCATTCCGGGCGACTGGAATGGAGCGCTATCGAGGAGTGAAGACACGAGCCGCGCCTCTCGCGTATCCTTCCTTCTCGTTGCGTTCCGATTCCGAATTTCCCAAAGCAGGCAAAGATGAATGTGTTCGAGCTGACTCGAGCGCTGGTGGATATCGAGTCGATCACTGAAAATGAAGGCCCGGTCGCGGCGTATCTGCTCGATCATCTGGCGAAGCTTGCCGCGCGTACGGGAGGCAAGGCCGAGCAGATGGATGTGGAGGGTGATCGCTTCAACGTGCTGGCGACCTGGGGCGAGCCGCGCGTGACGCTTTCAACGCATCTGGATACGGTGCCGCCGTTTTTCCCGTCGCGCGAGGACGCTGAATTCATCTGGGGCCGGGGCGCGTGCGATGCCAAGGGCATCATCGCGGCGATGGTGGCGGCGGCGGAAAAGCTGCTGGCCGAGGGCGTGAGAAATTTCGGCATGCTGTTCGTGGTCGGTGAGGAGCGCAACAGCGCGGGCGCCTGGATCGCGGCGAAGGCGGCGCGCGGATCGAAGTATCTGGTGAATGGCGAGCCGACCGAGAGCAAGATGGTCCTCGCGTCAAAAGGAATTCTGCGCTATGAACTGGTGGCGCGCGGGAAAATGGCGCATTCGGCGTATCCGGAGCTGGGCGAATCGGCAATCGAAAAGCTGCTCGACGCGCTCGGAGCAATTCGTAGAATTCAGCTGCCAAGCGACCCGCAACTGGGACCTACCACGATGAACATCGGTACGATTTGCGGCGGCCGTGCGCCCAACGTGATCCCCGACGCGGCGAAGGCGGAAATCATGATTCGGCTGGTGGGAGACGCGCAGCCAGTCCGCGATCTATTCGAGCGAGCGGTGAACCGCTGCGCGGAGTTGGTCGAAATCCTCACGATTCCGCCCATCCGATTTGCGACCGTGGACGGGCTGCCCACATCGGTCGTGTCTTTCGCGACGGATGTGCCCGTATTCGGCACCACCTGGGGGCAGCCGCTGCTATTCGGACCCGGCAGCATCCTGGTGGCGCATACGTCCGAGGAGCGCATTTCCAAAAAAGAGCTCGCGGCCGCCGTGGGCGCGTACGCGCAGATGGTGAAAAAACTGCTGGCGAAGAACTGAGGCGCGCGTCGATGAATCTCGCGATTGTCGGATACGGGAAAATGGGGCAGCTGATCGATCAGCTCGCGCCGGAATATGGTTTCGACGTTAAGCTGCGCCTCGACCTTAACAACAACGCGAAGTTCGAAGGCCTGACCAAGGAAAACTTCCGCGGCATCGACGCAGCTGTGGAATTTTCGACGCCTTCGTCCGCCACAGGAAATATCGAGCGGCTGGCGGGCATCGGCGTGAACACGGTGATAGGAACCACGGGCTGGTTCGGCGAAATCGAACGCGCGCGCGCGGCGGTTCAAAAAGCCGGCACGGGCCTGGTCTGGAGCCCGAATTTTTCCGTGGGCGTCAGCGTTTTCATGCAGCTCGTCTCGGAAGCTGCGCGGATGATGGCGCGCCAGCCCGAATACGGTGCGTGGGCCTGGGAAATTCACCACGCCACAAAAAAGGACGCGCCTTCGGGCACGCTGCTCGCGCTCGTGGAGCGCATGAAGCGCGAAGGTTTTAAAAAGCCCGTCGACACCAGCAGCAGCCGCGCCGGCGCACATCCCGGCACGCACGAAATCGGCTTCGATTCCGCCGCCGATTCGATCACGCTGCGCCATACCGCGCGCAGCCGCGAAGGATTCGCCCGCGGAGCGCTGCGCGCCGCCCGCTGGGTTGCCGGCAAGAAAGGCTTTTTCGATTTTCGCGAGATTGTAAACGAGCTGGAGTAAGGTAGGAGGCAGGAGGCGCCTATGTATACGGGATGCGGAACCGCGATGGTCACGCCATTTCGTCCGGATTTTTCGCTCGATGAGGAAGCGCTGCGCCGCCTGGTGCAGCGGCAGGCCGCGGCGGGAATTAATTTCGTTGTGCCCGTCGGCACCACGGGCGAAAGCCCCACCCTGTCGGCGGCCGAGCAGCGCCGCGTCGTCGAAATCGCCGTGGAAGAGGCGCGCAAGACGAAAACTCCCGTGCTGGCTGGCGCCGGCGGCAATAACACCGCGCATGTGATCGAAATGGCGCGCGCATTTCAGGAGCTTGGCGCCGACGGCATTCTTTCCGTCGCGCCCTATTACAACAAGCCCACGCAGGAAGGCCTCTACCAGCATTACAAAGCGCTGGCCGCAGCGGTTTCGCTGCCGATCATTCTTTATAACATCCCCGGGCGCACGGGCGTGAACATCGAAACGCCGACGGTCGCGCGCCTGGCTGAAATCGACAACATCGTAGGCGTGAAGGAGGCCTCCGGAAATATTTCGCAGATGGCGGCGGTGTTGGCCGCCGTGCCGCCGCGCTTCCTGGTCCTCTCGGGCGACGACGCGATTACCATCGCGCTGATGGCGCTGGGCGGCAAGGGCGTGATTTCCGTCGTCGCGAATGAGATACCCGCGGAGATGACGCGGCTCACGCAATTTTGCCTGGACGGCGATTTCACCGCGGCGCGCGAAATTCACGACAAGTACTTTGGTCTGATCGAAGCGAATTTTGTCGAGACCAACCCGGGGCCGGCCAAGGCCGCGATGGCGCTGATGGGCCTGCTCGAGCCGGTCTTTCGGCTGCCGATGGTCGCGCCCAAGCCAGAAAATCTCGCGAAAATCCGTGCCGCGCTCGAGGCTGTCGGCCTGATCCAGAAGGTCTATGCCGCCCGCTGATCTCAGCCGCGATATCGAGCGGCTTTTTGACGAAAACCCGGGCAAATATTCCGACGCTGACCGGAAATTATTTCAGCACTTCAAGGACGCGCTGAACGGCGGCAAAATCCGCGCGGCGGAGCCCGATCCCGCTGAGAAAAATACGGGCGCGTCGGGCTGGCGTGTCAACGCATGGGTGAAAAAAGGAATTCTGCTCGGGTTTCGCATGGGCGCGATCGTCGATATGTCCATCGACGCCGCCCGCCAGCCGTTCTTCGATAAATCCACGTACCCTGTGAAAACTTTCGCGGCCGATGCCGGCGTGCGCATCGTGCCCGGCGGCTCGAGCATTCGCGACGGCTGTTACGTGGCGCGCGGCGTCACCTGCATGCCGCCGATGTACGTCAACGTGGGCGCGTATGTGGGCGAGGGAACGATGATCGATTCGCACGCGCTGGTCGGCAGCTGCGCGCAGATCGGGCGCCGATGCCACATTTCCGCCGCGGCGCAGATCGGCGGCGTGCTGGAGCCGGTCGGAGCGCTTCCGGTGATCGTCGAGGACGAAGTGCTCGTCGGCGGAAACTGCGGTGTGTACGAAGGCACGGTGGTGAAGAAACGCGCGGTGCTCGGCTCGGGGACGATTCTCAATCGCTCGACGCCGGTCTACGACGTCGTCACCGGCGCCGTGCACAGCGCCAGTGCCGATGCGCCGCTGGTGATCCCCGAAAACGCCGTGGTTGTGGCCGGCGCGCGCGCCATTTCGCAGGGCCGCGGCAAAGATTGGAATCTTTCGCTCTACACGCCGGTGATCGTGAAATACCGTGACGCGAAAACCGACGTGAAGGTGCAGCTCGAAGATCTGCTGCGATAGAAAACCTCGCCTATATTTCGATCGACCATTCACCGCTTCTTGTATATTGTATGTGTACAATAGGCAATGGCGAACCCCCGCATGTTGCGAATCGATCTGGCTTTGCCGCGGCCCGTCTACGAGCAGATTGTCAGCGGGTTGCGCGCGCTGCTGGTAGCGGGTGAGTTCGTTCCGGGCGAGCAGCTGCCGACGGTTCGGCAGCTCGCCACCGACCTGGGCGTGCACCACAACACGGTCGCAGAATCCTATCGCCTGCTCGCGGACGAAGGCTGGCTCGACCTGCGGCGCGGGCGCGGGGCGGTCGTGCTCGATCGCGAGAAACCGCGGCCCATCACGGCGGAGAAGCACGGATTCCGGCTGCGCCTGGAGGAATTGATCGCCAAGGCCATTACGGACGGCGTACCGCGCTCGGCGCTGGCCGCTCATATGGCGGCGCTGGCGAAGAAACTGGGCAAGCCCTAGAAGCGGAGGAAAAGATGATCGCGCGTCCGCAGATGATTTTCGGCTCGCTGATGCTGGCCGTCGCGGCATTCGTCGCGTGGGTTTTGTGGTCTTTGCCGAACTGGTCGCGGCCGGGATTATTTTTCTCAGTTACGGTGGTGCCGAGCTTTCGGGATTCCGCGGAAGCGGCCCGTGTAGTGAGTAGCTTCCGTATGCAGGCACTGCTGCACGTCGTGATCGGGTTCGGGCTGGTCGTGGGCGGTGCGATGCTCGACCGGGCCGTGCTGCTGATTCTCGGCGTGTTGTGGCTGGTCGCCGGCCCGCTCGTTGCGGTATCGATCGCGCACGCCAAGGCGTTGCCACACGCGGTGGCGCATTCCACGGTTCGCGAAGCATCGCTCGCACCCCGTCTTTCGCAGCTGCCCGGCGGGTGGATTCTTCAACTTTCGCCCTTTGCGCTGCTGCTCGTAACCGCCGCATACGTTGCTGCCCACTGGAATCAGATTCCGGATCGGTTCCCCGTGCACTGGGGCCTGAACGGAATGCCCAACGGCTGGTCAACGCGCACGACGATGGGCGTGTACGGCCCGCTTTATTTCGGCGCGGGGCTGGTGGCGATGATCTCGCTGCTCTCCTACGCCATCACCCACGCGGCGCGCCGGCCTCCTGCAAGCGGCGGAAGTGACGGAAAGAGGGATCATCCGCAACGGATGGCGCTGGTGCTGCTCGGTGTGGAGTTGTTCGTTGCCGCGATGCTGTCTTTCGTCGCGCTCCTGCCCTTGATGGGAAGTCCGGGCGTCACGTCGATGATGATCACGGCGGCGGGAATCGTGATCGGCGTGATTTTTCTGAGCCGGTGGCAAAGCCACGGAATTTCGAATTCCGCCGCATCCGTGCAACCGGGTGACGGCACGCCGGATTCATGTTGGAAGCTTGGGCTTTTCTATTTCAATCCGGACGATCCGGCGCTCTTCGTCGAAAAGCGCGTCGGCATCGGGTACACGATCAATTTTGCGCGCGGCGCGGCGTGGGCCATTCTCGTGCTGACGGTGGTTCTGCCACTGGGTCTCGCCGCACTCGTGATTCGTAATCGACCGTAACGCCGCACGTTCCGAGGACTCCGCCCTTGACATGGGCAACGCCATACCCTATTTTTGAGGGCGTCATGAAACTGCTGCGGACACATCATAGCCATCACCATCACGTGAACCCGTGCCCGCGGCGGTGTGGCTAGCAGGAACCCAACAAGCTGCACTCATCAGCCCGCTGGCGCGGCAAGCGCTGGCGGGTTTTTTGTTTTTAGGGTGAAATTTTCAGGAGAAAGCGAAAAATGGAACTCGACTTCGAGAAGGAAAACGGCCTGATCCCGGCGATCGTGCAGGACGCGGTGAACGACGAAGTGCTGATGCTCGGGTTCATGAACCGCGAGGCGCTGGCGAAAACGCAGGAGACGGGCTTCGTCACGTTCTGGAGCCGCTCGCGCAAGAAACTCTGGATGAAGGGCGAAACCAGCGGGCAGCGGCTGGTGCTGCGCGA
>DATNKM010000105.1:0-24492 GCA_035603395.1 Candidatus Acidiferrales bacterium
GAATGCAAAAAATGCGGCGCGATTTATCAGGAGCCGGAGCCCCGGCTTTTTTCGTTCAACAATCCCTACGGCGCGTGTCCGCGCTGCCAGGGATTCGGCAACACGATCGACTTTGACCTCGACCGTGTGGTGCCGGACAAAAGCAAATCCCTGGCGGACGGTGCGATCGAGCCCTGGACGAAGCCGCGCTACCGGCAGCTAGCGATGGACACGAAGCGCTACGCGCGTGCGAAAGGGATCCCGTTCGACGTTCCCTTCCGCGAGCTCACCACTGCGCAGCGCAACGCGATTCTGGATGGCGACCGTGGGGAAGATTTTCCGGGTGTGAAGGGATTTTTCGCCTGGCTCGAACGCAAGAAATACAAATTGCACGTACGCGTGTTCCTGAGCCGCTATCGCGGATACGCGCTGTGTCCCGACTGCAAAGGCACGCGACTGCGCGCCGAGGCGCGGGCCGTGAAGATTGCCGGCCGGTCCATCACCGAGGTCTGCCAGATGACGGTGAAGGAAGCGCGGCCATTTTTCTCCGGCCTGCAGCTGAGCCCGGCCGAAACTGTGATCGCAGATAAAGTGCTGGAGGAAATCCAGCAGCGGCTGCGTTTTCTGGACGAAGTGGGCCTGGACTACCTCACGCTCGACCGTTTGACTTCTACGCTTTCTGGCGGCGAGGCGCAGCGGATTCAGCTGGCTACTTCTTTGGGGTCGCATCTGGTGGGCGCGCTATACGTGCTCGACGAGCCGTCTATCGGATTGCATCCCCGCGACACGAACCGGCTGATCGAGATCCTGAAAGGCCTGCGCGACCTGGGAAACACGCTTCTGGTGGTGGAACACGATCCCGACACCATGCTCGCGGCGGACAAGATTCTCGATCTTGGCCCCGGCGCGGGCGAGCATGGCGGCGAATTGATTTTCTCCGGAACGCGCGAGGAGCTGCTGAAGAGCCCGCTATCGCTGACCGGCCGCTACCTGCGGGGCGAACTGAAAATTGCGGTGCCGTCGCGTCGCCGCAAACCCCAGGGCAAATTCCTGAAGATTACCGGCGCGCACAGCCACAATCTGCAGGGCGTCGATGTGGCCGTGCCGTTGGCGATATTGGTCGCGGTAACCGGAGTTTCAGGATCGGGAAAATCCACGCTGGTGTACGACGTGATTTTCAAAGCTTTGGAAGCGAAGCGCACCGGCGGTAACTGGCGCGAGTTCTGCGACCGCATCGACGGCGACGCCGCGATTGAAGCCGTCGAAATGGTCGATCAATCCCCTATCGGGCGGACGCCGCGTTCAAATCCGGCGACGTACATGAAGGCGTTTGACGCGATCCGCGATCTTTTCGCGGCCACTCCGGAAGCCAAGAAGCGCGGACTGGGCGCGGGACATTTCTCGTTCAATATTCCCGGGGGGCGCTGCGAAGCGTGCCAGGGCGACGGCACCGTGACGGTCGAGATGCGTTTTCTGGCCGATGTGGAGCTGGTGTGCGAAGAATGCCGCGGCACGCGATATAAGAGCAGCGTGCTCGAAGTGCTGCATCGCGGCAAGAATATTCACGATGTGCTGCAGATGACGGTGCGCGAGGCTCTCGCGTTTTTCGCGCCATATCCGAAGGTGACCGCGCGGCTCGCTCTCCTCGACGAAGTGGGACTGGGATATTTGCGGTTGGGCCAATCGGGAACCACGCTTTCAGGCGGCGAGGCGCAACGCCTGAAGCTCGCTGCGCATCTCACGCGGCAGGACAACACCGGAATCCTGTACATTTTTGACGAGCCGACCACGGGCCTGCATTTCGACGATATTCAGAAGCTGCTGACGTCATTTCGAAAATTGCTCGAAGGCGGCGCATCCGTGCTGATCATCGAACACAACCTCGACGTGATCAAATCTGCCGATTGGATCATCGATCTCGGACCCGAAGGCGGCGACGCTGGCGGCCAGGTGATCGCGGCCGGCACGCCCGAACAGGTGGCGCGCAATTCTCAGTCGCACACCGGCAAATATCTGGCGCGCGCGATGAACGGCCGCAACGGAAACGGCAAGGACCTCGACAGCCACGCCGCAGCCATCAAACCGAAGCTGCCCGGCGAAACTCGATCCTCCGCATGAGAGGGCGCTCGGCTCCGCTTGCAGTCTGCGCGCTGTGCGCGCTCCTCGGCGGCGCTCAGCGACTCTCCGCGCAATCCACATCGCCTCCGCACAAGCGCGTGATATCCGATCCGGCGGCAAAGGAACTCAACGATCTTCTTGATGCGGCCCAGGCCGCACTCGACAAGCAGGATTTCGCAGGCGCCGCCCAGAATTATCAGGATTATCTGGCGAAAAAGCCTGACGATGCCGTTGTTCACTACGATCTCGGCTACATCTATTCGGCGCTGAAGCGTCCCGACGACGCGAAGGCCGAGTATCAACGGGCCATCGAACTCGATCCGAAAATGGCCGCGGCGTACATGAACCTTGGCGTCGTGCTGATGCCAACCGATCCGGTTGCGGCGATCGATCCGCTTGAAAAAGCCGCCGATTTGAACCCGGGCGATGCACACACGAAATGGGTGCTGGGTACGGCACTCGAAAACGCCCGAAAACTTCCGGACGCGATCGAACAATTCCAGGCCGCGCGGAAACTCGACGACGGGGATATCAAGATCCGGCTTTCGCTGGCGCACGCGTTACTCGCTTCGAATCGGGATGCCGACGCCGAAGCCGAATATCGCGCTGCGCTCGCCCTGCAGGGCACCTCCGCCGAAATGGGCCAGGCCCATCGCGGACTTGAGGAAACGCTTCTGGCGGAAAAGAAATCCCCGGATGCAGCCGCCGAATTGGCGGTGTACCTCGAATCGCATCCCCACGATGTGAAAGCGCGCGTGGATCACGCCTCGATGCTCTTCGACCTGGGCAAATATGACGATTCACTCGCCGAACTCGACCGTGCCGCGAAATTCGGGCCGGAGGATTTGCCCGCACTGAGGCTGCGTTCCGACATCTTGTGGAAACAAAAGCGCTACGCCGACGCGGTCGTTTCGCTCAACAAGGCCGCGGCGCTCGCTCCGCGCGACCCGGACATCGCCGCGCAACTGGGCGAAGCCTACCTGCAAGCGAAGGATTATCCCAACGCCACACACTGGCTCGCGGCAGCCTACAACGCGAATCCGGGCGCCAACGACGTGCTCGCCTATCTGGTTGACGCCGAGTACGGCAGCAAGAATTACTCGCAGGCGCTGGGCGCGCTCGACGCACTTTCCAAACGCGAAGAGCTCCCGGTCGCGAGCTGGTATGTCCGCGCCTCGTGCTTGGACAATCTGGGCCAGATCGAGCCAGCCATCGAGGCATATCAAAAATTTCTTCAGTTGAACAAAGATCAAAACAGCGATATGTATTTTGTATCCGCAGCCCGCGTACGCGTCCTGACCCGAGAATTGCAGAATAAGAAGAGGTAGCAATGCCCGTGACGGTTCGCATTGTGGCGATCGTTCTGGCCGCCGCGTCGATCTCCGGCCTCGTTTTGTGTCAGGACCGCGTCGCAGACCTTCGCGGCCGGCTGGCGCACGAGCCAAGCCCCGTCAACCGCGCCAAGTTGATGCCGCAGCTCGGCGACGCCGAATTTGCCGAAATCGATAGCGACGTGATGCAGGACAAGTTGCCCGCAGCTCTCACGATTCTTCAAAGCTATCGCAATGAGGTGGAATCGTGCGATAAGGCGCTCGACGCGTTGGGGCAGGATGCGCAAAAGCATCCGGGTGGCTACAAGCAGCTGCAGTTTTCGCTGCGCGATTCGTTGCGGCGGCTTGACGTGGAAATCGTCAACATGACCAGCGACGACCAGGCGCCGTTTCTGGCGATTCGCCAGGAACTCAGCGACCTTAACCGGCATCTTATCGAGCACCTGTTTGGGCGCGCGCCAGCGGAAAAACCGGATCATCCGGACGCGCCGCAGTAAACGGATTTGCCCCTGGTTAGCCCCCTGTGCGTGGCTGGGGCGAATCCGTTCGACGGGATTTGTTTTTTTGCCGAGACGAAATTAAGCTAATGCACTGCGCAATGAACCACCGCTTCGCATTCATCGCCCTAGCTGCTCTGGCCTCGACGGCGCTCGCGCGGCCGCTGATCGCACATCCCGCGCCCGCTCCGCAGCAAAAAGACTATCTGAGCGATGGCGAAGCCGATAAAGTCCGCGACGCGCGCGAGCCGGCCGAACGCATCAAGCTCTACATGGCGTTCGCAGAAGACCGCCTCACCAAATTCCAATACGAGCTGGACCGCAACGTGCAGGAGCGCCGCCGCGATGAAATCCTTAACGGCCTGCTGAACGGCTACGCCGGCTGCATCGACGATGCCGCCGACCAGATCGCACTGGCGACTGAAAAGCACGCCGACATCCACGAGGCGCTGAAGCTGATGCGCGCGAAAGACACGGCGTTCCTGGAAACGCTGCAGAAATGGGAGAAGGACGGACCCGAGCTCGACACCTACCGCGACACACTCGAAGACGCTATTGCAGGCACGAAAGATGCGCTCGACGACATTACGGAGGCGGAAAAGGAATCGCAAGCTCCCCCGGTGAGGCGAAAACAGTGATGCAAACGCGCCGCGCGGCGCAATGCCCTCATCGAATCGTTCCCGGCGGCGAGCGGATTTTTCAGCGTATCTACACGCGCCTGGGTTGCGCGGGGCGCCCGCCGCATTTCGTAGTCGAATATCATCCCTACGCGGACCTTTCCCACACGATCCGGCTGCGCGAGGACATTGCCCATGTGAGGCTCTCGGACGTGATGCTCCACGCACCGAACCTCGCCATCGAAGCCATTGCGTCGATTCTTCTGGGACGCCTTTATCGGCGCCGCCCGCCGGCCGATCTGCTGGAAATTTATCGACTTTTTTCGGCGGCGCGATCCACTCGGCAGCAAATCGCGGTCAATCGCCGTCGCCGGGCGCGCCGCATGGAGCATCGCCCGGTCGGTGCCCACCACAATCTGGAGCCGCTGTTTGACGAGTTGAACCAAACGTATTTTCAGAGTGCGCTGCCGCGGCCGCGGCTGGGGTGGAGCCGGCGCGTTTGGCGATCCCAACTCGGCTGCTTCGATCCGGCCCTGAATCAAATCGTCCTGAATCGCCAGCTGGACGACCAAGGAGTTCCGACGTACGTAGTCGCTTACGTCCTGTTTCACGAAATGCTTCACGTGAAGCACCCCATCCGCTTCGTGCGCTGCCGCCGAGAATCGCACTCGCCGAGGTTCCGCGATGACGAAAAAGCGTTTACGGATTACGCACGCGCCATGCGCTTCTTGGCTCGTTTTCCGGCTCCAAGAGCCCACTAAAGGGTTATTCCTCAATTGCTTACAGACAAGCCCCGGAAAATGTGTACTTTTGCGCGGCAAACTAAGCATTAACCCCACGCGATGAGGCCGATATAGTACCCATAGATACTGAGAACGGTTCGCTATGAAACTGCCTTTGCAAAGCAACATTCGAGTTGGCATGCACCGCATCGAGCGGCGGGAATGGGTGTTGTGGTCGTCCGCCATTCTGGTCACGCTCCTGCTCACACTCGGCATCATGTCCTTCGGCTTCCCGATGCTTCGGCAATACGCCGGAGGCGAGTTTGACAGTCTGCATATGAGCCTGGCCATGCGTGGGCTGGTCGGCATGGTGCTGCTCTTCGACCTTTACACGATCTATCAGCAGTTCCAGATTTACCGCATCCGCCATCAACTGGTGGAGCGCGAGGAGCTGTTCCGCCTGATCAGCGAGAATGCGATGGACATGATCGCCGTGGTCGATCTGGATGGGCGGCGGCTCTATAACAGCCCAGCCTACGCGCGGATTCTGGGATTCACGGACGACGAACTGGCAGGCACGTCCTTTTACGCCCACGTTCACCCCGACGACGTCCATACGGCCCAACAGGCCGTGAAGCAGGCGACCGCCACGAACCCGGGCAGCACTGTGCAATACCGCATGCGCCACAAAGATGGAAGCTGGCACACGATCGAATCCGGCGCGAGCGCGATCCTGAACCAGCACGGCGAGGTCGAGAAATTCGTCGTGGTCAACCGCGACGTCAGCGAACAGCGGCAGCTCGAGGAAAAATTCCGGCAGGCGCAGAAGATGGAAGCGGTGGGACGGCTCTCTGGCGGGGTGGCCCACGATTTCAATAATCTTCTCGGCGTGATCATCGGTTACGCGGAATTTCTGCAGGAAAGCCTCGCTCCCGAAAACGATTTGCGCAGCAGCGTCGACGAAATCCTGAAGGCGGGCAAACGCGCCGCTTCGCTGACGCGCCAGCTTCTGGCTTTCAGCCGTCAGCAGGTACTCGATCCCAAGGTCCTCGATGTCAACGTCGTCGTTCTCGACATGGACAAGATGCTTCGCCGCCTGATCGGCGAGGACATCGAGCTGTCGACCGTCCTGGGCCTCGACCTCGGCCGGCTGAAAGCAGATCAGAGCCAGCTTGAACAGGTCCTGTTGAACCTGGTGGTCAATGCACGCGATGCCATGCCTCAGGGTGGCAAGCTGCTGATCGACACTCAAAACATGGTGATGGACGAAGCCTTCGTCCGCCGCTACCCGTATCCCGTGCAGCCCGGACCCTACGTCTGCCTGACAGTCACCGACAGCGGCGTCGGCATGGACGCCGAAACGAAAGCGCGAGCCTTCGAGCCGTTTTTTACCACCAAGGAAAAAGGCAAAGGCACGGGCCTCGGCCTTTCCACTGTCTACGGCGTGGTGAAGCAGAGCGGAGGCTACATCGACATTTACAGCGCCCCGGGTGCCGGCACCACGTTCAAGATCTATCTCCCGCGCGTAGACGACGCCCTCACGGCGGACGCACCCATCGGCGCCGCCACCTCGTTCACTGGCAACGAGACGATTCTGCTCGCCGAAGACGAATCCTCGCTGCGCACGCTCACCCGCAACACGCTCGAGCTTTGCGGCTACAAGGTTCTCGAAGCCAAGGACGGCCTAGAAGCCCTCGAGGTGAGCGAGCGCTTCAAAGGACCCATCGATCTGCTGCTCACCGACATGGTCATGCCCGGCATGGGAGGGCGCCAATTGGCCCAAGAACTTACGCGCCGCCGCCCGGAAATTCGGCTGGCGTATATGTCCGGTTATACCGGCCAAACTGTCGGTTCTCAGGGACCGGTCGATCCCGGTAGTGTTTTTCTTTTGAAACCGTTTACCCGCGAATTGCTGACGCGAAAGATCCGCGAAGCACTGGATCGACGCGTAGTCACGGAGATGATCTGATGTCGACCTTAACGCAAGAACCGAAGACAGGACCAGGGAACGCGGGCGCGAAGCCCATGCCGAAACTTCTGATCGTGGATGACGACGAAGCGGTGCGTGGCCTTCTCCGCATGCGACTCTCCGGGTCGTACCAGATCGTCGAGACCGGCAATCCCGAGCAGGCACTCGGTCTGGCGCTCGAAAGCAAGCCCGACGCGATTCTTCTCGACCTGATGATGCCAGGATTCTCCGGATTCGAGCTTTGCCAGAGCCTTCACTCGCTGAGCTACACCTCGCGCATTCCGATCTTCGTGATCACCGGCGAGGCCGGTACGAAATACAAAGAACACTGCGAGAGCCTCGGCGCCAAGGGCTACTTCCACAAGCCCGTCGACTTCACCGCGTTGAAATCGGCGCTGGCCGAAGAGCTGAAGGGCAAGCAGCCCGAGCGGCGCCTACACAAGCGCGTGCAGATGCGGGTCGTGCTGAAGCTTCGGGGCACCGACGCCAACGGGAAATCGTTCGATGAGCAAACGACAACGGACAATGTCAGCGTCGGCGGCTTCCTGTGCAGCTGCGTGGTTCCGCTAGTCAAGGGCACTTCGGTCGACGTGTTTCTAACATCGGGCGGCGCCGAACGTCACGCCGGCCGCGCGCACGTCGTGCGTAGAGAGTCCACGGGCTCAGCTTTCAACCGCTTCGGCTTCGAATTCGACCAAACCACATCCGACTGGGTGCTGCAAGGCAAGTAGCGCTATCACGGTACTTCAGCTTGCAGGTCGGAAATGTTCGACAGACATTTCCGGAGAACGAATTGAGTCTGTTTCCTCAGAGTCTCATCCAGAAAAACTCTGGCAATCTTTTCGGTCAGCCGCAAGTGGTGCAGGGCAACCGCTCTCTTGTCCCTAGATTCTTCTTAAACAGCACTGCGGAGCACTTCGTCCGCGAAACTGTAGTGCTCGAACGCCGGCTGAATCGACGGCCTCGGCGCCCAGAGGTAGACCATCCGCTCCGCATGCGAGCCCCTATCTCCCGCCATGTCAGCTGGGCGGCGCTCGTCGATCCAATCGAACCCAACTCGGCTGACTCCGAATGGATTCGACGGCTTTGGCCAGATGGGGTGCCGGATTGAGGCGAAGTTGGGCGCGTCTTGGAGGAAATTGTGGGCGCGAGAACAAAAATCGATCCCCGGAAGACGGCGCTTCGAGCGATTCGAACAGGCATCCGTTAGTCCACGGAAAGCTTTTCGATCCTGCTCTGAATTTTCTTTGCGTCCGGAGCTTTGGGGAACACCTGTAGATACTCTTTGTAATACTTCACGGCGTCGACTTTGTCGCCCTTCTTCTCATACGCCTCGGCCGCCAGCAACCGCGGCTTCGCAAAATTCGACCGCAGCCGGATAGCGTCCTGAAATCGGCCGATCGCGGCGTCGATATCACCCTTGCGCACATAGAACTGGCCGACTTCGACGTCTTCTTCCGCAGTCACGGGATCGTAGGTGGTCAAGTCGGACGCTGGTGGCGCCTTCGGCGTGGAACTGGATGATGATTCGCCAGAAGAACTGTCAGCAGGAGGTGCCGGCGGCCCATTCGGCGACGACGACGATTCGCCCGAAGAATTCCCTGCAGGCGGCGGACCCGGAGGCGCCTGATTCTTTTGTTGTCCCTTCGCGGGCGCGGCGAGCAGGGCCGCGAGTGCAATCCCGATCATCACAGAGCGCATGGGGTTACTCGATCTCGTTAGATGCCGTTTGCTATCATTAAGTATGTCTCGGCGAGCCATTCTTCTGGCGCGGCGGGAGCGATCTTCTCGTCAATTGTAACGCGCCCTAGATGGAACTTCGCGAAAAAGTCGATCAACTGCCGCCTTCGCCCGGCGTGTACATGTTCCAGGATGCGGCGGGCAAAATCCTCTACGTTGGCAAGGCGCGCTCGCTGCGCAGCCGCGTGAAATCCTACTTTCTCGAATCGCGCTGGATGGACGCAAAGACAGGATCGCTGGTCCGCGAGATTGCGGACCTCGATTACATCGTCGTCGACAACGAAAAAGAAGCCCTCGCGCTCGAGAACAACCTGATCAAGCGTCATACGCCGAAATTCAACGTGCTCCTGCGCGACGACAAAACCTATCCCTACATCCGTTACACCGGATTCGAGAAATATCCGCGAGTGTATGTGACGCGGCGGCTGAGTAAGGACGGTTCGACCTATTTTGGGCCGTACTTCCCCGCCAGCCTCGCCTACCGGCTGGTCCATCTGATTCACAAGCATTTTCTGGTGCCGTCGTGCACCGTCGATCTCGATCGCACGCATCCCCGGCCGTGCCTGCAGTATTACATTCGTCGCTGCCTCGGCCCGTGCGCCGATCTCGTCACGGACGAGCGCTACGCCGAAGCCGCCCGCGACGTCCGCCTGTTCCTGGAAGGCCGCCGCAGCGATCTTTCGCGCAGCCTGAAGGAGCGCATGGAGCGCGCTTCCGAACAACAGCGCTACGAAGAGGCGGGTGGATACCGTGATCTGCTGCGCACACTCGCCGAGATGGAGGAGCGCCAGAAAATCGCCGCAGCGGAAGGGGACGACACGGACGTGATCGCCTGGTACGCCGAGCCGCCGCAGGTGGCTGTGAATCTGTTTCACCTGCGCGGCGGCCGCGTGGTCGATCGGCGGGATTTCTATTGGGAGGATCAATCGGAATTCGATCCCGCGGAGTTCCTGCCGTCACTGCTGAAACAGCTCTATCTTGAAGCGGGTTACCTTCCTCGCTACATCCATACGCAGATCGATTTCGAAGATCGCGCGCTGCTCGAAGATGTGCTGACGGAGCAGGCTGGCCACAGAGTCGAAATCCTCAATCCGCAGCGCGGCCAGAAACATCAATTCCTCGAGCTCGTCGAGAAAAATGCGCAGCATTCCTTCATCCAGAGGTTCCGCGTGCTAAAACCGAGCCCGAAAGCCATCGCGGAAGCGCTTCAGTCCACACTCGGTCTGCCGGAACCGCCGCGGCGAATCGAGAGTTTCGACATTTCGCACATTCAGGGATCGGATGCCGTGGGCTCCCTGGTCGTGTGGGAAGACGGCAAGATGAAAAAATCCGACTACCGCAAGTTCATCATTCGCGGCGATGCGATGATTCCCGGCCCCGATCAGACGGAAGGCCGGTTGCGCGACGATTTCGCCAGCATGCAGGAAGCGGTCGAACGCCGCTACCGGCGCTTGCAGGAAGAGCAAAAGCCGCTGCCGAGCTTGATCCTGATCGACGGCGGCCTGGGCCAATTGCACGCCGCCGAACAGGCTCTCGACAAGCTCCAGATCATCAATCAGCCGATGGCCAGCATCGCGAAAAAAGAAGAGATTCTCTACGTGCTAGGCCGCGAAGACCAACCCCTCGCGCTGGATCATCACTCACCGGTACTCCACCTGATCCAGCAGATCCGCGACGAAACGCACCGTTTTGCCGTCGCCTTTCACCGCCAGCGGCGGACGAGCCGGCGCGTCCACACCTCGCTCACCGAGATCCCCGGCGTGGGCGATCGTACCGCCCACAAGCTGCTACGAAAATTCGGCAGCATCGCCCGTTTGAAGCAGCTCAGCGTCGATGACCTCGCCGCGGAGGTTCCACGCCATCAGGCTCAGCGGGTCTTCGATGCCTTGCGTCAACCGGCGGAAGCCGCATCCGCACCATGGCAACCGTAGCGGCCTCCATACGGTGCCGTATGCTCTCGCGCGTTCTAATATGCTGATTTGCAACGGCCTTCCTTGCCGTACTACGACGCCTATGCTAGTCTGCGATTCGGAGGTCCGCTTATGGCCGATAACGTTGGTTCCAAAGTATCTTTTTTTCTCGTGGGCTTGGGTATCGGAGCGCTGGTGGGAATTCTGTTCGCTCCCAAATCCGGCGAGGAGACACGCGAGTATCTGACCTCGAAGGCCGAGGAAGGCCGCGACTACGCCCAGAAAAAGGCTCGTGAACTGCGCGAACGCGCTGAGGACCTGATCGAACGCAGCAAGGAAATTATGGCGCGCCAGAAGGAAGGCATCCAGGCCGCCGTCGAGACGGGCAAAGAAGCGTACAAGCGGGAAGCCAAGCTGTCCTAGAGTCTTGTCGGAGTAACTGGGGAGTTCGCTCATGTCGGGCTGGCTCGAAGTCTTCATCGTAGTGGCTACGATTGCCATCGTGATTCAGATGGCGATTCTGCTGGTCATGTTCCTTCAGTTGCGCCAGGCGATCGGTACGTTCACCCGCATCGCGCAGCAGTTGCAGGCGCGCATGGATCCGATTCTTCTTCGCACCAATCGCATCCTCGAGGATTCCGAGGAGCGCCTTGCCAGCATCATGGGCGATGGCGCCGAGATCGCGCGGATCGCGCGCGGGCAGGCGCAGAAAGTGGATCGCGTGTTTACCGATATGGTCGAGCGGCTGCGCATTCAGGTTGTCCGCGCAGATCACATTCTCACCGGCGCGCTCGAAGTGATCGAGGAAACCGGTTCGACCCTCCGTTCAAGAGTCTGGAAGCCCGTGCATCAAGCGTCCGCCGTGCTAAAGGCCGTGAAAGCGGGCCTTGAGTTTATCCGTAGCGGCCGCCGCGCCGAGTCTTCCGATGCCGCGGCGCAGGACGAAGAACTCTTCATCTGACCCACGGCGAACTCTTCACCCGACGAGAAATTCCTCAGTCACTGAAAAACGTCGACTTTCGGAATGACACCTTGAAATTTACTTGATCCAGCCGCCGCCGAGGACTTTCTCGCCCGCGTAAAATACCGCGGCCTGGCCGGGCGTGATGGCGCGCTGCGGTTCGGTGAACGTGACACGCGCGGTTGTAGGCGTGAGCGCGGTGATTTCCGCTTCAGCAGGCTGGTGGCGATTGCGGATGCGCACGTCGGCGTGAATCGTCGCGTCGGGCGCTTCGAACGGAATCCAGTTGATGTTGCGGACTTCGCAGATGGAGCTGCGAAGCTCGGCGTCGTCACCGACGATGAGTCGATTTTTTTCGCTGTCGAGCGCGACGACGTAGATCGGACGGCCGACTGCGATGCCGAGACCGCTGCGCTGACCCACGGTATAGTTGTGCAGGCCGTTGTGGCGGCCGAGGACTTCTGCGGATGTCGTGACGATCTCGCCCGATTCTCCCAGCTTCATTCCACCGCCGTCGTTGCCGCCCGCAGTTCCCTGCTCCTTCAAATAGCTTTCGATGAAGCGGACATAGCTGCCGGACGGGACGAAGCAGATTTCCTGGCTTTCGGGCTTCTCGGCTACCGGCACCGCCAAGCGGCGCGCCGTGTCGCGCACCTCCTGCTTGGTCATTTCACCGAGAGGAAATTCAGCGCGGCCGAGCTGATCCTGCGTAAGGCCAAAAAGAAAATACGTCTGATCCTTGGTGTCGTCGACGGCCCGCAGAAGCTCGTAGCGATTGGTTTCCGCATTGTGGCGGACGCGGGCGTAGTGGCCCGTGGCGATCTTCTCAGCGCCGATCTGGCGAGCGGTCGCGAGGAGTTGCTCGAACTTCACGTCGTTGTTGCAGCGCGTGCAAGGGATCGGCGTGCGGCCCGCGAGATAGTCTTCCACGAACGGACGTACGACGGTCTGTTCGAAGGCACGCTCGAAATTGATCACGTAGAACGGAATCGCCAAGTGCTCGGCCACGCGGCGCGCGTCATAGACGTCGTCGAGCGAGCAGCAGCGATGCTGCCGGGGGCCATCTCCCTGCAATTCGGGCAGGCGGCGCTGATTCCAGAGCTGCATGGTGAGCCCGACAATCGACTGGCCGCGCTCGCGCAAGATCGCGGCGACGGCGGAGCTATCGACACCACCGGACATCGCGACCGCCACTGTGTGCGTCGTCGGGGCGCTGGCGCCCCCCGCGCTCGCAGTCGCGCCGGCCGTAGTTTCGAGTTGATTGAGAGCTGTCATCGTAATTCCGTTCACCGCGCGTGCACCGCAGTCGCTTCCTGTTCGCGCGGAGAGAGCGCCCGGATACGCTCGACCACCGAGGGGATGATTTCGATCGCGCGGTCGACATCGGCGGCGGTGGAGGGGCGGCCGAGACTGAAACGCAGGCTGGAGCGGGCGTCGTCGTGTGAAAGCCCTGCGGCGAGCAGCACGTGCGACGGCTCCGTGGATCCGGACGAGCAGGCTGCACCCGTGGAACATGCCAGGCCCTGCAAATCCAGCGCGATCAGCAGCGCTTCGCCGCCTGCACCAGGAAACGAAAGATTGGAGGTGTTCGGCACGCGGCGGTCGCGATCGCCGTTGAGCCGTACGTTGGGAATTCGTTCGAGAAGTGTAGTTTCCAGCTGGTCGCGCAAGGAGCGAATACGGGCGCTATCTTCGGCCAGCAAATTTCGCGCGAGCTCCGCGGCTTTGCCGATTCCGACGATGCCCGGAACATTTTCTGTACCTGCGCGGCGGTCGCGCTCGGCGTGTCCGCCCCAAGCGCGCGGCGAAATCTGGCGGCCGGCGCGGACGTAGAGCGCGCCGATGCCCTTGGGTCCGCAAAACTTGTGCGCGGAAACGGAGAGCAGATCGACCCCGAGTTTTGCGACGTCCAGCGGCACCTTTCCGGCTGACTGCACCGCGTCGCAGTGGAAGCAGACGCCGGCATCGGCGGCAATGCGCGCGATTTCTTCGATCGGCTGGATCGTGCCGAGCTCGTTGTTCGCGTGCATCACCGTAATCAGGATCGTTTCCGGGCAAATCGCACGGCGGACTTCCTCCGGATCGACGATTCCCTGCGTACCCGGTCCCGTGCGAACGGGAACAACGGTGACCTCGACTCCCTGGCGCGCAAGTTCATCGCAAGCGTGCAGGATCGCGTGGTGCTCGATCGCCGTGGTGATTACGTGCTTGCGAGGCTTGTTCGATCGAGCGACGGTGCCGAAGACCGCGAGGTTGTCGGATTCGGTGCCGCCGCTGGTGAAGACGATTTCGTTGGGCGCGGCACCGATTAGCTCGGCAACGGAATCGCGTGCGGCGTCGACGGCGGCGCGGGCGAGCTGGCCGGGCGTGTGGACGGAACCGGCATTGCCGAAATTTGCGCCGAGGAACGGCAGCATCGCTTCGAGAACCGCGGGATCCACGGGCGTGGTGGCGTTGTAATCGAGGTAAACGCGGGACGCTGGGCGCGCCGAAAGCGCGTCGGCTCCTCCCCCGATCTGTTGTCGATTAAGCTGCACACCGATCCTTTTGTTTCAATGCCTTACAACAGATTCTATGCGGCTTCCTGGTGGAATAGAAATCACCGAAATCCTGCCATTACTACAGTGCGAGCGCATGGCCTTGTGCTGAACACTTGCCGCGACCCAGGGACCGGGATTCGTTCCCGCGCATGCTTGGGGACACAAATAGGCTAGCAGGATGTGAAGAGATTGCAAGGAGGGAGTGGTGCGGACTTTGGGGGGAAGAGATCCCCTGCAGAAGAGCATCCTCAAGAGCACCGACAGGATTGTTTGTGCCACTGAAAGGCACCGGCGTCAGAGGTTGAAGACTTTTTCGGCATTGGTTTGGTAGAACTTCTTTTTCGCTGCGGCTGGGATTGGCAGGTTATCCGTCACTCTTACTTCTTCGGGGATGAATTGGTAGGGGTAGTCCATGGCGTAGAGGACGCGGTCTACACCCAACACTTTTTGACAATACAGGATCGCTGGCTCCCAGGCCATGCCGCTGGTGGTGATCCAGATGTTTTCGCGGAGGTAGTCGCTCAGATTATTTTTCTTCAGCTTTTTCACTTTGAGGTAGCGGCCAGAGGCGACGTTGGCGCGATGGAAGAAATCGAGGCGGAAGAACCAGAAGGGCAGGCCTTCACCGAGGTGGCCAACGACCATGCGGAGTTTCGGGAAGCGATCGAATACGCCGCTGACGATGATGCGCAGCAGGTGCAGGCTGGTTTCGACAGCAAAGCCGTAGATGGCGCCTTCGAGTCCCCACTCGGCGAAGGGGGCATATATGCGCGGCGATGGCGTGCTCGGGTGAAGATAGATGGGAACGTCGAGCAATTCTGCGGCGGCGAAAATGTCCCAGAATTTCGGATCGTCGAGATATTCGCCTTTTGTGTGCGAATTGATGATGGCCCCTTTCAGTCCGAGCTTGCCGACGGCGCGTTCGAGTTCTTTCGACGCGGCAGCGGGATTTTGAGGAGCGATTGCGGCGAGGCCTGAAAAACGGTCGGGATTTCTCTGGATTGCCTCAGCCAATTGGTCGTTGCAGGAAATGGCCCAGGAGGCGGCTTCGCCGGCTTCGAACAGCTGCACGCCCGGGTTTGTTAGCGAGAGGATTTGGCGGGCGATGCCGGTTGCGTCCATGTCGCGGATGCGGGCTTCGCCGATGTCTGTGATTCGGGCTGCGATGGCGGTGGTGCGGGGGCTCGGACCCAGGAAATAGCTCCATTGGTCTTTGAAGCCGGGGTCGAGATTGCCGCCACGGTCGAGCATTTGTTTCCATTCGCGGAGGAGCTCGGGCGGGGCGAAGGCTTCTTCGGTGGCAATGCGGAGGTAGGGCGCCTTTTGAGTGGGGCGCGATTTTCGTTTTGGGAGGGTCACGTTGGCGGCTCGATCGAATAACTGCCAAATGGAAAAGAATTTGCACCGGCCACAGCATCCTGTGCCCCTACAAATTCAACTGCGAATCGCCGACCGTTCGCTGAACAACACAGGAAAGACGCCGGCAGGACGCCGGCGCTACGAGAGTTCATTCCGGGATGCCCATGGCTTTGGCGTAGGCTTTTCTCACTTCCTGGGGTTGGCCGGCTTGGAAGACGTAGTCGCGTAGCTGGCCGCTGCGGAGCGGGTGCTTGGCCATCTCCTCGAGCGTTTCGCCCTCGACGAGATTCTGGCGGTCGGCGATCGGCAATGCGATCGAGCGATTCAGTTCGGGATCGCGGACGGTGCCCTTCGGGTCCTCGCCGCGGGCTATGGCTTCGATGTCTTTCAGAAATTGGTTGCGGAGCATGATGATGCCTTCGTCGCTCAGGCCGAGGTGTTCATTGCGCCGATCGGGAATGATTCCCTGCCCTACCCAGGCCACGAAATCCTGATTCATGACGTGGCTGGAGATGAGGCGGCCGGTTTCGGCGTCGAGCACCGGGCCGCGCCATGCGGGGATGTGGTCCTGCACGAAAGGTTCGCGGTCTTTCGGCACGCGGCTGAAGCACCAGGTGACGCTGAGAGTATTTTCGTCGTCGATCGGAACGCGCCATTCGAAATGATCGCCGGTAAAAAGGGCGTTGGGCCAAAGGCAGACACGGCCGACCTTCCACATCGGATCGTTTTCGCTCATGCCTTCGCGGATACGGCGATAGACGATGCCCCAATCGAACTCCTCGAAGGCGAGTTTCAAATGGCGGGGGGAATACGGACCGCCTTTGTCCTTCAGGCGGACGCTCCAGTTCATGTGCATCCATTCAAAATGCAGCGGGTCGACTGAATTTTCCTGGCACTGGAACCAGTTGCAGGGCACCTCGGCGAAAACGATTTGTACGAAGCCGTTTTTCCAGGTGAACGGCTCCCAGTTGGGCACGAGCGGAGCGGGCTGCGGGCCGAGATAGGCCCAGATGAGGCCGCCGCGCGTTTCCACGGGATATGCGGTGATGCGGATTTTTTCCTTGAAGCGCGCGTCGGGTTGGGCGACATCTTCGTAGGGCTGCTCGAGGCAGCGGCCATCACGATCGAAAAGCCAGCCGTGATAATTGCAGCGCAGGCCGCACTGCTCGACGAAACCGTAGGACATGTCCGCGCAGCGATGCGGGCAGTGACGACCAATGAGGCCGAAGGTACCGCCCATGTCCTTATAGAGCGTCAGATCCTCGCCGAGGAGTCGGATGGGCTTGATCGTCTGCGCTTCGAATTCGCTGACTGCGGCGATTGGCATCCAGTAACGGCGGAGGAGATTGCCCATCGGAGTGGCTGGTCCTACGCTGGTCAGGAGCTTGTTTTTGGATTGGTCGAGCATAGCGATTGGCGCGATTCTAACGCAACAGCGGGCGGGAGCCAAATGCGCCGGGCGCTCCCATGCGATCAAGGAAGGTCGATGGCGAAGCGCCAAGGATTGGTTCCGGGCATCCGCCGAGGCGGATGCCCCAAGAAATTCAGAGGCGGGACGCCGGCGCTGCGCGGCGGATGAAACATTTCGGGCGCTCGCATCGTATCTTGTTGCAAGAGAGGTGAGCTATGGATCAACCGATGCGTCCGATGAGGCCGAGGCACAACTCGTTTGCGGGGCCGATCATTCTAATCGTGCTCGGCGCGATCCTTTTGATGTTCAAGCTTTATCCGGACTTCAATCCGTGGTGGGCGCTGTGGCGTTACTGGCCGCTGATTCTGATCCTGATCGGGCTGGGGAAAATCTGGGATAGTTACTATTGGCGGCAGCATCAGGGCGAAGCGGTCTCACCGTGGATTTCCGGCACGGGAATCGCGTGGATTCTGCTGTTGGTGTTCTTCCTAGCCATGGCATGGCACCGCGGCGGATGGCGGAATTACAACGATGATGGATGGGATCGTGGCTGGGGCTGGCACAGCCACGCGATTGCCGACGGTGCGCATGACACGCAGGCGGTCGAGTTGCAAGGCGCGAAAAACGTGGATGTGGATTTGAACATGCCGGCTGGGAACCTCACCGTCGCGGGTGGATCGGGCCAGCTAATGGACGCGGATTTTCGTTACGATCGGCGCGAGAACAAGCCGCATGTGGATTACTCCGTGGCGGGCGGTCACGGGCAGCTTCATGTGGACGATGACGATCGTGGGAACCACACCCATTGGGGCGCCGACGACAGCGACTGGAATTTGCGCGTGGCCAACAATGTGCCGATCAGTTTTCACGTGGAGATGGGCGCGGGACAAAGTAATTTGCGGCTGAACGGCGTGCAGGTGAAAGACCTCGATGTGCATATGGGAGCCGGACAGCTCGACCTCGATCTGACCGGGCCGCGCACCACGAATCTGACCGGCACGATCGAGGGCGGCGTGGGGCAGGCGACAATCCGGCTGCCGAAAGACGTCGGCGTGCGCGTCGATGCCACGGGCGGGATCGGATCGGTGGATGCACAGGGCTTGCATAAGGATGGTGGCGCCTGGGTCAACGATCAGTATGGCAAAACGCCGACGAGCATCGATTTGACCGTGCATGGTGGAATCGGAGAGATTCGCCTGATTCAGGATTAGGTATAACCTTACCGCCGACGAACTCTCCCATCTGACGCGGCCCCGTGTGGGCAATCGAGCTGCGCTCCGATGGCGGGATCGACGACACTACCGCGTTACTGTATCGCGCCACGACGCTGCGGATGGCTTTGACAGATGCGCGGGCGTCCGTTAGCGTCGTACTATCAGTTCCAGGGCGCGGTTAGAAAGTAGGCGCGCCCCCGGCAATCATAGGAGCGGGCAGTGGCGCGACCCATCATTACGCTGACGACGGATTATGGTACCAACGACCATCTGGTCGGTGTGATGAAGGGCGTCATTCTCAGCATCAACCCCGAAGTGAACATCGTGGATATCACGCACAGTGTGTTGCCGCACGATTTGCTGGACGGCGCGCTGGTAATCGGGCAGGCCTACAAGTATTTTCCCCCGAAGACGGTGCACGTGGTTGTCGTCGATCCCGGGGTGGGTACGGCGCGGCGGCCGATTCTGGTGGCCAGCGATACGCATTACTTCGTGGCACCGGATAACGGCGTGCTTTCTTCGGTGTACGACCAGACGGAGGCGCTATACGTCTGGAATATCATTTCCGAGCATTATTTCCGGCAGCCGGTTAGCAATACTTTTCACGGACGGGATATTTTCGCGCCTGTGGCGGCTTGGCTGACGAAGTCGTGGCAGTCGTCGGCGTTTGGCGAGCAGATTACGGATTTCACACGATTTGCGTTGCCGCGGCCTAAGACGAACGGCAATACGATTAAGGGCGTAGTTTTGAAGGTCGATCAGTTTGGGAATTTGATTACGAATTTGCGGGCCGAGGATGTGCCGGCGTTTACGACGGAGGGCGGGAAATTTACGATTAAGGCCGGTAATGCGACTTTGACCAAGTTGGTTCCTACCTTTGCCAGCGGGGCGAATGGCGAGACGATTGGGTTGATTGGCTCCGGCGGATACCTTGAGATTTCTTTGAATAAGGCGAGTGCTTCGAAGTCGCTGGCGCTTGGGCGCGGGGCGGAAGTTACGGTAGAGGTTAGCTAGGTACTTCTCGCGGTTTTAGCTTCTAGCGCTCTGGTTGTCGCTGCAAGTCGCACGTCGAATCCTGCACGCGACTTCGCAAGGCCGAAAGCCAGCTTGCGTCCTCGCTGCGTACAATTTTCCAGTCGAAAGCGTGCGGCCATTTTCCAGCCGACAATCGACAGGCTTTGGATATCTCCTCTCGAAAAAGCTCCTCGCGCGGCGCCAAATTAACAGCGCCTACAAAAGCATCGACGATCGCGTCGCAACTGCGTTTCGTTTTCTTCATCTCAGACCGCCTGATTGCCTCCTCCGTTCAACTTCCGAGCTACCTCAGCAGAGACGCTACCATCAGGAATGAGCGCGCGCGGGGATCCATCCAGTCGCGAAGCGCGTTGCCCAGCAGATTGAATGCGAGGACCGCGACCATGATTGCCAGCGCCGGGAACATTACGAGGTGCGGGGCGTCGAACAGGTGGCTGCGTGCGTCGTTGAGCATCGCGCCCCAGCTGGCATTCGGAGCCAGGACGCCAACGCCGAGGAAGCTCAGCGTGGACTCGGCGAGGATGGTGCCAGCCATGCCGATGGTGGCCTGCACCAACACTGGCTGGAGAATGTTCGGCAGAAGATGGCGGACCAGAATTCGGACGGGCGAGGCGCCCAGCGAACGCGCGGCGAGTACGTATTCCATCTCCTTGGCTTGCAGGATTTGGGCGCGGGCGAGGCGTGCGTAGCCGGCCCAGCCTGTGACGATCAGCGCGAGAATCACTTTGCCGATGCCGGGACCGAGAAACGCCGCGAAGGCGATTGCGAGCAGGATGCCGGGAAACGACAGAAACGCGTTGAGAAATATGATATTCACGATGCCGTCGAACCAGCCGCCGGCGTAGCCCGCCAGCGCGCCGATTGCCAGTCCTACAATCCCCGCACCGATCACGACGCACACGCCTACGAGCATCGAGACGCGCGCACCGTAGAGAACGCGGGAGAAAATATCGCGACCCAGTTCGTCGGCCCCCATCCAGTGCATCGCGTTCGGGCCGGAGAGGCGTGCCGGCAGATTCTGCGCGTTAGGATCGGCCGGGGCGAGCCAGGGGGCCGCGAGAGCGAGAACCACGAGCAGCAGGGTGAGCACCAAGCCGATACGGCCCGCGTCGCTGGTGCGGAGGAAATCGCGGAGGCCTTTCATCTTTGGTTCATCCGAGGCGCACCCGTGGGTCGACCAGCGCGTACACGGCATCCGTCAGGAGGTTCACGAGCACGTAGGACACCGCGATCAGCAGGATGCAGCCTTGCAGCAGTGGATAGTCGCGCGCGCTGATGGCCTGCACCGCCAGGCGTCCGATGCCCGGCCAGGAGAAAATCGTTTCTGTGACGATGGCGCCTGCCAAAAGCGTTCCAAATTGCAGGCCGAGGATCGTCAAGATGGGAATGAGCGCGTTTCGGAACGCGTGGCGGAATAGCACGGCGGCTGGCGAGAGACCTTTGGCGCGGGCGGTGCGGACGTAGTCGCTCGAAAGCTGTTCGATCACCGAGATGCGCACCATGCGCGTGAGGATGGCGGCTAAGCCGGCACCGAGAGTGATCGCCGGGAGGATGAGATGCGACGGACCGCCGCGGCCGGAAACCGGCAGCCAGCCGAGGATTACGGAGAAAATCAGAATCAGGACGGGCCCAAGCGCGAAATTGGGGACTGAGAGCCCTAGCAGGGTGAAGGCACTTACGGCGTGGTCCGCGAGCGTGCCGGGATTTTCGGCGGCGAGTAATCCGGCGGGAATGCCCACGGCGGCGCAGACCAGCAGCGCGACGAAGGCGAGCTCGAGCGTGGCGGGATAGTGCGAGAGGATCACACGCATCACCGGTTGCTGGAAGCGAAACGACTCGCCCAGGTCGCCATGCGCGATACCCGCGAGATAGTGGCGATACTGCGCTCCAATGGGCATGTCGAGGCCGAGCGTGTGACGCAGCTGTTGCAAATCTTCGGCCCGGGCACCTTCGCCAAGCATCTGCTGAACTGGATCGCCCGGGACGATGTGCGCTAGAAGAAAAACCATCGTGACGATCAGCCACAGTGCCGGGAGCGCGTAGAGAATCCGCAGGACGAGGTAGCGGATCATTTGCGGCGACTTCTCTTTGCGGGCCCCGCGGGCACGAGTTTTTCGTGTTTTCCTTGTGCGGGTTCGGTAGTGGATCGAGCCGTTGCGGGCACAGATTCAGGGAGCGGCTCAGGCGCAGGCCGCGGCGCTGGCGCGGGAATCGCCTTGATCTTTACGCGGGAAACTCGGCGGCGATCCATTTCCATCACGGTGAAGCGGAAACCGTCGGCTTCAAAGCTCTCGCCGCCCCGGGGGATGAATCCGAGCCGGCTCAGCACGAAGCCGCCCACGGTTTCGTACGAGGAGTCATCGGTGAGCGCGATGTTGTACTGCGTCTCGAGGTCGCGGACTTTTATGCCCGCGTCGAAGATAATTCCGCCGTCGGGAAGTGTGAGCGGGCGCTCGACCACGTCGAATTCGTCGTGAATTTCGCCGACCATTTGCTCGAGGATGTCTTCCAGAGTGACGAGGCCGAGAATGCTGCCGAATTCGTCGACGACCATGGCGAGGCCCGTGCGACGCGCGCGAAACTCGACGAGCAGTTCGCTGGCGGGCTTGGTTTCCGGGACAATCAGGACGTCGCGCACGACGCTGCGAATGTGAAAATCCTGGCCGGATGGGGAATCGCCTGCGTGGACGCGATCGATGAGTACCCAGATAACGTCCTTGATATGGACGAATCCGAGGATGTGATCGAGAGAACCATCGTAGACAGGCAGGCGCGAGCGCTGGGTGGTGGCGAACATGCGCATCGTGTCTTCGAGCGTGGCTGACACCGGCAGCGCGTGCATGTCCGGGCGCGGCACCATCAGTTCGTGGACCTGGACTTGGCCTAGCTCCATGGCGTTCTGGATGATGAGCGCCTCTTTTTCTGGCAAGAGGCCGCGGTCGCGGGCCTGCTGCACCATTACCTGCAGCTCTTCGGCGGAGCGAACGAGAGTGTGGCTGTGCGGAGCGACTACGCCGAGAGCACCGACGATTCGCTCGGCGATGCCGTCGAGCAGGTCGATGGCCCAGCGAAATGTATTGATGAACCAGTGAAACGGGCGTGCGATCAGGAGCGCAACGCGTTCGGCGCGGGCCAGGCTGATGCTTTTCGGCACTAGCTCGCCGAAGATAACCTGCATGACGGTCAGCAGGCCGAACACGACGACCAGGGCGATGGAATGAGCCAAGATCGGCGTCCAGGGGCGGGCAAAACGCTCGACGAACGGCCGGACGATCGCGGCCAGAGTGATTTCGCCGAGATAGCCAAGCGAGAGGCTGGCGATTGTAATGCCGACCTGCACGCCGGAAACGACACGGCTCAGGTCGCTGAGGAGGTGTTCGACAATTTTGGCGCGGGGATCGCCCTTTTCGACCAGCTGGCGGACACGCGAAAGCCTGACGGCGACCAGCGAAAATTCCGCCGCCGAGAAAAACGCGTTCATGCCGATCAGGAAAACGATGCCAAAGACGTGCAGCGCGCTCATCGTCCCAAGTCCGTCGATTCCATCATGTGCGTCATGGCGTTGCGTTCGCCATGTCAGACGATTCTAACAAGACCGGCTGGGATGCGGGGAAAATCCGGGCTGAGCCTTTCTTGCTTTTGTGCTGAGTTATCGCTGGGACGCCTTTCCGGCTGCGACGCGGGTATTAAAGTCCGCTGATTTGCCTCGGGGGATGCTCAGGGATTTCCATTTGTTCGACGCCAGATGCTTGGCAATGAATACGACCTGGCCGATGTGGTAGGCGTAGTGCGCCACCTGGCGATTGATCGCCTGCATGACGGAATGAGCTTCGCCGCGGATACGGATGGTGCGGGTCATGTCTTCTTCGGTCAGAGGGGCGAGCGAATCGAAGACGATCTCCCAGGCGCCGTCCCACTTGGCCAGTAACTCGGCGCGAGTTTCGGGGGGCGCCTCGAACTCCGAGTCGCGATTGCGGCTCGGCTTTTCGCCGTCGGCGGTCAGGAAATCGGTCCAGCGCGAGACCATGTTGCCGGCGAGGTGCTTTACGATGATCGCGATGGAGTTTGATTCGGGATCTATGCACGCTAGGAGATCCGTATCCGAAACCTGGGCGATTGCTTTTTCGCCGAGCAGTTTGTAGTACCGCAGTAGCGATGTGGAGTCCTTCAGGTAAGACGTGGTGAATTCTAGTGACATGCGGGGATTTTGCATCCGCGAGGCTTGCGGTGCAAGTGGTGCCGGTGGCGCTGCTGGGGGACGTGCGCTAGAATGTTCGCGCCGCCTGTGGCGGCATTCCCGATCCAAGCGAAAAGGCGAAATGAGCTCCGCGACGAATAAGGCGGCTGACCCGCAGCGCAAAGGCGACTTCGAAAAGTCGCTGGTGCGCCTGGAAGAGGTCGTCAAGCGGCTGGAGAGCACGGAACTCTCGCTCGACGAGGCCATGAAGCTCTTCGAGGAGGGCGTGAAGCTTTCTCGCGAGTGCCAGAAGCAGCTGGAAGAGGCCGAGGGCCGCGTGGAAATTCTGCTGAAGAAAGCGGACGGCAAGATCGCGGCGGAGCCTTTCGAAGCCGAAGATGAATCTTCCTAGGCATACGTCCACCTTGCACCCCTCGACCATGAAATCAGCTTTCGCGTGACACTCGCATGAAGCTTCCCGATTTTTATCAGGCCGATCTCGAAGCCATTGATGCTGCGCTTGACCGGCTGATGCCGCCGGAGGATACGCTGCCTTCCTCGATCCATCGCGCGATGCGCTACAGCGTCTTTGCCGGTGGAAAAAGAATTCGGCCCGTCCTTTGCATCGAGACGGCGCGGCTTTTCTCCGACCATCCCGGCAGCGCGATCCAGGTCGGTTGCGCGCTCGAATTCATTCATACTTACTCGCTGATCCACGACGATCTTCCGGCACTCGACAACGACGATCTGCGGCGCGGCAAACCGACCAATCACAAAATATTCGGCGAGGCGATCGCAATCCTGGCCGGGGACGCGCTGCTTACGCTCGCGTTTCAGACGCTGGCTTCCGCGCCTGTTGAGGCGGATCGAAGGTTGAAGATTCTGGCCACGGTAGCGAGTGCGGCGGGCACC
>DATNKM010000125.1:0-8721 GCA_035603395.1 Candidatus Acidiferrales bacterium
CGATGCGTGTTGATTACAGCCTTCGGCAGCCCCGTCGAGCCGGACGAAAACAGAAATTTCGCCACGTCATCGGGCTCGATCGCGGCATGCGCGGCATCCACCGCGGATGTCGCGGACGTCGCGGCGATCTCATCGAACGGCGTCATCCCGGGAGCGCCGATCGGTTTCTCGACGTACACGATTTCGATCCCAGGATCGACCGCCGCTTCGAGAGCTCGCCGGTATTGTTCGGCCCTCGCCACGAAGACCAATCCCGGCCGCAGGATTTTCATCACGTGGCGAAGCTTCGCGAAATCCGTCGAGATCAGCGAATAGGCCGGCGCGATCGACGCCGTCGGAACGCCAACGTGCTGCCCGGCGAGCATCAGCAGCAGGTGCTCGAGGTCGTTTTCGGAGAGAATTGCGACCGGTCGTTCGGGCGAAAGACCTCGATCGAGAAATGCCTGCCCCAGGCTCCGCACTTTGTGCAGTGCCTCGCCGTAGCGTAGAAAACGCCAGGCGCCGTCGCGCCCGCGCTTGGCCGCGAGCGCGCGGTCCGGGGCGGCCTCGGCCCACTGGATCAGCCGCTCGGTCAGCACGCGCGGATAGCTTTCCAGGCGTTCTTCGGGGCGAATGATGATTGCTCCATCCGCGCGCCGCTCCATGGTCGCGCCGGATTTGCGCAGATTGACGGCTCGGATTTTATCGACTACGGCTTTCATCTCATGCACCGAAGCATTGTTCCAACTGTGAGCGTCTGTGACACTGACCGGCAAACTGACTACGGCTTGGTTTTTGCAGCTGGATTTTCATCGTAGAGCTTGAAGATGGAGGCATCACCTTGATGGATTACGGATCCAACGTCCTCGCGAAAAACCATCAGCGGCGTATGATCGCCTCGCGGAATCAGAAATGCAACCCACCCCTCGACCGAACCTCCGGAATGAAGCACGCCGCGCAACTCGGGCTTCACCGGCGCCGCCAGATCGGCCGATGCATAGGGCGCCGCGGCTGCGGACATCGCCGAGAATTGCGCGGGAGCCAGCGTGTAGTCGTAATGATGTGGTTGAGCTCGCGCGGAAAACTCGAATCGCACGCGCGCGAGCAGATATTCCAGCCCGGAAGCCTGCGGCATATTCCCGGCGCCCGCCGCTCTCACCTTTTGCCACGCTTTTTCTCCGCGCACGATTTCTGCAACTGTGATTTTTGCGTCGTAGAGTTCGTCGCCGCCATTGTATTGATCGCCGAAAACGACGATAACCTGGAGGGGCAGGCCGACGGCTTGGGCATACGAAGTCGCGGGCCGGCCTTTCTGGGCGTACACAGCAGAATCAAGAGCCAGCGCAAGCGTCAGGATCAAAAGGGCAGCGTGTGCTTTCAGTGGAGGCACCGGAGATTGGCTGTTGCACAATCGAAATGGCGCCGAAAAGGCTCAGGCCTTCCCGACAAAAAATCGCAGGGAAGACCTGAGCTACATAAATGTCGGCCCGGCTTGAGACTAGTTCTGCGTGGGCGCGTCCGCATGAGGGCCCGCACCGGCTGGGGCAGGGGCCGGAGGAGCGGCGCCACCGCCCGACGGCATCGGCTCTTTCGCATCGAGCGCGAAGGTGTACACGCGCCCGTGCCCGCTGCGTCCAGCAAGGATCGACACGTACTGTTTTCCGTCGACCATATATGTCGAGGGATTCGCCATTCCCGGTTGCAGCTTCACGGACCAGACTTCCTCGCCCGTATCCGCCTTGAACGCCTTGAAGTCGCCATCGTCGGATGCGCCGAATACCAAGCCGCCCGCAGTTGTGACGGTTCCGGAGCCATTCATTTTCTTCAAGCGCCAGCGCTCGGTCTGCGTGACCGGATCCCAGGCGACCAGCGAACCGCCCGGAGGCGGCGGCAGCTGTGCGGTTTGTCCCGGAGCAGGAGGCGGCGGCGGACGAAACACGATGCCCCAGCTATAAACGCCGACTTCGGGCTTGAACTCCGGCGTGGCGATGTAGTGGAAGTCGCTGTCCAGCGCCGGAAGGTAAACCAATCCCGTGCTCGGATTGTAAGACATGGCCTCCCACGCATGGCCGCCCGCGGGACCGGGAGAAACGACGCGCTCTTCCTGGTCGTAACGCATGTTCGGCGCTTCGTTCGGCTTGCCCGTCTTCGGATCGAGCCCGGTCGCCCAGGTGACCTTCACATAGGGCTTGCCGGAAATAAACTCTCCGGTCTTGCGATCGAGGACGTAGAAAAACCCGTTCTTCGGCGCCTGCATCAGCACTTTGCGCATCTTGCCGTCGATCTTGATGTCGGCCAGCGTGATGCCTTGCGTCGCGTCGTAGTCCCATTCGTCGCCCGGCGTGGTCTGGAAATGCCAGACGTACTCGCCTGTTTCCGGCTTCAGTGCGACCACGGAGCACACATAAAGGTTGGCGCCGCCTTGCGGGCTGCGGTATTTGCCGACCCACGGCCCCCCCTGCGAAGTGCCGATGTAGATCAGGTCGAGCTCGGGATCGTAGGAAATGCCGTCCCAGACCGTGCCGCCGCCGCCGAGTTTCCACCACTCGCCCGTCCAGGTCTTGGCCGCGACCTCCATCGCTTTGTTCTCGAACGGTTTCGAAGGATCGCCGGGCACGGTGTAGAAGCGCCAATCGAGCTTGCCGGTTTCCGCGTCAAACGCGGAAACGAAGCCTCGCGCGGAGTATTCGCCGCCGGCATTGCCGATGATCACTTTTCCTCCGGCGACGATGGGAGCGCCCGTAATGCTGTAGTCGGCGCCCTCGTCAGCCGCCTGCACGGACCAGACCTCTTTGCCCGTTTTTGCGTCGAGAGCGACGAGCTTGGCCTCGAGCGTGCCGACGTAAATCTTGCCGTCATAGAGCGCCACGCCGCGATTGGCCGGGCCGCAGCAGACGCTCGGGCCGGTGCGGACCTTATCGGCTTTGCCCGCCGAGCCTACCGGGAAATTCATGTGACTGATCTTCGGGTCCCAGCGCCATACCTCCTTGCCGGTTTTCGCATCGAGTGCGAACACGATGCTCCACGGCGCCGTGCCATACACAATGCCATCCCATTCGAGCGGCGTCGTCTCAACGGTGCCGAACGAGCCGGCGGTGTCGTAAGACCACGCCAAGCCGAGGCGGCTCGCATTGCTGCCATCGATCTGCTTCAACGGGCTATAGCGGTTATCGCCAAGATCATGGCCGTTGCTCAGCCAGTCTCCGCTTTTCGCAGCGCTTTTTAGGGCCTTTTCGTCCACAGGCTTGGACTGCTGCGCCGCCGCGGAGCAAACCATCGCCGCTGCCATCGCGAAGACGAACAACGACTTCATTCCAGTTGATTTGTGCATTTCGAAAGGTTCCCCCCGGTTCCTCATCCGTTGCGCCCGGCTCGGGGCACACTGCGGATATGTCCCTTGAATTTGATTTGTTTCAGCCGCCCCACCCTATTTTACTACGCCAAACCTACGCCCACTTGTCGATCGAGATGGAGACACGATAACTCATGTTCCCGACCATATGGTAGGGATTCGTTTGCCCGCCGACCACTACGAAGTTGTACCAGTCCGGCGAGCGGTAGTAGGGAATCAGGGCGTCGTCCGGCGTGTTTGCATCCGGCACCCATCGACCGGCAAATAGCGTCGATCGCGCGTTCTTCGCCGAAATCAGCGAGTTTTTCTGGAGCCAGTCGGCAAGTTGCTCTTTCGTTTTGTAGCCGAGCTCGACCAGCCCCTGCGCCACCAGTGGATCGCAGACGATCAGCGCGCCGAAAAGCGGCCCGAACGGAATGCAGTTATATGCGATCGCTTCGTGATACTGCGGCACGGGCTTCACGCCCAGTCCAATACCGCCCTGCCCCTGCGAAATGCTGAATCCGACGAAGACGCTGACCACGTTTTCGTCCTGCTTGAAACCTTTCTGCACGCTGAGCGGAGTCCACGGGCTGTTCTTTTCGTTTTCCGCGATGATCAGGTTGTTGTAATTGACGCTGTTGCCCAGCGTACCTAGGTACGTCTGCCCCGGAATGCCGGAATTGGAAAGATTCCGCGAAAGCATCGTCCACGCGCGCCCAATCGCCGCATTCGGCTGCGAGAACGGCCCCATGGCGCCGATCCCGTAATTCATGTTCAAAGTGTCGCGGATCGGCCCGTTGATCACCGCGGCGGTCGCAAACGAATTCGTTGAACTCGAAAGGGAAGTGAGCCCCGTTTCGGCGATCGCCAGAATCGTGGGCAAATATTCGGGCTTCGCACCGGCCATCACCGCGTTGATCGCCACATGCTTCACGGTGAATTGCCAGTCCGGATACGATCCGCGCGCCGGAGACATTTTCCCGACGATTTCGTCCGGCTTGTGGCTGGTGCCTTTCAGCATCGCAGCCAGCCGTTCGTCGGTGGGAAGGACGATCTGCATGAAATCCGTCATCCCGTTGTCCAGATAATATTGTTGTAGCGCGTCGGCCGTGTCGGTGTAGGTCGGCGGCCCGGTAGAGATATCGACCGATCCCGTTTTCTTTTCGTCGGCGGTAAGCGGCAGCGTTAAGGCGTCCGTGATTTCCTTCATCAGAGGTTTGCCGGTGACCGGATCATTTCCCTCGAGGTACGCGTACATCTCCGCGTCGGTTTTGCCCCACACCGGATGCGGGGTGAAGCAGATGCGCTCGAGCGGCATGCCGCGCGACGCGGCGTTCGATTTAGCGAGGTCTTTGAAAGCGATGGTAACGAGTGGAGCGGTCGGAAAACCCATCTGTTCGAACTTTACACAGTGACCCACGGTCGCTGGTGTGCACGTGCTTCAATGCCCGATGGCCATGATCACGGCGTTGCCGCTTGCTTTGATCTCGGCGTTCAGCTTGGGATCGTCATCGGCGAATGCACCAGCCTTCAGTCGATATTCGGTTTTCACGCTGGGCATGTTCTTCTGGAACCATAGCGCCACCTGCGCGAGGAAATGATCCGCGCCCGGAAAACCGTCCGACACCAGAAAAATCGTCTTGCCGTCGAGGCTCGCCAGCCGCGGCGCCATCGGAACCAACTGGACGGGAGGCGGAAGCCCTTTCGGATTCAGGGCCGTGATCTTGGCGGGCGCGACCCGCGCGGCTGTTTTCGGGTTCTTTGAGGAGGCGTCTACCGTAGCGCCGGCCAGCAGCGCCGGTGAAATCCCAAGCAGCGACAGCATCTTCCGTCGATTCATCTCACCCCCCATCAAAGAACCAACGCCATTATTTATAGTCCCGAAGGATGTGTATTGCAATCCGCGGCGCGCCGGCTGAGCGCACCGGCGTTTACGTCCACCTGTCGATTGAAACGCTCACGCCATAGCTCAAGCTGCCGCCCTGGAAGAACGCGTTGGTCTGCCCGCCGGCCACCACAATATTGATGTCGTTCATGTGCGGCCATCGCGGGATCACTTCGTCGTCCTTCATGTTGTACCACGTCGCATACGGCTCCAGGCCCTTCAGCGCCCGCGGGTAATCGAACCCGTACGCAAAGTCGCGGCTCTTGTAATCCTTCACTGTCTGCGTGGTGTTCTTGTACAGCCACTCAATCAATTTTTCTTTCGTATCGTAACCCCGGGCCTTCAAATTCACAGCGATCAGCGGATCCGCCACCACCAGCCCGCCGAAAAATCCGGTGAACACGCTGAAGAGGTCGCTGAACTGTTCTTCGTATTTCGGCGTGTCGGTGCTCGTCCCGCGCGCGCCCTGTCCGGGGACGATTCCGAGGCCGCGGAACAGGCTGACGACATTTTCTTCCGCCTTGAATCCTTTTTGCGCGTGGAAGGGAACCCAGGGGCTGGCCCCTTCGTTTTCGGCAATCACCAGATTGTTGTAATTGAGGTTGTTTCCCTGTGATCCCATGTAGGTGTCGCCCGGTACGCCGCCGTTGCCGAGATTTTTCGAAAGCAGCGTCCAAGCGCGGCCGATCGCGGCGTTCGGCTGCGCAAAAGGCCCCAGAGCGCCGATGCCGTAATTCATGTTCAGCTTGTCGCGGATCGGTCCGTTGATCACTGCCGCGTACGCGAACGAATTCGTTGAGCTGAAAAGCGACGGCGTTCCCGACGACGCGATCGCCAGAATCGTCGGAAAATATTCCGGCTTGCATCCCGCCATCACGGCATTGATCGCCACCTGTTTCACCGTGTAGCCCCACGGCGGATACGCGCCCGCGGCCATTTTTCCGACCACTTCGTCGGGCCTGTGGCTCGTGCCCGCCAGCATTTCGTCCACCATTTCTTCGGTGGGCAGGATGATCGGCAGGAAATCCGTCATTCCGTTGTCGTGGTAGAACTGCTGCAAATTGCGCGGCGTGTCCGGACCGTAATTTTCCGGCCCCACGCTCACGTTCACCATTCCCGTCTTCGTTTCTTCCGCGTTCAGCGGCACCGTCAGATCGTCCACGATCTCCTTCATCATCGGCTTGCCGCTTACCGGATCATTGCCTTCCACATAGGCGCGCAGCTCGTCGGCGGTTTTGGTCGCAACAGGATGCGGTGTGAACGTAATGCGCAGATGCGGCATGCCGCGCTTGGCTACGTTCAGGATGGCGAGGTCTTTGAATGCCCGCGTGACGAGCGGAGTGGTGGGTACCCCGAGCTTTTCAACGGTTATACAGTGACCGACGGTCGCTGGCGTGCAGGTGCTTCAATGCCCGATCGCCATGATCGCGGCGTTGCCCTTTTCCTTGATCTCTTTCCACAGCGCCGGATCGTCTTCCGCATACGGCCCCGCTTTTCTCCTGAACACCACCGTCGTGTTGGGCATGTTGCGGTTGAACCACAGCTGAATCTGGTTCAGCAGAAACCCGCCGCCCTCGAATCCCGTGTCCACCAGATAGACGGTCTTTCCGTCCAGGCTGCCGAGCCGCGGCGCCATGGGTAGCAGCTGGATCGGTGGAGGAGTGCCTTTGGGATTCAGCGTCTCGATTTTTTCAATGCTGGACGCCGCCCGGACGGTCCTCGGTTTCGCTTGTTGCCCGTCGGCGCGCGCGCCGGCCAAAATCGCAGGCGACATCCCCAGCAGCGACAGCATTTTTCTTCGATTCATTTCCACCCCCCGTGGATCGCGCCAGTGCCCACAGTTATAGTCCGCGAGGTTGGCAAATGCAATTAAGGACGCAATCGATTTCGCTCAAGTCGGCGAGACCCTGCGCGCCGCGCCGTAATGCCGGTCCGAGCCGTCTTCCTCTACCACGTGCCGGTGGAATCGGCAGGTATTGTCATCATTCGGAAAGAGTTACAAGGTCTTGGGAATACGATTTTACGGTCGGAGCTGGATGACAAGTTTACTTGACATCCGGACGGCTCGCTTCTATACTGACGTGGAAAGCGTACTTTACATGGGCGCCGCGATTCAAAACCGGGTCAAGGAACTGCGCACCGCCCGCGGCTGGACGCAGGAGCAGCTCGCCGAAGCCGTTGGCGTCTCCCGCCAGAGCATCAACTCGATCGAGCGCGATCGCTACGTGCCCAGTCTCGAGCTCGCGCTCACCTTCGCCCGCATTTTCGAGTGCGCCACCGACGAGATCTTTCGATTGGAGCGTGGAGCTAAATGAAAGTCCCTTTTCTAGGAACCGTAGTCGACGAACGATTCCTGACCTATCGGCTGCGCTCGTCGAGCTATGCCGGAATGGCCGGCGCGGTCGTGCTCGGCGGCATATTCGAATACCGGATTTTTGTGAACCACCACATCAGCTGGGACCTACTCGTCGTGCTCGCCGCCATGGTGATCGTGAAACTTTCCTTCATGGCGTGGTACCTGATCCGGGATTAGCGAGCATCGACAAATCCAAAAAAGGAGATACACTCATGATTTTTCGATCCCAAGCGCACAAAGCGAAAGCGATGTGGACGGCGGGCACGCTCTCAGTCTCGTTGGCTCTTCTGCTCCGCATGTTCGTTCACCCCTCAACCGCTCTCGGCACGAACTGGCTCGACGGGTTTTTCGGGTTCCTCGTCGGAATTTCGATCACCCTCAATCTCGGCTCCGTGATGATTCGGAATCGACTGCGCCACGGCGCCAAGGCCTAGGGGTCGGCCGGGATTGGCGCCGGACGGTGTGCTTGCAAACTTGCCGCCGTTCGACCCCGCGTTCTATGTATAATTTCCCCTTTGAATTGAGCGTTTAGGTAGCCGTGTGGGCGCAAAGCCCAAAACTGCGGGGGAATGTATGCAACCGGAACCTGTGATGGACGTGGCCCACCTGGGCCATCTCGAATTGCTCACGCCGAAACCCGAGGAAAGCCTGCGCTTCTTCGTCGAGGTGATGGGCATGACCGAAAGCGGCCGCGAGGGTGATTCGGTTTACCTGCGCGCGTATGACGATTACGAGCGCCATTCACTGAAGCTCACCGCGTCGAAACAAGCTGGGCTCGGCCACGTCGCTTATCGCACCCGCAGTCCGCAGGCGCTCGAACGCCGCATCGCCGCGCTGAAAGGCTCGGGCTTCGAGATCGGTTGGAACAAAGGCGACCTCTGCCATGGTCCGGCCTACGTCTGCCAGGATCCCGACGGCCACCCGATCGAGCTTTACTACGAAACGCAGTGGTACGAAGCTCCCTCCCATCTAAAACCATCTCTCAAGAATCAAGCCCAGCGATTTCTCGGGCGAGGTGCCAACGTGCGCCGCCTCGATCACTGGAACGGGCTCGCCGTCGACATCGAAGGCAACCGCGCGTTCTTTGAGAAATATCTCGGCTTCCGGCTCACTGAGCAGATCGTTCTCGACAGCGGCGTCGAAGCCGCCATGTGGATGACCTGCACG